>JBALXR010000100.1:0-10565 GCA_036960525.1 Marinobacter sp.
GCTAACCACCTACTTTGGCGAACTGCGTGAGAATCTGCAACTGGCCTGCGAACTACCAGTGGCTGGCCTGCACCTGGACGCCGTTAGCGCACCGGCGGAAGTTCAACGCCTGGTTGACTGGCTGCCAAGCCACAAAGTGCTGTCGTTAGGAGTTATCAGCGGTCGTAATATCTGGAAAACCGACCTAACGGCAGCGCTGGACTGGCTGGAGCCGATACAGCAGAAACTGGGTGATCGTTTATGGCTGGCGCCGTCTTGTTCACTGCTGCATGTGCCCGTGGATCTGACCCAGGAAACCGAGCTTGATGCCGAAGTACGCAGTTGGCTAGCCTTCGCCCAACAGAAACTGGAAGAACTGAATCTGCTGGCCCGCGCCTTGACCCACGGCCGCGACACCGTTGCTACAGAACTTACCGCCAACGCTTACGCGCTGACCAGCCGGCGCCAGTCACCGCGGGTGCACAATCCAAGCGTGGCCGCATCGGTGGCGGCGATCACGCCTGAACTGGGCCAGCGCAAGAGCCCGTTCGGCAAGCGCATTGCCCTGCAACAGCAGCACTTGAATCTTCCGGCATTCCCGACCACGACGATCGGTTCTTTTCCACAAACCGCCGAAATTCGCCAAGCCCGGTTGCAATTTCGCAAGGGTCAGCTGGATGCCGCCGCTTATCAGGAGCGCATTCGCAAGGAAATCGCCCACTGTGTCCGCCAGCAGGAAGAATTGGAACTGGATGTACTGGTGCACGGTGAAGCCGAACGTAACGATATGGTGGAGTATTTTGGCGAACAGCTGGACGGCTATGTTTTCAGTCGCTTCGGCTGGGTGCAGTCTTACGGCTCCCGCTGTGTGAAGCCACCCATTCTGTTCGGTGATATCTCGCGGCCAAAAGCGATGACGGTAGACTGGATAAACTACGCCCAGTCGCTCACCAGCAAACCGCTTAAAGGCATGCTGACCGGCCCAGTCACCATTCTGAACTGGTCCTTTGTGCGCGACGATCAACCTCGCCGTGACACCTGTTTGCAGCTGGCGTTGGCGATTCGCGAGGAAGTGCAGGATTTAGAGGCCGCTGGCGTGAAGATTATCCAAATTGACGAAGCCGCGCTGCGCGAAGGCCTGCCATTACGCCAGACCGATTGGGCCAGCTGCCTTCAATGGGCGGTAGATGCTTTCCGCATAACCGCTAACGGCGTAACTGATCAAACCCAGATTCACACCCACATG
This sequence comes from Marinobacter sp., assembly GCA_036960525.1. Taxonomy (GTDB): domain Bacteria; phylum Pseudomonadota; class Gammaproteobacteria; order Pseudomonadales; family Oleiphilaceae; genus Marinobacter. The sequence continues at coordinate 1,226 of JBALXR010000100.1, forward strand.
TGCTATTCGGAGTTCAACGACATCATCGCTGCCATCGCCCGCATGGACGCCGATGTTATTACTATTGAAACGTCGCGTTCCGACATGGAACTGCTAAACGCCTTCAAGAACTTTGACTACCCTAACGACATTGGCCCCGGTGTTTACGACATTCACTCCCCGAACATTCCGCAGGTGGATCAGATTATCGGCTTGATGAACAAGGCAGCAGAACGAATTCCAGTGCAGCGGTTGTGGGTAAACCCGGATTGCGGCCTGAAAACCCGCCGTTGGGAGGAAGTGCAACCCGCACTGCGGGCCATGGTGAACGCCGCCAAAGAGCTGCGCCAGAAATTGGCAGAGCAAACCGCTTGAGCAGAGTTCAGTGGGCGCGGGCCTAGTAGATAGGAGCTAGTAGCCCCCGCCATCGCGATCCAGCACCACCTTGAAATCCAGCGCCCGGTGCACCTTGGTCGTAAACGCACCGGCGTTGCCCAGCTCAAACCAACGATACCCCGGTGCCCGCTCTTCAACCGAAAACTCACGGGCGCCGGCGGTAAACTGAATACAAGTTGATGGCGTGCCCAACAAGCGCACGCCGTTTTCCTGCCGGTCCACCTCCTGATGAATGTGGCCCCAGGTAACGACTCTAACCTGTGGCTGGCGATTAATAATCGCCCAGAAAGCGTCACGATTGTGAAGGCCAATATCGGCCATCCAGTTGGCGGTTATATCCACCGGGTGATGATGCAAAGCTATCAGCGCGGGCAACCGGGGGTTCGCTGTCAGAGTTGCGTCTAGCCATTCCAACTCTTGCCGGATTAACTCGCCGTGCACCTTCTGCGGTACCGATGAGTCCAACATCAGAATCTGCCAGCCGCCCTGCTTCAGGTGTTTGCGCTCGGCACGGTAGCGTTGGGCAACCGGCCACAATCGCTCTGTATTATCGTGGTTACCCGGAATCCACAAACTGTCGCAATCGAATCTCGCCAGCGCCAGCGCCAGCGCCTCGTAGGCAACAACGCTGCCATCCTGTGCCAAATCACCGGTGGCCAGCACCAAATCTGGCTGACCGCAGTGTTTCAGCACGTCATCAATCACCGCGGCCAGACTGTCGCGAGTGTTCATGCCAAGCAACTTACCATCGCGGTCGGCTATCAGGTGGGGGTCTGTCAGCTGCAACACTCTTAGCGGCCGCAGCTCTTGCAGCAAAGATTGAGTCGTCATGGGGTAGATCCGGCAAACATCGCGTTAAGGGTGACTTCCAGTTTACGCTGACCGGAGCTTGCGGACCCTTTGCCGAATGCTAAAGAGATCACATTCTGGCCAGTTCAGGCCGTGTTTTTGTGCGGTTCGGCAGATTATCAAAAGTTGGTCGGTATTAATTCTGGCAGTCACCCGATGTCCAGACCGCGTGTTCCATTGGCAGGTGACCAAAACGCAGGCAGTAATCCAGCCAGTCAGCCAAAAAACTGTTCACCTGCACTTTTTCATCGGGGTGGTGCATGTAGCGATTAGGGTAGTCGTTCACCGGCGCAATCTGGCGGTCACGGTAACAGCTGATCACTTCCGCCATCTTGGCATCATGATACACCCTCACGGTCATTTGCGGATTGTTCAGCCAGCGCCCCGCGTTGTGCACCTGTTCAAGCAGCAGAGTTTCGGTAAAGCGCGCGGTTTGCAGGATTTCGATACGCACCCGGCCTAAATACTGGTGTTCACGGTGAAGCTCGAACTCTGCAACGGGCTGGCCGTCGGCTTCCAGCTGGCGCAGTTTATGCAGCCTTTGATAGTTACCATCACCCAAAGCGCCCAGCTGCCTTAGGTCTGGCACGTAGCGTTTGGGCTTCATGGTCCACTGATTCATCGATTCATACCTTCCCGCAGGCGCGGGCGATTCAGCTCCAGCCATTGCAACGCAATAATGGCGGCGGCGTTGTTGATACGACCGTCCTTGATCATTGCTATGGCGTCGTCAGCAGCCAGCACGTGGGCGCGAATGTCCTCATGTTCGTACTCAAGGCCAAACAAACCGCCGGCGTTTTCACTATTGATTTCGCCATAATACAGGTAAATCATTTCGGTGGTGCCACCGGGCGACACTAAGTAACTGCAAATAGGGTCCAGGCGTTTAAAACTCAGGCCGGCTTCTTCGTCGGCCTCGCGGTGGGCCACGTCTTCCGGGTTTTCGCCCTCTTCGTTCATACCCGCCACCAGTTCCAGCAGCCAAGGCGATTGGTTGCGCCCGATCGCTCCCAGGCGAAACTGTTCCAGTAATACGACTTGATCGCGCTGCGGATCATAAGGCAGCACGCAGGTGGCGTCGCCGCGGACAAACAGCTCGCGGGTGAAAGTGGGCATGGTGCGGCCGTCAAAACGCGGATGGCTTAACCACAGTTTGTCCATGCGGAAAAAGCCCTGAAACACGGTTTTACGCTTTTCGATGCTGACGTTGTCAGCTTGAAACTGGAACGGTTTGGTCATGGTTTGCCCTAAGCTAAAAACAATTCTGAAAGATAGTCGCTGGCCTGCATGGATTGCAAGTATGGTGTAAAGCTGGCTTTGGGATGGACTGGCTCGCGCTAATACATGACTTCTACAACGGTAGAGCTGTTGGTGATAATTGGCCATAATGGGCATACAGATTTGCTTGCCACCAAGTGGGCACTCGCCCAAGCGCACAGGTTTTCAGGAGATGAAATGAAGAAACAATTGCTATCCGGGCTTATTGGCCTTTTTGCGGCTACGCCCGTGTTTGCCATGAACCTGATTGAAACCTACGAAAAAGCACTCTCCTACGACTCTGGAATTGCGTCTGCCCGCGCCAGTTTTGAAGCCCGGCAGGCGGCCAGCGATATCAGCCGAAGCCAATTGCTGCCGCAAATTGGCGCCTCTGCCGACGCCAATTATACGGATAGCGATGGCCCGTCACAGAATGTGGGCTACACAACCCTGGGCCTTGGCCTGCAGTTGACCCAGCCGGTGTTTCGCGCTGATGCATGGTTCAACTACGATGCCAGCAAATTCCAGACCGACTCGGCTCGCGCCCAGTACCATCTTGCCCAGCAACAGCTGATTCTGGATGTGGCCTCCGCCTATTTTGACGTACTGCGGGCGCAAGACACAGTGACCACCCTGCGAGCCACCGAAACGGCTATACAGCGCCAATACGACCAAGCCCAGGAACGCTTCGATGTGGGCTTGATCGCCATTACCGAAGTGCTTGAAGCCCGCGCCACGTTTGATGACAGCCGTAGCCAGAGAATTGCTGCGGAAAACAGTCTTAACATCGCCCGCGAGCAGCTGGCTCGTTTAACCGGCGAATACACAGAGCAGCTTGAAAATCTGCGCCAGAACTTCCCCCTGAACCCGCCCGAGCCGATGAATCCGGATTTGTGGGAAACCATCGCGCTGGAGCAGAACTGGACCATTCAAGCGGCTATGTTTGACTTGAAAGCCAGCGAGGAAACTTTGAAAGCGGCCAAGGCAGGGCATTATCCAACGGTGGATTTTCAAGCCTCTTACGGCACGTCCAAAATCGGCGGCCTCGATAGCAGCGGCTCGTTAACTCAGCAGCGCAACGGCACCACCACCCAGGGCGTTATTGGCTTCCAGCTAAACGTTCCGCTCTATTCCGGTGGCGGCATTCAAGCCGGTGTGCGTCAGCAGCGTTCGCTGCTGACAGTGGCCGAGGAGTCGCTGAACACGGTGCGCCGTGATGTTCGCGTAGACACCCGCAGTCGTTTTTTGACCATCAATAACAACATTCAAACCGCAGCGGCGCTGGACCAGACTATTATATCGCGGCGCAGCGCGCTGGACGCCACCCGTGCCGGTTATGACGTGGGCACACGTAACATTGTAGAAGTGCTGGATGCCGAGCGCGCTTACTATGTAGCGCTGCGGGACTTCGCCAACGCCCGCTACGACTACGTGGTGAACTCGTTACGGCTCAAGCAGTCGGCTGGCACCCTAAGCCCGCAAGATCTGGTAGAGCTAAACAACTGGCTGAGCGCAGATGCACCGGGCATCGAAGCTTTGGCCAACGACGACACAACCTTAAATAGTCAAACAATGGGCCAGTAAACCTGTTGCCGCATTCTTCAGCTGGCGGGCTTAAACCCGCTGGCTGATGCCTGCCACCACACGGTCCAGCGCGCCTCGGTTACTTTGCACTACCGCCAAAGCGCGCTGACCGCTTTCGTGCAACGCCTGATGATCGCTCAACAGGCGGGATAAATGACCGCCAAGCTCCTTGGCAGAATTTACAATAGTAACGCCCTCGTGCTCCTGCAGGCGCTGATAAATTGACTCGAAGTTAAATACGTGGGGGCCAGAGATAACCGCAATGCCCCAGGCTGCCGGCTCCAACGGGTTATGGCCGCCCCGATCAATCAACGAACCGCCAATAAAAGCAAGATCACTGGCGCCGTAGAGCATCATCAGCTCACCCATGGTGTCACATAGATAAACCTGAGCAGAAGCCGGATTATCTTTCAAAGATCGCCTGGCCAGGCTGAAACCGGCTCTTGTAGCAGTGCTGGCTACCTGCTCAAAACGCTCGGGATGGCGCGGCACAATTATCATAAGGGCATCCGGTAACACCGCAAGTAGTTGCCGGTGGGCTTTTAGCAGCTGGCCACTTTCACCGTCGTGGGTGCTACCGGCGATCCAAACCGGGCGGCCGCCAAACTGCACCTTCAATAACTGCGCCTGCTCGCGCACCCACGGCTCGATATCCACGTCAAACTTCACACTACCGGTAACGGCAATCCTGTCAGCAGCCACGCCAATCCGACGAAATCGCACTGCGTCCTGCTCGGCTTGCGCCGCTACCCAACTGATACTCTGCATGACCGGCCTAGCCAAACTTCGAACGCGCTCATAGCCCCGCGCCGAGCGCTCCGACAGCCGTGCGTTGATCAGGAACACAGGTACGCGCGCTTTACGACTCTGGCTGATTAGATTCGGCCAGATCTCGGTTTCCATGATAACCAGAATACTCGGCTGAACCCGCGCCAGAAAACGCTTTATCGCACCTGGCGTATCGTAAGGCACGTAAGCGTACCTCACCTGATCACCAAACATCTTCTGCGCCTGGGCCAGCCCGGTGTCCGTCATCGCCGTCATCAGAATGGTGGCTTCCGGATTGTATTCCAACAGCCGCCGCACCATGGGTGCCGCGGCAATGGTTTCCCCTACCGACACCGCGTGCACCCAGATAACAGGGGCGCTTACCGCCGGCGCAAAGCCAAGACGCTGGCCCCAGTTACGGCGTAACCCCGGCGAATGACGACCACCCCACCACAGCCGCAGCAAAATATAGGGAAGCAGCAGGCGGATCAGTTGGGAGTAGATAAAGTGCAACACAGCGGGCCCCGAATAAGACAGTGCGCTATCATAAACCAAATAACGGCTATTTGCCTTTCGCAACGGCACTCGCTATTGCTAATGTGCAGGCTTAAAAGATTTGCTGGCCTACCCAAAACTTCAAAGACTTGCGAGCTTAACCTTAGTGAAGAAGAAATACCGTAAACAACCTCGAAACACTGATTTCATCGCATATCGTCACCCACGCTGGTGGCCTACCTGGGCTGTCATGTCTTTTATGTGGCTGGTCGCGCAGCTTCCCTTACGTGCGCAGTGGTGGATTGGCTCCGGCCTGGGTCGTCTGGCTTTACGCCTAAGTAGCAGCCGGCGGCGCATTACCGAAACCAACATTCGCCTGTGTTTTCCGCAACTCACTGAGCAGCAGCAACGCGAATTGGTCAAAAAATCTTTTATCGCCAATGGTATTGGCTTGATGGAAATTGGTGTGTGTTGGTTTTGCGATACCGCCAAACTCAAAGCCATTACCACCTTACACGGGCTGGAGCACTTCGAACGTGCGTTGGAAGGCGGCAAAGGTGTGCTGTTGGTCGGCGGACACTACAGTACCCTGGAAATGGGGGGCAGCCTTGCCACCCATTTCATAGAATCAAGCGTCATGCAGCGGGACCATAACAACCCGTTGGTGAACGCGATAATGACCTGGGCCCGTGAGCGCCGCTACGGCATGGTGCATGGCGCCCGCGACTTGCGCGGACTGTTTCGCAGCCTGAAACAGAACCACGCGGTTTGGTACGCAACCGACCAGGATTACGGCCGCAAAGACATCGTGTTTGCGCCTTTTTTCGGGATACCAACCGGCACCATTACTGCTACTTCCCGCATTGCCGAACGCAGTGGCTGCAAGGTGGTGCCCTTCAGCCACTTTCGCCGTACAGGCAAACCGGGCTACGACATTTACTTCCATCCGGCTCTGGAGAACTTTCCAAGTGGCGACGATCTGGTTGACGCAACCGTGATCAACCAGTCCATAGAGCAGGAAATAAAACGCGCACCGGATCAGTACCTATGGATGCACCGCCGTTTCAAAACCCGACCCGATCCAGATGACCCGGGCTTCTATGACCGCAAACGCTGATAAAACCAGCCCGTCAATCTGGCTGCTAACCGACAACAAACCGGGCCACCGTAACCAACTCATAGGCCTGGGCAACCGGCTGCGGGTACTGGCTGGCGCCTCACTGCACTGGGTAGACGTGAGCACGGTTAAAACACCCTTGTGGCGAGTACTCCTGGGGCGCCCACCCGCTCTGAATCCGGCCCTGCCGCAACCAGACCTCATCATCGCTGCCGGCTCCGCAACCCACCGCTTGCTGCTAACCCTGCGCAAGCTCAAAGGCGCGCGCACATTGGTGATGATGAAGCCAGGCTTCCCCCTGCGCTGGGTAGACGGCGCCATTATCCCCCAACACGACCGTGTGAAACCGGGCCCGAACCTGTTTCTGAGTCAGGGCGTAATCAATGCCATCACCCCCATTAAAGAAGTGTGCACGCAGCCCCGCGGATTGATTCTGGTGGGAGGTCCATCGAAGCATTTTCAGTGGAACGACGATGCCATAATGGCTCAGATTCACGAATTGCTTCACAACTACCCAAAATGGGGCTGGGTTATCAGCAGCTCCCGGCGAACTCCGGCTAGCTGCCTGCAATCGCTGACCGCGCTGGAAACCAACCGAATTCAGGTGTTAACACCGCAGGATACCGATGAACACTGGCTAAACACGGCCTTGGCGCACAGCCGCTGCGCCTGGATAACCCCAGATAGCAGCTCAATGGTGTGCGAAGCAGCAACCTCCGGCGTGCCTACCGGGGTATTCCAGCTGCCGGCCAAGCGCCACAGCCGCGTTGCTCTTGGCCTGGCCGCCATGCAAGATCAACATTTGGTCGCTACCTGGGATGACCACTACAAGGTTATGACCGCCAGCCCCGGATCACGCACCTTATTCTGGCAGGCAGACGCTGCGGCGCGCTGGGTTATAAAACACTTTTTACCAACCGGTCCTAAACTATGAAAATTCTTCAGGCGCTGCCAGCGCTGCATAGTGGTGGTGTTGAACGGGGCACCGTCGAATTCGCCAGGCAGCTAGCGCACCTGGGCCATAGCTCTTATGTTGTATCTAGCGGCGGGCCACTGGCGGATATGCTGGAGCAAGAAGGCAGCACCCACATCACCATGCCCATACACCGAAAATCACTGGCCTCGTTTGGCCAGATACTGCCAATGGCGCGGCTGCTGAAAGAGGTACAGCCCGACATTGTACATGTGCGCTCACGCATGCCCGCCTGGATTATCCACCTGGCTCTAAAGACCCTTAATAAACAACAAAAACCGTCTATTATCAGTAGCTTCCACGGTATGTATTCGGTAAGCCCCTACAGCGCGATAATGACCAAAGCGGATCATATTATTGCGGTGTCGAACTGTGTAAAAGACTACGTGATCAACAAGTTTTCTGTGCCGGAGCAAAAAATCACCGTGATTCAGCGCGGTGTTGACGTGAACTACTTCCGCAAGCGCCCGCCATCCGAGCAGTGGCTCCATGATTTGTTGCTAAGCTATCCCCAACTGCGTGACAAGCGCCTTCTGATGATGCCCGGGCGAATTACCCGCTGGAAGGGACAGCTACAGTTTTTGGAGGTGATGGCTGAACTGGTTCGTAACGCGCCTGCTGGAACAAACGAACGCCCCTACCACGGCATTGTGGTGGGCGGGGCCGAACCCGGCAAAGAACACTTTATGGCAGAGCTGACCAAGCGCCGCGACCAACTAGGCCTGCAGCAGCACGTCAGTTTTCTGGGCCAGCGCAGCGATATGGCCGAGCTGTACCAGCTAGCCGACCTGGTGTGTCACCTGTCCACCAAACCAGAACCCTTTGGTCGCACCGTCACTGAGGCCCTGGCATCCGGTACGCCGGTTGCTGCATTCAACCGCGGCGGTGCCGCCGAAACCCTGCAGGCCTGCTTCCGCGAAGGGCTGGTCACGCCAGACGATGTTTCCGGCTTTGCACAAACAGCTCAACACCTGCTGAGTCACAACCAACACACCATCGAGATTCCCTACCGCTTCAAACTGCAGGCGCAAACCAACACCACCCTGAGCGTGTATGACAAAGTTCTGGCGGCACGGGAGCACTAGGCGATGGCAAACTCGAGCACCCTGAACATCCTGCTAATAATGGTGTCGGCAAACCCAGGCGTTGGTGGATTAGAAAAGCACACACGTGAATTGGCGAATGGCCTGGCACAGGCCGGCCACCACGTGACCCTGGTCTGCGCCGCTGCGCACCAGCATGGATTAGCCCCGGGGATTGGTCGCATTACGCTGAACCCAAAGCAATCACGCTACAATCCTCTGTTACTAGCAAGGCTTTATCGGCAAATTCGCGATGAGAAGTACGACGTGGTGCATGCCCAGGGCACCAAAGCCGCCGCCTTGCTGGCCACATTAGCGCGGTTTCCACTGTTACCAACGCTGGTAGCCAGTTTTCACGGTTTCAAATCCCGCTACCCTGCCCTACACCGCTTCAGCGCGGTGATTGCTGTCAGCAACGCGCTGGCTAAATCCCTGTCTAACGGCAATGTTCGGGTTGTGTACAACGGCCTGCAGGAAAAGAGCGAGATAACCCCGGCAGGCTCCCTGCTAGCGGCCGCGCCAAAACCGGTATGGCTTGCCGTTGGGCGCCTGGTCAGCGTGAAAGGTTTCGAGTTTCTGATCGACAGTTTTAAAAACGTGAAAGGTTGTCTGTTTATTGCCGGCGACGGTCCCGACCAAGCGCTGTTACAGCAGAAAATTCTCGATAACGAACTGCAACACAGGGTCACCTTGCTCGGCCACCGCGACGATATTCCAGCATTAATGGCCGCCTGCGATGGCGTGGTCATCTCGTCGCAGCGGGAAGGATTTTCCTATGTGTTCGCCGAGGCCATGCTGGCATCAAAACCGGTCATTTCGACCAACGTGCCTATTGCCAAT
>JBALXR010000101.1:0-10525 GCA_036960525.1 Marinobacter sp.
CCCTGCGGGTAGCGCCAATGCCAATGCAACGGAGATGCCGCCTTTCAGGCCACCCCACGTTAACGCCAGAATGGAGCTTGAGGTATGTTCCTGGAACGGTTTTAACGCCATCACCGGAACACCCACCGCCACCAGCCGTGCCAGAAGGACCAGCGGAATCGCTGCAAGTCCGGCCAACAGTACCGGTATTTCAAAGGTGACGATCAGGACTTCAAGACCAATCAGCAAAAACAGAACGGCGTTCAGCACTTCATCGATCAACTCCCAGAACGTATCCAGTTGCTGCTCGGTTTTTTCCGACATTGCATATTGTCGACCATGGTTGCCGATCATCAGCCCCGCGACCACCACCGCCAACGGGCCAGACATATGCAACCGGTTGGCGAGCGCATAGCCGCCTGCCACCAGGGCAATGGTAACCAGAATTTCGACCTGGTAATTGTCGAGTCGGCGTAGCAGGCGATACCCCGCCAACCCCAGTAAAAAGCCCAACACCAATCCACCCACCACCTCTTCCAGAAACAGCAGGCCAATGCCCTGAAACGAAGCCTCTCTGTCTCCCTGTGCAATGCCCAGAATGGCGATAAACATGACCACGGCAACGCCATCATTGAATAGGGACTCACCCGCAATTTTGGTGGACAAGGCTTTCGGTGTGTCCACCGATTTAAGAATGGCCAACACCGCCACAGGGTCGGTGGGCGCCACCACGGCGCCGAAGAGCAGGCAGTAGATAAACGGCAGCGGAATAGTGAGCCAGCCCAGCACCAGCCACATGGCACATCCCACTAAAAACGTGGTGACCACAACACCCAGAGTCGCCAGCAGCGCCACCAGCCATTTCTGATCGGCCAGATCGTCGAGATTTACGTGCAGGGCGCCGGCAAACAACAAAAAACTCAATAAGCCGTTCAGCAATGTTTCACCCAGATCAACCTGCGCAATCAGCTGCTCTGCCCAGCGGGTCAGATCCTGGCCGCCCAGGTGGTTGATACCGACCAGAGCCAGCGAAAAGGCCAGCGAAAACGCCATTACGGCAATACTCGTGGGTAAGCCGATAAACCGGGCATTGATGTAACTGAACAGTGCGGAGAGGCTCAATAGAATGGCGACGATTTCAAACAGTGTCATGTATTCCTTCGCTTGGCGTATGGGATCACATAACGATTGGACCAGATACGTCCATCGACTGCCACCGGGTGCTTGCGCTTTAACCGGATTGTTGGAGTAGCCACCACTCACAGAAAACTCTGTAAATCCTAACGAGGGCCCGTAGAAGTTGGGATTGCCAGCAGTGGCATCCGTTGCATCTTCTACGACACCAGTTTTGGCGGTGTCACCGTTGTTATTATCAAAAATAATGACTGTTGCATTCGCTGAAACTGCGCAAGGCACTTAATGCGATTTGCCCCCGTAAAATCCGGTTCCGGAACTAAACCAAGGTGGTAAGAAATTCGATGCATGAAATCCGATAAGACGGGTTTCGGTTTTTTGAGCTGTATCACGGTGTAAAAGTTATCGACATGCAGGTTGATCAGCTATTCTATCGCCCCTATGCCGATTCACCGGAGCGTTTGATTCATGCCCGACATCATCGTGATGTTTTTCTTGCTTGGAGTAATTGCGGGAGCTCTTCGCTCTGACCTGACAATTCCGAAAGCCGTTTACGATATTCTCGGCCTTCTGTTGATGCTGACGATAGGCCTCAAGGGCGGCATGGCCCTGCATGGCAATCTTCATTGGGGGCTGGTTACGCAAGTGCTGGCGATTATGGCGCTGGGTTTTGCCATTCCTTTGGTTCTCTTCCCGATGCTTCGCTACTTTGTACGCTTGAATGTGGCGGATGCTGCCAGTTTTTGCGCCCACTATGGGTCTGTTAGTGCGGGTACTTTCGCAGTGGCGTTGGCTTGGGTTGAGTCCCGGGGGTTGGCGACTGACGGGCAGGTTACTCTGTACTTGGTGCTGTTGGAGTTGCCGGCGATTCTTACTGGCTTGTGGCTGTATCGGCGTTACACCCAAGGTACGGTTCAAACAAACAGCACAGGCACGCCCCTTTGGCAGGAAACCCTTACGAACAGAAGCGTGGTGTTACTGGTTGGCGGCGTGGTTATCGGTATTCTTTACGGGCCCGACAAGGGTGATGGCGTTACGGCGCCGCTGACGGGTGCATTCTCCCTGGTGCTTTCGCTGTTTCTGCTGGAGATGGGCCTGGTTGCGGCGGAAACGCTGCGCAAGGTTCAGCTTCGTCACTGGCGTTTGATTGCCTTCGCACTTTGTATGCCCCCGATTCTTTCGGTGCCAGGGCTTTTAGTCGGTATTTGGCTGGGTCTGGAAACCGGAACTATTGTGATTTTGGGCGCCCTTACCGCCAGTGCTTCTTACATTGCCGCGCCGGTAGCAATAAGGCACGCCATTCCAGAAGCGGATATCGGGCTGGCAATGCTGGCCTCTCTTGGCGTGACTTTCCCGTTTAACGTATTGATTGGAATCGGGCTGTACAGTCACTTTCTGGAGTTTTTGACGGCGTAGCGTTCGATTTAACGCGATCCAGAATTACAAAACTGTTTTCCTTTTCCGATTTTTTCGCGATCTAGTATGAACACTCTAATTTTTCTCCGTATTGTTGATTCTGAGATCGAAGTTCGACGGACTTTAGTCGACAAACTCGCTTGGTGAACCCTTCTTCAATCAAAGCGATCATTAGCAATCAGGAGATTCAAAATGGGTAAACTCAAGACGTATCAGCAACAGATTCAGGAAAGTGTACAGAAAGGTATTAATGCTGCAGAAGCGCAACAGAAGAAGCTGACTGCCAAGCCTTTCGATTACGCCGAAAAACTGGAATCTGGCGCTCGCGAATACACTGTTAAATCATTACGCGAACATTACTACGGTTACAGTAAAAAGCTGTTTGAACAGCTCCGCAGCCTGAATTTACGTATGGGTAGCTTTGCTGCCGATGTCTTGTCAAAAATTGAGAAAGAAGCAGCTGAAGGCACCGATGCGGTCGCTGACACGGTATCTGACGCAGCGGACGATGTAACCAGCGCAGCGCAGTCTGCCAAGCATAAGGTCAACACCAGAAAGCCGACGGCTACTAAAACTCCGGCCAAGAAGGCCACCACTGCTTCTGCCTGATAGAAAAAATTGTGTGTCCTTGGGAGGCCTTCGTGCCTCCTTTTTTTATGGCGCGAACGGCCGTTTTTGAACACTGGGAAATGGCAAAAGCCAAAACTCAGGATACCCCGAACCTGGCTGAGCACGGAAAGCTCGGCACCAAGTCAGTCAATCAGCGTTGGAAGTCTCTCGCCGTGGCAGCGAAATCGGCCTACGCTCTGGTTATTCTGGTCTTGGAGTTCATTAATATGAAACGGTTTCATCTTTTATTGCCCCTGGGGCTGATACTCACGCTTACTGCCTGCGGAAACACAGCTCAGTTCTCCGTTGCCGAGGGAACCGGCCCTGATCCGGCATTACCCAGCCCGAGCGAATCCTTGATTCCCACCGTCAATATTGCCAAAGCCGCCGGCTGGCCTTCCGGCGGAAAACCCGATGCCGTCGCGGGAACCCGTGTGGTGGTCTTCGCAGACAAGCTGGAACATCCCCGTTGGCTCTATGTACTGCCCAATGGTGATGTGCTGGTCGCCGAAACCAATGCGCAGCCGAACCCGGACAGTAACCAAGGCATTCGTGGCTGGATCACGAGAATGATCATGGAGGATGCCGGCGCCACGGTGCCCAGCGCTGACCGGATTACCCTGTTGCGGGACACTGATGGTGATGGCGTGGCTGATGAGCGCTCGACGCTACTGCAAGACCTGCTCTCTCCGTTTGGTATGGTGCTGATCGGGAACGACTTCTACGTTGCCAACACGAACGCCGTCATGCGCTTTCCCTATGAAACGGGCCAAACACGCATCACCGCTAAAGGCACCAAAGTCACCGATTTACCAGCCGGTAAGATCAACCACCACTGGACCAAAAGCATGGTTGCCAGCCCGGATGGCAGCAAGCTGTACGTCGGTGTGGGCTCCAACAGTAATATCGGCGAAAACGGTCTTGAGAATGAGGAAGGTCGCGCGTCCATTTGGGAAATTGACCCCGAAACCGGTCGGCACCGCGAATTTGCCACTGGCCTGCGCAATCCCGTGGGTATGGCCTGGCAGCCGGAAAGCGGCGAGCTCTGGGTCGCCGTTAATGAGCGTGACCTGCTTGGCAGTGATCTGGTGCCGGACTACATGACGTCTGTGACCGATGGTGGTTTCTACGGTTGGCCCTTCAGCTATTTTGGCCAGAATGTGGATGAGCGGGTAAAGCCGCAGCAACCGGGAAGGGTGGCCCGGGCCATCAAGCCCGATTACGCCCTTGGGCCGCACACCGCTTCTTTGGGGCTAACCGCCGCCGAGGGCAACACCTTACCTGAGCAATTCAACAACGGTATGTTTGTGGGCCAGCACGGTTCCTGGAATCGTAAACCCCGCAGCGGCTATAAAGTCATTTTTGTTCCTTTCGCCGATGGTGAACCGGATGGTCAGCCGGTCGATATACTGACCGGATTCATCAATGCCGACGACAAGGCCCAGGGGCGTCCTGTTGGCGTTGTTATTGACAAACAGGGCGGGCTTTTAGTGGCGGATGATGTGGGCAATATCATCTGGCGGGTCAGTCGCGCCGAGCCTGCGGCGCAGTGATAGGCGGCTCTACCGCCCAAGACACGAACGCGCGGAAACCGGCTCAGGTTGACATGTCCTGGCATTGACCGGAGGATTGCGAGGTATGAATAGAGCCACAGAAACCCCCGTGAATCAGCACAGCAGCGCGTTAGATGAGCTAGTGAAGTCACTCGACGCGGCCATCAAACGCCTTGCCGAAATCAATGCGACTGAGGGCGTGTCGCCCGTTTTGGAGGTCATCGAAGCGGCACGGGTCTTGATGTTTACTGACGAAGGCCTCGAAGCTCTCTACGAGCGCGTACCGGCGATTGAGGCGGCCGGGTGCTTTGGCGGCAGTGATTGGGATTATCCTCAGACGTTGGTGCCCTCACTGGCCGTTCGCACGATCCGCCATGGCGAACCGGTGGTAACTCTGGTTGAAAGTCTGAGCCAGATCCGCCTTCTGGCGGTAGCTAAAGGCGATTATAGTCACCCCTCCATTTCTGCAGAACACGCCCAGCATTTTCTTGCCCAGGTATTGGCGATGAACCTGGACCTGGTGGTCAGTGACCTTCAGGAGAGCGACCGGCTGCGGCCGGACGGTATCGGCTTCGCCGTTCAGGGTCTGTATCACTTTCTGCTCCGGCATTTGGGCTACGAGAATCTTCTGGAAGATTTGGTGGCTGAAGTCTGGCGGATTCTCGCGCAACGGCCGGTTCAGGTGGATGGTGTTAAACAGATGGTGACGCAGATCGCTGTCTGTCTGCAAAAGCCGGATGCGCTCGGTGGCGACGTCGGCGATGACGCGCTGCAACTTATCCATGCCGTGTTCAGCCCTACCGAGGGCTGCCGCGAAGATCCCGGTTTCGATGTTTACGCTGAACGCCTGACACAGATGGACGATGCCACTTTGCTGCGGGAGGCCGTCGCCTTTGCCAGGGCTATGCACAGTACCGGCCTGGTTTCACCGTACATGCCGGGGTTTATTCGCTACCTGCGCAGCCGTTGGAACGACTTGATTCCCACCGCTTTGGGCTTGAGTCACACGGGCGCCGACGCCTTTCACTGCTATCCGGCGTTGATTCACACCCTGATTGATGAGGCCCTGTTTCCCGAGACCAGCCAGTGTGCCTACGGTCTGGCCATGATGCTTGAGCGGGGTATCCTCTACGCACCTCCCGTGGCGCCGTCTCTGTGGCGTCAAATACGACTGTCGCTGTGCGAGGCTGCAGCCGATAAGGTTGTGGCCGTCTTTGGACGCAGCCGTTCGCCGGAATGCTTTGTGCTTGCAGATGTGCTCAATGTGCTCGGGCGCCCGCTAGGGGTGGGGCAGGGGAACTATCCTACCTGTCAGTCGACGCGCGCCTTGTCTATGTGGGCTTACAACATGCCGGCGGAACTGCTTCGGATTGTTGCCTGGGCGGCACGTGACGACGAGGTGGTGATGCGCTTTGAGGGCAACAGTATTTCTTCGCGGGATTTGGGCGCCGGTCTGGCCAGCGAGCCACCGGTGGATGTAGATGCCGTTTCACTGCTGACTGTACCGCACCTCGACCGCATCTACTTCGAAATGGGCCGGCGCAGCGCCGGGCGTGGAGAAGATCCACACAAGTGGGTGAACTCCGCATTCCACGGTGATCATGTGGGCCACGGATTTCGTATAGCGGTCGACATATTCACCGGTGGACTGAAAGATTTTGAAGGGTTTATTCGAGATTTTTATGCCGCCTATCACCCTTTTTACAACGGCAACATTCCGGTTATTAATCCTCAGCCGGCCGGTATAGCAGTGACTGACAGCGCCACACGCTTTCTCGGCTGGCACGCCATCACCATCCAGCGGCTTGCGCTGGACCCGGATGAGATCATGCGCGTTTATTTTTTTAATCCTAACAACGACAGCGGGCAAAACTGGGGGCAGGGAATTGTCACCTCAACCCAGGGCCACGGCGAGCTTTGCGGTGAAGCCTCGTTGCCGGTGGCCGAGTTTGCCTCCCGTCTGTATGTGTTTCACTATGACCCGCTCGAAAAGGGTGAGCCGGGCGATACACCAACCGATGAGGTAAAACAGGCCATGCATCTGGCCCAGAACAGCTGGGCCTTGGGGCGTTAGAGTCTGTAAATTAAACTTTACTTCAGGTAAGTGGCGGCTAAACTGGGAAGTAAGGGAAACAGACCTCATCAAGCAGGCGTTTTTCCGTAAGTGTAAATTTTTCGCTAAAGTAGCAAGAGATGTCGAACCGTCGGTAAATCCGCCGAGTGCAGATCTCGCCAACTTCTACCGACCATAATGACAATTATTGAGGTGTGTTTATGAAACGCCATGCTTTCTCCGCCGCATTTGCCGGCACCCTGCTGAGTGCTGCTATGTTTGCATCACCGGCGATGGCCCAAGACAAAGAACAGTTCATCACCATCGGTACCGGCGGCCAGACCGGCGTTTACTATGTTGTTGGTCAGTCTATCTGTCGTCTGGTTAATCGCCTGGAAGATGCCAATATCAAGTGTAATGCACCGTCCACCGGTGGCTCTGTGGCCAACATCAATGGCATCAAGTCCGGCGAACTGGACATGGGTGTGGCTCAGTCTGACGTTCAGTATCAGGCCTATAACGGTACCGGCAACTTCGAAGGCGATGCCTACACAGACCTGCGTGCCGTTTTCCGGGTTCATGGCGAGCCTTTGACCCTGCTGGCCCGTGCCGATTCTGGCATTACTACCCTGGATGACCTTGCAGGCAAGCGCGTCAACATCGGTAACCCCGGTTCTGGTCAGCGCAACACCATGCAAGTGGTGATGGACGCCAAAGGCTGGACCATGGACACTTTCTCCCTGGCGTCGCAGTTGGATGCTGCCGAGCAAGCTTCAGCACTCGCCGATAACAACATCGATGCGATGGTTTATGTGGTTGGGCACCCCAACGGCTCAATTCAGGAAGCAACCACAACCGTTGATGCTCGCCTTATCCCGTTGAACGACGAAGATGTTAAAGGCATCGTCGCCGAGTATCCGTACTACTCCGCATCGCTGATTCCTGGTGGCCTTTACAAGGGCAATGACAAAGACGTTGAAACCTTCGGCGTGGCGGCAACTTTCGTGACCACCGTTAAGGCTGATGACGAAGTTATTTACCAGACGGTCAAGGCAGTCTTTGACAATTTCGATCGTTTCAAGCGTCTGCACCCGGCCTTTGAAAATCTGGTTGCCAAAGAAATGGCGACACAGGGGCTTTCAGCACCGCTGCACGATGGCGCTGCCCGCTATTATCGTGAGCAAGGCTGGATTGAGTAATTTTGCTTTAATAGCTGTTTCCGATGGCTATTATAACTGAGTGACCGATGCGCGGATGCTTGTAGGCATCCGCGCATTGCGTTTGTGGAGCCATTTCCAGGCGGAATAATAATATCAATAGCAACCTGACTGACGGCGGATAGGGCAGAGTATGACTGACGAAAATACAAAACCTCGAGACTCGAGTGCCGATTTGGAGGACATGGTTGCCTCCAGTGACTCGGGAGCCCGCAAACCAGCTGGTATGCCGGGTAAGCTATTGGTGAGCATTGCGGCGGCATGGTCGCTGTTTCAATTATGGATTGCTTCTCCGGTGCCTTTTATTTTGGGCTTCGGTGTGTTTAGTGCCACGGAGTCCCGCTCCATTCACCTGGCATTTGCGCTTTTTCTGGCCTACATGGCCTATCCCGCATTCAAGCGTTCGCCCCGCGACCGAATCCCCATCCAGGATTGGGTGCTTGCTACCTTGGCGGCCTTCTGCGGCGCTTATATGTTTATTTTTTACGAAGGGCTGTCTCAGCGCCCCGGGGCGCCAATATTGCAGGACGTGATCGTTGGTGTGGCTGGGATACTGCTGCTGCTCGAGGCGACTCGCCGAGCGCTGGGCCCGCCGCTGATGATTGTGGCGTCGGTCTTTCTTGTTTACAGCCTTGCTGGCCCCTGGATGCCCGGTATTCTATCCCATGGCGGGGTTAGTCTTTTTGGGCTGATTAATCACCAGTGGCTAACGACTCAAGGGGTTTTCGGCATCGCGCTGGGAGTCTCGACCAGTTTCGTGTTCCTGTTCGTTTTGTTCGGTGCTTTGCTCGACAAAGCCGGGGCAGGCAACTACTTCATTAAGGTGGCGTTCTCGCTGCTTGGCCACTACAAGGGTGGGCCAGCCAAGGCTGCCGTAGTGGCGTCTGCCATGACCGGGCTGATTTCCGGTTCATCGATTGCCAACGTGGTTACCACGGGCACCTTTACCATTCCGATGATGAAACGCGTTGGCTTTTCCGCCGAAAAGGCGGGTGCTGTCGAGGTGGCGTCTTCGGTCAACGGTCAGATTATGCCGCCGGTTATGGGCGCAGCCGCGTTTCTGATGGTCGAATACGTGGGTATTTCCTATGTCGATGTCATCAAGCATGCCTTCTTGCCTGCCTTGATCTCTTACATCGCATTGGTCTATATCGTTCACCTGGAGGCCCTGAAGGCCAACATGGAGGGCCTTGAAAGCAGCAATCCGCCTAAGCCTTTGGTGCGGAAGGTGATGGGCTTTCTCGGTGGGCTTTTGTTGATGATGGTGACGGCTATGGTCGTCTTTTACGGCCTTGGCTGGCTCAAGCCGGTTCTTGGTGATGCCACTCCCTGGGTGGTCGCGGTTGGGCTGTCGGTGATCTACGTCGCTTTGCTCAAACTGGCAGCCGGTTACCCCGAACTCGAGTTGGATGATCCCAATCAGCCGATCTATTCGCTGCCGCAAACCAGGCCCACGGTGTTGGTTGGTTTGCAGTACATCCTACCGGTGGTTGTGCTGGTCTGGTGTTTGATGGTGGAGCGGCTATCGCCGGGCTTGTCGGCTTTCTGGGCCACGGTGTTCATGGTTTTTATTATTCTTACCCAGCGCCCCATTACCTCAATCTTCCGCGGTCGCAGCAAAATGGCCGCAGATCTGCGCGAAGGCGCCATGGATTTGTGGGATGGCCTGGTTACCGGTGCCCGCAACATGATTGGCATCGGTATTGCCACGGCCACCGCTGGTATCATCGTTGGGGCCGTGTCGCAGACCGGGGTGGGTTTGGTGCTGGCGGAGGTGGTAGAGATTCTGGCGATGGGAAATCTGTTGCTTATTCTGCTGCTTACCGCTGTGCTCAGCCTGATTCTCGGCATGGGTTTGCCCACTACAGCCAACTACATCGTGGTTTCAGCGCTGCTGGCGCCGGTTATTGTGCAGTTAGGGGCAGAGAACGGCCTGCTGGTGCCATTGATTGCGGTGCATCTGTTTGTGTTTTACTTCGGCATCATGGCCGACGTCACGCCGCCGGTGGGGCTGGCGTCCTTTGCTGCGGCGGCGGTTTCCGGTGGCGACCCTATACGCACCGGGTTTCAAGCCTTCTACTACAGCCTTCGTACGGCGGCTCTGCCGTTCTTGTTCATCTTTAATACGGACCTGCTGCTGATCGATGTAACCTTTTTGCAGGGCATTTTGATTTTCGTGGTGTCGACAATAGCCATGCTGATATTCGCGGCGGCGACCCAGGGCTACATGATCATTCGCAGCCGTTGGTATGAATCTGCCGCATTGCTGTTGATAGCGTTCACGCTGTTCCGGCCCGGGTTTTGGATGGACATGATTCATGACCCTTATCAGTCTATGCCACCCTCACAATTTGTGGAGGCTTTGGGTGCTGCGGATGAAGATTCGACCTTGCGCTTGCAGATTGCAGGCCGCGACGCATACGGCGACCCCATGACTACCTACATGACTCTGCCAGTGCCTGACGGCGACACCGGGCAGGAGCGGCTTGATAGCCTGGGCATGGAGCTGTTGATCGAAGGTGATACAGCGATTGTTGATATGGTGGCTTATGGGAGTCAGGCGT
>JBALXR010000102.1:0-10409 GCA_036960525.1 Marinobacter sp.
CCCCGGTCTGCCGCATGCTGGTGCCTGACTATTCCGAGGTTTACCAGATAGAAGATCTGATCTGGGACAACACCAATCGGGCCCTGGATTATCGCGAAGATATTCTCAACCTCCACTCTTTAAATGACGACCAGCTAAATGCTCTGGTGGAGCGCCTGGAAGAAAGCCAGATCGACGATTACACGGACATCATTACCTTGATCGGTATTGAATTCGACGAGAACACGGTCTGGGGTCAGCTCACCATTCTGGAGTTAAAGCTGCTGATCAACCTCGCTCTAGAACAGTACGAAGACGCCCTTGAACGGGTCGAAACCTTTATCCAGTTCAATGACAATACCGTGGAACGCGGGCTGTTTTATCGGGCTGTGAGCGCGGTACTGGAAATCGTTATCGATGACGAACTTGAACTGAGTGATTACCTGTTTAACCTCAAGCGGATGTACGGTGAACAGACGATGGACGCAGTCGTGGGCTCGGTGAATGGCGACCTGCGCTTTTACGGCCTTACCCCAACCAACATGCAGCTGGAGGGTCTCGACAAGCACCTGCGGCTGATTGAAAGTTATAAAAAGCTGCATGCAGCACGTGCCGCCAGAGTTTGAATGACACCTAGGTTCATCGAGGAACCGGTGTCAGTGCGCCAACTTTATTTTTCAGCAACTGCATCTAAGGCAGACGTCGACGCGTTTTACCTATGTGTATTCAAACTGTAAACACTAAGGAATAAACGATGAAAAACATAAGTAATCTGAAAACGTTGATGGCGTCCATGATCTTTGTTGCAGGCACCGGGCTGGCCGGTTATGCAGCGGCTGGAGACAACCCTATGGTTGGTGGCGCTGAAATGTACCCGGACAAAACCGCTGTTGAGAACGCATCCAATGCTAAAAACCTGACGACGCTGGTTGCCGCTGTTAAAGCTGCCGGATTGGCGGAGACGCTTTCTGGCGAAGGACCGTTTACAGTGTTTGCACCGACAAACGCTGCCTTTGAAAAACTGCCAGCAGGCACCGTTGAAGAACTGTTAAAGCCCGCAAATAAAGAAAAGCTTCAGTCAATATTGACTTACCACGTCGTACCAGCCAAGGCGAGCTCAATGGCTGCCATAAAAATGGTAGAAGACGATGGCGGAATGCACCCTGCCCCGACCGTTCAAGGTGGACCGCTCATGCTTACTACCAAAGACGGCAAGCTGATGATTGAGGACAGCCAAGGTAACGTAGCTACCGTTATTCAGGCCGACGTTATGCAATCCAACGGTGTTGTACACGTAATCGATACAGTGCTCATACCGGGAATGTAATACTCTGCCATAAAGCATTCTAAGCGGCCCCACGGGCCGCTTTTATCAATTCATTTTGACTGCATTTAAAAATAACACCCAACGAAAAACCACTTCCATACTTTCCTTAACCGTTCTCTAGGGTATCCTGAGCGTAACGAGCCCAACGCACTAAGGAAACTCCCATGAGCCAGAACGTCGGCGACACAAGCAAACTGGATAAGATTCTGGCTGAGCAGCGTGAGTACATCGCGAAGCGGGAAGGCGGCTATCGCGAAAAATCACTAAAAATGTACCCCTGGATATGCGGGCGCTGCACCCGAGAGTTTACTCGCGCCAATTTGCGAGAACTGACGGTGCACCATCGCGACCATGACCACGACAACAATCCCGCCGATGGTAGCAACTGGGAATTATTGTGCGTTTACTGCCACGACAACGAACACAGTAAGTTCGAAGATTTCGTGCGTTACGGCGGCGGCGGTGAGAAAAGGCGGGAGGCGGCTACGCACAATCCGTTTGCTGGCCTGAAAGAAGCGCTTGATAAGAAAAGCTAATAGCCAAAACTAAAACTTAAGTTAAAACGCCGTCAACTGTTGTGGTTGACGGCGTTTTGTCTTTACTGGCTGGCAACCCGAGGGTTTTCACCGAAGTTGTCGTGGTCACCCAGACGTTTGCTGTTTACGGACTTTCCATAAAAGCCATCGTGGTTCTGAAAGATGCTTGCAGTTACATCCAGTGAGCTCTGCTGCCGGCGACGTGGGTCTTGGAGGCGTTCGTGACTGTTAACAAACGCTGCCACATCACAGGCCTCCTGATTGCTCAGGGAGTTGGGCTTGCCTAGTGGCATGTTGGCTTTTATAGAGCCGGCGTCCGTATTCACCCAGTGCATGCCCGCGCCCCAGTTATAGGCGCCATCGCCCCACAAAGGTGGAAAAACAACCTGCCCTGCTCTGGCGCCACGCCGTTCATGGAATAGGTGAAGCAGCCTTGAAAGCGCTCTGTGAGCGTATTCACTTTGTCATTCTTGCTTCGATAGGCCGGGTACATTCCGAATGCCCCCCACATAGGGGCGGAGCTGGCAAGTCGCCCGGCATCCAGGTGGCAGTTAACGAAGTTTTGGCCGTTGAACACAGATTTTCCGCGCAATTGCTGGGTATTTACAAACAGATCTTGCCCATGACGAACCATATCTCCGTAAGGGGTGTCTGGAATATCCCGCTCTTGCGGTGGCTGAAACGTCGCCTCACCAGCGGGCGCTGCGGGCAATGGCTTCTGGTAGTCCAGCTCTGGCTCTGCAGCCTGAACCAGCGCAGGTGCGGCAAAGACAAAAAAGGCACTACCAACCACGAACAGTGACGATTTCCACAGGTTCATCAGTGGCTCTCCTTTTGCTTTGACTGCGCAGCAAGTTGCTCGGGCAAAGCTGCGTAGTATTCGGTGATAGCACTAATCTGTTGCTCACTCAGGCGCTTGCGGGGTAATGGCAGACGCCATTGGCTCAAGGCTCTGGTAATAGGCCGTAACGCTTTGAATGTCGTCTTCTGTAAGTGCATTCGCAAAGGGCTGCATAATGGCGTTTTGTCGCAGTCCGCTAGCGTAATCGTGCAACTGTTTACTGAGGTATTCGATAGGTATAACGTAAATCGTAAAAGCCGCTATTTGGGGCACACGCTGATCACTGAGAATAAGAATTATTTTTCAGCTTTTTGCGAGAGATCTTTTAATCTAATGTTTTTAATAAGAGTGTTTAGATGAAAAACTGGCTGTTTCTGGGCATCGCTATTATTGCGGAAGTGATTGCGACTTCAAGCCTGAAGTCGAGCGAAGGCTTTACCAAAGTGCTTCCAAGTGTGATGGTGGTTATCGGATACGGCGTTGCATTCTATTTTCTGTCGCTCACCCTCAAAACGATTCCGGTCGGCATAGCCTATGCAATCTGGTCTGGCTCAGGAATTGTTCTGATATCGCTGATCGGCTGGTTGGCGCTTGGTCAGAAGTTAGACATGGCAAGCGTGCTCGGTATGGGCCTTATTGTGGCTGGCGTAGTGGTGATTAATGTGTTTTCCAACACGATGGCGCATTAGCGGTCACTTTGGAGCTCAGAGGTTACTTAAGACTCAAAAGCGCTCAAAGCTATGACGTTGGTTTTTAACATTCACATCAAAAGCAAAATTTCTTATGCATGAAGATCCCCTGAAAATCCTGTCTGAACTGGCCAGCGATGCGCATGCTCGCATCCAGGCTAGCCACGAACATATCAATCCGGTGATAGAAGTGCGCCGCAGCATGCGCAATGCAGGCATTCCGGCGGATGTCATGACCATTGACTGCCTGCGCACCCGCCGACGCATCACGCTGGTGCTGCATGATAATCAGCCCGGCATGCTGTTGTACCAGTTCATCACCATCGAGGACGAGGTGGGTAACGAGTTTCAACAACAGGCATTAGCCGAGGTGAGCACTGAAACCCTGTTTGACTGGATGCAGGATTACTTTAACTGAAGGCGGGCAACCTTTTCGCGTCGATCAAATGTCAACGAATCTTGGAACCAGCATCAACCCGACACCCACTGCCACCAGCGCAAGCGTGTCCGTCACCAGATATGGGTATAGAACCAAAGCGATACCACAATATCGCGTTACCATATTCGCTTGCTTGCGGCCGTAAATGAAATAGCCGATGCCAATGGAGCTGAAAATCAGCCCCAGAATCAGGTTTGTGGTATCCATTACAGCGTCACAGTTTTCAGCCTTTTTTGTCTCTGTTTACAGATAGCGCCCGGCAGAACCGATAGCTACCACCACCAGCCCAATAATCAGATTAATGCCAACAAGCCGGCGAATTTTACCGACCTGCCGCCCGCCTTCCTGCGGATTCTTCGCGGCAACGGCCAGTTTCAAACGACGGAACGGGGCGAAGTAGAGGTGAAAAAACAGCAACATCATGATCAGGCCAAGCGTCTGCATGGCGTGAATATGCCACCCTGCCCCTGCCATGCCACCAAATCCCTTGAAAATCATCCAGTACCCGGTGATCAGCAAGAGCACGATCGCCAACCAAACCCAGCGGAAAAACCGGGTAAGCGTTTGGCACCAAAGTTCACCACGCTGCCCCGCTTCAATCACCTCACCCACAGCTGGACGCATCGCCATGTAGGCAAAAAACATACCCCCAACCCAAATAACGGCGGACAACACATGCAACGCAGTAGCCAGACCCATAACAGTTTCCTTTGATATAATTGGTACACAAATTTACACGAACGACTCCATAAACACGATACACACTTCAACATTCCCCAGTCTCAGATTCGTAAAAGACGTCTAGAGTCCCAAATTAGTAACAGGTTTTCTCGCGGCCCGCCTTGGAAGCTTCTTTGGGGCAGACACTTCGTACCGCATAGGAATAGGCAATTTTAACAAACAGAATTCAGTGTCGTTATGTTTAACATCTGGCATTTAGAAACAACTACAAGGTTATCTTTTATCATCGCATCTACTTAACAGAAAAATAAATCTGCTCAGGTTTTTCGGCATGCCAAGCGCATACTCTCGCTGGCTTAATGCGCTTTGTGCGGTCATTAAGAAAACTTGCGAGAAACGTATTTCCTTTGTGCTCTTCAGTGCTGGATTGATTTTCCTGATTGTAGGTGCCGAAGCGCTAGTCAGGGGTGCGTCCCGTTTCGCACTGGTTTTGGTATATCGCCACTGATTATAGGTCTGACTGTCGTAGCATTTGGTACCAGCTCGCCAGAACTTGCGGTCAGTTTTAAAGCAGCCCCTGGCCGGCCAATCAGGTGTTGCCGTGGGTAACGTCATCGGCAGTAATATCTTCAACGTTCTTTTTATTCTTGGTCTTTCCGCATTAATTGTTCCACTCGTTGTGTAGAAGCAACTTCTGCGACTTGATGTGCCGGTAATGATTGCTGTTTCTATTGTCGTATTTCTTTTTTTCCTGGATGGCAGCGTCAGTCGCACGGACGGCATAATGCTGATTATGGGTCTCGCCTTTTATATCGGTTTTTTGATTTATCTGAGTCACAAAGAAAGGGCCAAACTTCATAACGGGAGCAGTAACGAATCCGTGACTGTAAGTCGCTCTGGCGGTGACACGCTTAAAAATGACCTCCTTGCATCGGCGGCCTCGCTTTGTTGGTTGTCGGCTCGCGTT
The DNA here is from genome assembly GCA_036960525.1 of Marinobacter sp. Taxonomy (GTDB): domain Bacteria; phylum Pseudomonadota; class Gammaproteobacteria; order Pseudomonadales; family Oleiphilaceae; genus Marinobacter. Next base: position 5,460 of record JBALXR010000102.1, read on the forward strand.
GGCTGGTTGATGGCGCTGTCTCGTTCGCCCAATATATGGGTGTCAGCGAACTGATTATCGGCCTAACGATTGTTGTCGCAGGTACATCCTTGCCAGAGGTGGTTACCTCAGTGATTGCGGCTATACGCGGTCAACGTGACATCGCCGTTGGCAATGTGATCGGCAGCAATATTTTCAACCTGATGGGCTTGCTGGGGGTTGCCGGTATTGTTGCCCCCTCCGGAATTGACGTGCCGCCTGCCGTTATCGGTTTTGATCTTCCGGTAATGATAGCGGTTGCGTTTGCCTGTTTACCCATATTCTTTACAGGTAGCGGAATCAGTCGGCCGGAAGGCAGCTTTTTCTTTGGCTACTATGTGATGTATACGATATACATCATCCTGGTTTCGGCTCAGCATGATGCTTTGCCCGAGTTTGGTGCCGCAGTGCTTTACTTCTTGATACCGCTTACTGCAATCACCCTGACTGTTAGCGCGGTGCTAGAGATACGCAGGCGGAACCATGAAAGCTAATGATAACCATTATTGATATTTTGATAATGATTGTTATTTGATAAAAATTTTAATTATCAATGTCTTTCATTCTCGGCAGGATGGTTGACACTTTCATGCTGTGCATATTGAACATTGGTTCGTTTCGATCTATTCTAAATTCCAAACGTATACCTCTTGGTAAATATTACCAACCCTTTAATTTACTAAAGATATACACACATAAGGAACTATCTAATGGCTAACCAAAGTCGTCGTAAATTTATGCGCAGCAGTTTGCTTGGCATGGCTGCTCTACCTCTTGGTATGGGTATCTTATCGCAGCGCGCTTTCGCCCAAAGCCTTCCGCCGCTTGACCCGTCAACCCCCCAAGCCAAGGGGCTGAACTACGTTAAAGTGGCCGAAGAGGCTGCCGGCCATCCGGCTTATGCAGCCGGCGAGCACTGCGCAAATTGCATGTTCTTCCAGGAAGCCAACAACGGCTGTTCACTATTCCCACAGAACAGTGTAGAGCCAAACGGCTGGTGTCAAACCTGGGTCAAAAAGGCCTAACCGTCAGTTTTCAAGGAATGGCTTTGAAAACGGGGCAGATTTTTTTCTCAGGAAAATAGATTAGCCCCGTTTTTCTTTCAAAAACCGTAAGCGTGAAGTAAGTTATCTGTGCATTCGTCAGGATAACCAGTAATGACTACGCCTTCGTATTCCCCCGTTTTCTGGCGCGACGAGCGCATGCCTTTTGTAGAACTGCGGAAGGTCGCGGATGGTCGTCAAGTCTGTTATGCCCTCCACAGCCACCCGCATTGGTCCCTTGGCGCAATTACGAGCGGCAAAAGTACGTTTCTTTATCGCAACGACAGCTTTGTAGTCAGTGCCGGAGACTTAGTGGTAATGAATCCGGAATGGGCGCACGCGTGCAACCCTTTAGATGACCATCCATGGTCATATCTGATGATGTATATCGATACTCAGTGGTTAACAAATCGGCGATTTCAGGCGGGTTTACTCCCTACCCAAGCCTGGCAGGACCTGAACACAGCTGTGCTATCTGATAAGCGCTGGTTCGATCGTTACTGCCATCTCGCAGATTGCCTTTTGGATACTCAGTCTGCGGTTACAGACAAGCAGCGAGAATTAGAGGAGTTTCTGTCAGACCTCATGCACGAGCTGGCAACTCAGCCAATCACTCAGCAGCCGGCTACCGCAGATGTTTTAACACAGCTGGTTCGCTATATAGATCAGCATGCGACGGAAGATGTTTCGCTGGAGACCCTATGCAAGCTTTCGGGTTTTAGCGAGGGCCACTTGATCCGCTACTTTAAAAAGGCATTCGGTTTCACGCCCCATGCATACTTGGTGAATCGACGCGTGCAACTTGGCCAGAGTGAGCTGAAACAAGGCAGCCCCATTGCCGTGGCAGCCCTGAATGCTGGCTTTGCAGACCAACCGCACTTCCAACGCGCCTTCAAGCGCCGCGTGGCCGCAACTCCAAAGCAGTACCGTCTTGGGTCTGCCAACTAGTCTCAGTTCAACCAATTAAAAGATACACGCAGCTGGCAGCAAGTAATAACGCCAATGTGCGGTTAATGGTCATTAGAATGACGGGCTTTTGAACATATCGGCGCAGAAATGCACCGGCGTAAACCCAGCAAGCCAGTGACAACCAGCAAGTTGGTAGGTAAAGGGCGGCAAACAGCACAATCTGGTTCAAATCGTTTGCGTTGGTGAACGCCCCTATGCCGGAAGCGGAGGCGAGCCAAGCTTTGGGGTTCAACCACTGCATCAAGACACCTGTAGTGAAGCCCGGCGCTTTTTTGCTGCCTGCGTCTGGCAATTCACCGCTGTCCAAGGCGAGCTTGATACTTAAATAAAGCAAAAATGCGACACCCACCCAGCGCAACACACTTTGCAGCCCCGGCACCATCGCGAGCAGTGAATAGAGACCCAGCCCTACCGCAATGAAAAGCACGATAAAACCCAGCGTGGCACCGGTAACAAACGTTAAACCGGCGGCAACCGGGTAGCGGGTGCCGCTGCTCAGGCACACAAGATTGACGGGGCCGGGTGAAATAGATGCCGCTAGGGCAAACGCGCACATGGGTAGAATCAAAGACATAGTCATACACTCTCCGGTCGAATCAGGAGCGAATTCTGGCACGACCGGCTTAAGAGTATATTGAACAAAACTGTGGTGTTGCTGCTTATTGAGTCCCAATTAAGGTCGAAGTTGAGATCGAATGTAAGAGCATGATCAAAACCGATACACACCTACGATTCGATACGCATTTCATGAAACAGCACGCTCATCAATTCCGCCGCTGGTAGCTCACGCGCCAGCGGTGCTCCCTGCCCCGCCCACTGCGCAGAAAATTCGTTGTTTCCCAATTTCGACGCCGCCCCGCTAAGCCGTTTAGCCGCATCATAAGCCAGAGGATAATCTGCGGGTGACGGGCTCCCGTTTGCTTCGCCGAATGTAATCAGCCGATTGACTATCCCCCGCGCCGGTCGCCCGGATAGGACAGCCGTTAATCGTGTCTGCGTTGCCCGTGGGCTTTTCAGGTTTTCTCGGTAAGCGTTATTGGCCGCAGATTCGGGACATAGAACAAAGGCCGTTCCCAGCTGCGCAGCTGCTGCGCCAAGGTTCAGCAAAGAGCTCACGGCATGGCCGTCCATAATGCCTCCCGCCGCGATGATGGGAATTGTGGTCTTTGCCGCGAGCAACCGCACAAGCACCATTGTGCACAAGCACTCATCTGTTGCCTCTGGGTTAAACATGCCCCTGTGCCCGCCAGCTTCAATTCCCTGGGCAACAATGGCGTCTATGCCTGCCTGCTCAATCAGCCCTGCCTCATAAAGATTCGTAGCCGTTGCCATGGTGTAAATGCCGGCCTCACGCAAACAGGCAATCCGGTCAGCAGAGGGTATGCCGAAATGAAAACTGACGACAGCCGGGCGCAACTCCAACAGCATTTCGAATTGCTCGTCGTCAACAAGGAATGATCTGTAAATTTCGTCGAGTTGACCGGGCGTATCCAGCCCGGATTCCCTGAACAGTGGAGCAAGATGCGCAAGCCACGCTTTTTCTCTGTCTGGGTCGCGCGTTGCAGGGGCGTGGCAAAAGACGTTCACGTTGAACGGCTGTCCGGTTAGCCGGCGCGTCTGTTCAATCATGTTTCGAGCCTGGTCAGTTGTGCTGGAGCCAATCCCCAGTGAACCGAGCCCGCCCGCGTTCGAAACCGCAGCAGCCAATTTCGGCGTAGAGACCCCCGCCATCGGCGCCTGAATAATCGGGAAGCGAATACCCAGTTTTTCAATAAAATCCGAAGTCGCGTGCATTAATCATCCTTAAAAACCAATGGCAGTATTTTCGTGAGCCTGCTTACTTCTGAATAACCGTCAGTATCCTTTTTTTCAGTCTCAGTGTCGTTAGTTGCCAGTTCAACCTTCCTCAACGGAGTCACTCACGAGGAGGCGGGTGGAGGGGGGGGCGAATTAACATTGTAAAGCGTTCACTTAAGACGGCAAAAAACCGATGCCTGCCTATAACGTTTGAATTATCATAGGGCGGGCATCGGTTTCATCGGTTCAAGCCTTGGGAAAACCGCAAATGCTTAAGAGTTATGAAGCTTGTCCCACTCTTTTTCGGCATCTTGCTTGCTCAAACCGTATCTTTCCTGAACTTTGCCTAAGAAGTAATCTTTGCGGCCACCAATTTCATCCAGATCGTCATCGGTTAATTTGCCCCAGTTCTCGCGAACCTTACCTTTGAGCTGTTTCCATTTACCTTCCGCGATATCTTTATTCATAGCAATCTCCAAGTTTGATTAGTCTTAATGAAGCGCTTGGTTAAAACCTTTATTAGACTCTTGATTCGACAGTGCGACAAATAAAACCATAGTGCAGAATAGCAATCCGGTGACAAACGAACTCTGCGTCAGGTCACTATCTAAGTTCGCATAAGCGCCAGACTTTAACAACGCCTGCGGTGTTGCGATTAATTCATGATAGTTTCTTGCTTACGCAAAATAAGTTGATCTAAAAAAGGAAGGTATTTTTAATAAAAAAGGCGCTTTAACTCTCGTTAAAGCGCCTTTGTAAACACTATTAACACTTACGCGATGTCGAAACGGTCCGCGTTCATGACTTTTGTCCAGGCGGTCACAAAGTCGTGCGCAAAGCGCTCTTTGTTGTCGTCCTGAGCATACAATTCCGCGTAAGAGCGCAGGATTGAGTTGGAGCCAAACACCAGATCTACTCGAGTGGCGGTCCACTTCACTGTGTCGGTTTTGCGATCACGAATCTCGTAAGAGTTTTTGCCCGTCGGCTTCCAGCTGTTCCCCATGTCGGTCAGGTTCACAAAGAAGTCGTTGGTCAATTGACCTTCCCTGCTGGTAAATACGCCGTGCTTGCTGCCACCGTGGTTGGTGCCAAGCACACGCATTCCGCCTAACAGCACTGTCAT
>JBALXR010000103.1:0-10212 GCA_036960525.1 Marinobacter sp.
TGCGCACAGTTTTTCCAGAGCCTCCTGCTTCATAGACGCGGTCATATCGGTTTCGATAAAGCCCGGTGCAATGGCCATGCTGCGGATGTTGTAACGGGCCAGTTCCTTCGCCCATACGGTGGCCAGTGCTGCAACGCCGGCTTTCGCTGCGGAGTAGTTGCTCTGGCCCATGTTGCCTGCGCGGGCAATGGATGAAATGTTAATGATCGCGCCGCGGCTGCCGGTTTTGATCATCTGGGTAGCGGCTTCACGGCCACACAGGAACACGCCGGTCAGGTTCACGTCGATTACGGCCTGAAAGTCTGACAGTTTCATACGCTTGACGATTTCGCCGTCTTTTGCTTTAACCATCAGGCCATCGCGCAGAATGCCGGCGTTATTCACCAGTCCGTTAAGCTGACCAAAATCTTCAGCGATTTGCGCGAAGGTTTTCTCAACGTCTTCTTCTTTCGCTACGTTGCAAACGTAGGCTTTTGCTTCAACCCCGGCTTTCTTGCAGGCGGTAACGGCTTCTTCCAGCTTTTCCGGTACCAGGTCAATCAGCGCCAGACGGGCGCCTTTGGCCGCCAGAAATTCAGCCATGGCGCGCCCTAAACCCTGGCCACCGCCGGTAATCGCAACTACGGAATCTTGAAGTATCATAATTTGCCCTAAAATAGTGAGTGAACAGTACGGTTGCGGATACTGTGTGCCCGCTGAGCAGTTATAGGTATTCTGCGCAGCAGTATAACAGGTCGTTATCAGTATGTTGCTATCGAAATTACGCTTAAAGGAGAGTCCGGTGCCATTTTTTTTGTTGCTATTTGTTGCTGTGCCCGTTGCAGAACTGGTTGTCCTGATAAAGGTAGGCACCATGATCGGTGCCTTGCAGACGGTGGCATTGGTATTCCTGACGGCGATTCTGGGCGCCTGGCTGCTTAAGCAGCAAGGCCTGGCCACGCTGCTAAGGGCCCGGCAGCGCATGAACTCTGGCGAGTTGCCTGCTCAGGAAGTGGCCGAGGGGCTGATTCTGGCGGCCGGTGGCGCGATGTTGTTAACGCCGGGGTTCATTACGGATTTCTTCGGTTTTATGTGTTTGCTGCCGTTCTCCCGCCAGTGGCTGGTAGGGCATGCCATAAAGCGGCTAACCATTGTTGGGTCTGCCAGTAGCTTCTCGTTTACCGGTCAATCTGGCCAATCTGGTGGTGAGCAGGGCCCTTTCGGGCGCCAGAATCCGTTTGATCGCGACGCCAACGGCGACATCATTGAAGGTGAATACCGCGACGAAACTGAAACCCACCACGATCGCATTGATAAAAAGTAAAAATTTTTTCGTGCGGGCGTTGAAAACCCCTACGCACTACCCCAAATACCCTTCACAAGTTCACCGCAGGCAGGCCGCTGCTGACACGTTAGCAGGCGCGCAGGTCGGGTAATCCCGGCGGAGCAGTGCACAAGCGGGTTCGCCTTCTTTTTTAGCAACTGTTATTGCCACTTTTAATCTGACTATTGGAGCATTCGAGCAATGAAAATTCGTCCGCTACACGACCGCGTTGTCGTGCGCCGTAAAGAAGAAGAAGAGAAAACTGCAGGCGGCATCGTGCTGCCCGGTAATGCCAAAGAAAAGCCGTCCCAGGGCGAAGTTATTGCTGTGGGCAATGGCCGCGTTCAAGACAACGGCGAAGTTCGCCCTCTGGCCGTTAAGGCTGGCGACACAGTGGTATTCGGCCAGTACGCCGGTAACATCGTGAAAATCGACGGCGAAGACCTGCTTATCATGAGCGAAAGCGACATCTACGGCGTGCTTGAGTGACCTGAAAGCTCTGGCATATTGCAAACATTCTCATTAACCCGGTGATTTGATCATTTCGGTTTAACGGATAGGAACAGAAGACATGGCAGCTAAAGAAATTAAGTTCGGTGACAGCGCACGGAAACGTATGGTTAAAGGCGTTAACGTTTTGGCCGACGCAGTACGAGTCACTTTGGGCCCCAAAGGCCGTAACGTGGTACTGGAAAAGTCATACGGTGCACCTGTAGTCACTAAAGACGGCGTATCTGTAGCCAAAGAAATCGAACTGAAAGATAAGTTTGAGAACATGGGCGCACAGATGGTGAAGGAAGTTGCTTCACAGGCCAACGAAACAGCCGGTGACGGCACCACCACCGCCACCGTTCTGGCTCAAGCCATCGTTAATGAAGGTCTGAAAGCCGTTACTTCCGGCATGAACCCGATGGACCTGAAGCGCGGCATCGACAAAGCCACTATCGCTGCTGTTAAAGCGATTGGTGATATGTCCAAGCCTTGCGACGACAGCCGCAGCATTGCCCAAGTAGCGACCATTTCTGCTAACGGCGACGAAACTATTGGCCAGCTGATTGCTGACGCCATGCAGCGTGTGGGTAAAGAAGGCGTTATCACCGTTGAAGAAGGCCGTGGCCTGGAAGACGAGCTGGACGTAGTTGAAGGTATGCAGTTTGATCGCGGCTATTTGTCGCCATACTTTATCAACAACCAGGACAACATGAGCGCCGAGCTGGATGACCCGTACATCCTTTTGGTAGACAAGAAAATCTCTAATATCCGCGAATTGTTGCCGGTGTTGGAAGCTGTTGCCAAATCAGGCAAGCCGCTGATGATCATCGCTGAAGACATTGAAGGCGAAGCGCTGGCTACTCTGGTCGTCAACAACATGCGCGGCATTGTGAAAGTAGCTGCTGTGAAGGCGCCTGGTTTCGGCGACCGTCGCAAGGAAATGCTGCAGGACATCGCCATCTTGTCTGGCGGTACTGTGATTTCCGAAGAAGTGGGCCTGAGCCTGGAGAACACCACTCTGGACGACCTGGGTACCGCCAAGCGTGTGAACCTGACCAAAGAAAACACCACCATTATTGACGGTGCTGGCGCACAGGCTGATATTCAGTCCCGCGTTGAGCAAATCCGTAAGCAGATCGAAGACAGCACTTCAGACTACGACAAAGAGAAGCTGCAAGAACGTGTAGCCAAACTGGCTGGCGGCGTTGCCGTTATCAAGATTGGCGCTGGTTCTGAAGTTGAAATGAAAGAAAAGAAAGCCCGCGTTGAAGACGCGCTGCACTCCACCCGCGCAGCGGTTGAAGAAGGCATTGTGCCTGGCGGCGGCGTAACCCTGATTCGCGCTCTGGCGGCTCTGGATAACGTGGACGTTACTAACGACGAGCAAAGAGCCGGTGTGAACATTCTGCGCCGCGCAATGGAAGCTCCTCTGCGCCAGATCGTATACAACGCCGGCGGCGAAGCCTCTGTTGTTGTTGCGAAAGTACGTGAAGGCACTGGTGCTTACGGCTACAACGCGGCCACCGAAGAGTACGGCGACATGCTGGAGATGGGCATCCTTGACCCAGCCAAAGTCACCCGCTCTGCGCTGCAGGCCGCGGCTTCCGTGGCCAGCCTGATCATCACTACCGAAGCGATGATTGCCGACGAGCCAGAAGACGAGAAGTCTGGAGGCGGCGCGCCCGATATGGGCGGCATGGGTGGAATGGGAGGCATGGGCGGCATGATGTAATGCCCCCGGCCGCTGTTTAAAAGCGGCCAGCCTGCTTCAAAAAACCCCGAATTGTGTCCCGCAGAAAACTGCGGCCACCTTCGGGGTTTTTTATGGCCTCGCATTTAACCATTTGCTTATGACCTGAAGCCCCGCCTTTGTTAGACTCCGCTACCGGTTTTCGCCATCCTTAATGTTCACTCTGAACAATCACTCCTAACGGTTACTTTGAACGCCATGACTGCTGATAGTGCCATCAAGCCTTTTTTTCGCCCCGGTAAAGTGATTTTACTGCTGATGCTTGGGTTGTTGGTTTATGTGTTGGCCCTGCTGGCTTTATTGCCCGCAAGCTTTGTGTGGCAGCAGCTCGGCCCGCAAATACATTTGTCACCGGGGGTTAGCGTTACCCATGTGTCTGGTTCTTGGTGGAGCGGTGCGGCAGCGGTGGCGGTGAGTGGTTACCCCCTGCGGCTGCAATGGCAGCTGGGCTGGCCGACGATCGAGCTGGCAGCGCCCATTGACTGGCAACTGGACAGCGCGCGTTCGGAGTTGCAAGGAAGCGTCACCCTGGCCTGGCCAAGTGATGCAACCGTGACCGCCCGCGGCACCTTGGTGGTGGATGAATTTGAGGCTTTAATTCGCCAAAGCGGTGGAGCCATGATTGCCGGTGCGGTTAGCGTTGAGCGCTTTCAACTGCAGTGGCAGGATAACCGTGTGGTGTCTGCCAGTGGCCTGGGCCAATGGCCCGGAGGGTTGGTGGATTGGCCAATGGGCACCAGCACTGGGCAAGCCAGCTTGCCGCCGATGCAGGCCAGCCTGGAACCCACCAATGGCGGATTGGAACTGATGATTGCCGCGAGCGATGGCAGCGGCCCCGCTGCTATCGCCAGTGTGCTTTGGACCGGGATGCTGGACTTGCAGGTGTATAGACGCATGCTGGACTTGGCCGGTCAGCCCTGGCCAGATACTGCGCAGCCGGGTGATGTGGTGTTTCGGGCGCGCCAACCGTTGTTGCAGGGAGTCCGTTGAATGGCTTTGGTTAGCGTCCGCAAATTACCTTTTGCGCTGCGCCTGGCAAACGGGTTGCTGTTAGCGCTGGTGCTGTACCTGGGGTTTATCGCGGCGCAGCTAACCTGGCTGCTGCTAGCCCCGCAGCAGCCGGTGTCGAGGCCGCAAGCTTCAGATGCCCTGAACATAGGCGCTGCAGGCGGCTTGTATCCAGTTGCCAGCTACAGCCTGTTTGGTAGCTCGCCTTTGGTACAAGGCCTGACCGAAGGCGTCAAGCGCCAAGCCCCGGAAACGGGTTTGCAACTGCGCCTGTCCGGGGTGCTGGTAGGCCAGCAGTCGCAGAGTTCTGGTGCTATAGTTGCAAAGGCTAACGGTGACGCCGCTTATTACCGGGTAGGTGATGCCTTGCCCGGCAATGCGGAATTGATGGAAGTGGAGCCTGGGCGCATTCTTATTCGCCGTAACGGCCAGTATGAAACGCTGACCTTCGAAGACCCGTTGCTGGCAGTTCGCGTCGCAGACATTGAAGAAGTTACGCAGCAGAGTGGCCAGCGGGCAGAATTGGCCAACAGTTTTTTGGACGACGCCCGCGCCAGGCTTGACAGCCAGGGCCTAGTGGCGCTGGAGTCTTTTGGTTTGCGACCGGTGCAGGACAGCAGCGCCGGCTACGTGTACGACGGCACAAACGCTATGCTGAATGCGGTTAACCTGCAGGCTGGCGATGTCATTACAGCTATTAACGGCCAAACGCTGGGTGATATAGAGCAGGACAAAATCTTGCTAGATAGTTGGCGGGAGCAACCTCAAGTCGATATTGAAATTGAGCGGAATGGCCGGTATCTCACCGTCAGTTACGCGATTCCCGAGCAGTGGCGCTGATCGGGCTTAACACTTGAATTCAGAAAAACCAGGATAAAACTGCCAGATGCTTATTAACACGACTAACCTGATGCGTGCGCTTGCACTGTTTGTGTTACTGCCGCTAATGTCCTCCGCGCTGGCCCAGGAAGGTACTTGGCGCCTGAATATGAAAGACGCCGACATTCGCGCTTTTGTTACCCAGGTAGCCGACATTACCGGTTACAGCTTTGTGATTGACCCACGGGTGCAGGGCAAGGTTACTGTTCTGTCCAGCGCGCCTATGAACAAAGACGAGATTTACGACCTGTTCCTGGCGGTGCTGGGAGTTCATGGCTTTACAGCCATTCCCGGCGAAGAAGTCATCAAAGTGGTTCAGCAGGTAGACGCCAAGCAGTCTGCTGAGTCCCTCGACCGTTTTTCTACAACGCCGTCAGAACAGCTGATTACCCGTGTTATTCAGATTGATAACGCCAATGCCCTGGAACTGGTACCTATCCTGCGTCCGCTGGTGGCCACCTACGGCCATCTGGCGGCAGTTGCCGCCGCCAACGCGCTGATTGTGAGCGACCACTACGCCAATATTCAACGCATTGAACAGATTGTCAAAGAGCTGGACAGCCCGTCGAAATACGAAGTGGAAGTGATTCAGCTTAACGAAGCCTGGGTAGGCGATATGGTGAGCCTGTTACAAGAACTGGCGCCGGATGAGTTGGCCCGCAATGGCGCTGGAAGTGCGGCGCGCAAGTACAGTGTAACCGCCGACGAACGCAGCAACCGGTTGATTCTGCGGGGCGACCAAAACTTCCGGGACAAAATGCGAGGCCTGATTCGGCAGCTAGACCAGCCGTCAGCCAGCGGCGGTGCTACCAAGGTGTTGAGGCTTAAGAATGCCGATGCGAAATCCTTGGCAGATTTATTGAAAGGCGTGATGGGTGAGTTGGTAAAAGAGGCTAGTGGTGCTACCGGTAACCGCCCCGGCGGCCAGTTTGCGGTGTTTGCCGATGAGGGCCTGAACGCGCTGGTGATTCGCGGTGAACCTTCGCTGATGCAAGAGGCCGAACAGATTGTTTTGGCGCTGGATATACGCCGCGCCCAGGTGATGATTGAAGCGGCAATCGTAGAAATCAGCGAAAACATGGGCGAGCAGTTGGGTGTTCAGTTAGCCGCAGGTGATGAAGGCTCTGGTGGCTTTCCAGTGCTGGGAACCAATTTGGCCGGTGGGGGTATGCTTGGGCTGAATCAGGTGATCGGTGCCGTGTTGGGCGATGGCACTGTGCCGGCGCTGGCCGGCGGCTTAACCGCAGGCGCCGGCGATCGTAACCGCAACGGGATAACCTGGGGGTTACTGATTCAGGCGCTTTCAACATCGTCTGCGGCAAACCTGCTGTCTACGCCCAGCATTATTACCCTGGACAATCAGGAATCTGAGATTATTGTGGGCCAGAACGTACCATTCCGTACCGGTCAGGCAGCGGTGAGCGGAGAAGGGCTTACCAACCCGTTTACGACCATCGAACGTCGCGACGTGGGCTTGACCCTGAAAGTAACGCCGACCATCAGTGCTGACGGTTTGGTGCGCCTGGTGGTGGAACAAACCACCGAGAACGTGTCGCCCACCACTGTTGCCGGGGCTTCCGACCTGATCACCAACAAGCGTGAAATAAAAACCACCGTACTGGCAGATGACGGTGAAACCATTGTGTTGGGCGGCCTGATGAAAGACGACTACGAAGTGCAGAAGAACAAAGTGCCGCTGCTGGGTGACATTCCTTATTTGGGCCGATTGTTCTCGTCGGAGTCAGAAAGTCGGGTTAAGCGGAATTTGCTGGTGTTCCTGCGCCCGACCATCATGTTGGGCAAAGTAGACGCCGCTGCCGTCACCGACAACAAGTACCAGTCGTTGCGGGAAATTGACCTGCACCTCCGCGAAAAGCTGGATTTGCCAGATAACGGCGCGGACCGTTCGATTGACAGCCTGTTCAGCCCCAGATAAGGGACACGCCCGGGGACAGATTTAAAATCTGTCCCCGGTTTAGTTGGGCTGATCTCAACGCGCTTAGTTGATCAGCGGTGGCATGGGGCAGTCCAACTGGTCTGCGACCAGCCGCATCATTTCGTATTCTCGCACACTGATGTGGCCATTTTGGCTCACGCATTCGGCACTGGCGTCGATAATCGCAGGCTTCAACAGCGGCGACAGTCGATTAAGCTTTGCCAGAGCCTGATTCAGCTCGCGCAGACTTACGCTTGCCAGTAGTTCCGGTACTGCATTACTGCTCACTCCAAAACCGGCCATGGCCTGGTTGAATAACGCCTGAGCCTGTTGCGGGTTGTCTGCACCGGCTCTGGCCAGAAGGCTGAACAGTTGCCGCAAGGCCGGCAATACCGGTTTAAAGCTGCGGTGCTTTATTGCCACGGCCCGCCCTGCCCGGGGGGTGAGGTGACGGCTAAAAAAGCTGGTGAGGGCGAGTTCGAACAGTGAAATGTTCTTGTCGGCTACGGCCAAGGCTTTTACGTTGCGGATTAACTGTTGCTGTTCGCTTGGATCCAGTTTGCGTAAGGCCGGCATGGCCAGTTCCAGCAGCGGGAAGCGGGCTGCTGCGCCCAGAGTAGCCACCGTCGGCAGTAGTTTTTGTAGAATTGGCTCTTGGTGCCCGACCACCGGATGCGCTGGCAGCAGGGCCAGATAGCTTTGCTGCAGGTCTGCGGGCAAGTCGGCAATCAGCAGGCTGTAGCTGAGCTGCACCGCACCGGCGCGGGTATAGAGTAACCCTCGGCAGGTGGCCGGTAGTTGGCTTAGCAGGTCTTTGGCATAGATTTCACTGCCCGGATACACTTGCCCAACGCGCACTGACATAGGCGTATCTGCGGCCATTCGGTAGCGATTGTTGCCCGCCAGCGGCGAGCCGGTATTGTTTTTAGTGCTGGTGCTGAACTTGGTGTTGAGCGGATCCAGGTCTGCAAAACCCATGGCGCTGCTTGGCGCATTGCCTTGGCGTTGTGCGCTGTTATCGGCCTGCGTGTTGCGCAGTGCCCCGCTGCTACGGGTATCACGCAGGCGACTACGCAAGCGGATGATTAGCCCCGGCTGCAGGGCATTGATGCGCTCTTCAATGGGTGGGTGCGACGCCAGCAATCCCATAAACTTCATGGGGGTGCTTTCGCCGAAACACATGTGATTCATGTCACTGGCGTGGCGGGTGGTGTCCAGATGACTGCCTTGCAAGCCTATTTTGAACAGAGCTCCGCCGATACCGTCTGGGTTGCGAGTGAACTGCACCGATGAGGCATCGGCCAAACGTTCGCGCTGGCGAGACACGGCGGCCTGAATTAACCGGCCGCAAAACACGCCGGCGTAGCCAATCACCACAAGCGCTACGCCCAAAGTGCCCAGGGCGAACTGGCCGCGGCTGTCCCTGCGTGTGCGCACGGCGCCGCTATAAAAGCCTGCGCGGGCCAGAAACAGCCCAATTTGCCCAATCATCAGAATGCCCGCCAATAAGGCAATCAGGCGCACGTTCAGGCGCATGTCACCATTCAGAATATGGCTGAACTCGTGGCCTACAACGCCCTGGAGCTCGTCGCGGGTAAGCTGGGTGAGAGCGCCATGGGTTACCACCATCACCGCTTCAGCGGGACTGTAGCCCGCCACAAAGGCGTTAATACCGGTTTCCTGGTCCATAACGTAGAGTTCAGGCACTGCCACGCCGCTGGCGATGGCCATTTCCTCAACAATATTGCGTAGGCGCCGTTCCAACGGGTCGCTGGTGTCTGGGTTTATAGGTTGGGCGCCCACCATTTCGGCCACCCGCCGACCGCCATCGGCCAGGTCAATCCAGCGCATTAGCGAGCCTGCGCCCATCAGCGCGACGCTGGCGCCGGCGGTAATCAAGCCGTGGCTGGTCAGCAGCCAGTGGTGAAAGGGCAGGGCGCTGGTGCTGCTGCGGGTAACCATGTAGCCCACCACGCAAACCGACAGAGTAATCAGCAATACCGCGGTTGAAAACAGTACCACCAGCAGCAAGGTGTTACGCCGGGCTTTGGCTTGGCGCTGAAAGAAAGGCGAATGGGCCATGGCTGTCGTCGGCGCCGCTTAGAATGAGACTTTGGGGACGTGGCGAGCTTCCGGGGTTTCCAGTTGCAGCTGCGAGGTTTGTTGAAAAGCGAACAACCCGGCAATCACGTTGTTGGGGAATTGCTCGCAGTAGGTGTTGTAAGTCATTACCGTGTCGTTATAGGCCTGGCGGGCGAATGACACACGGTTTTCGGTGCTGGACAACTCTTCCATTAATTGCTGAATGGTTTCGTTGGCCTTGAGATCCGGGTAGTTTTCGGCGACGGCGTAAAAATTGGCCAGGGCCTTGGTTAGCATGTTCTCGGCGCCGCCCAAGCGTTGAATGCGCTTGCCGTCATCGGGATTTTTAGCGGCTTCCTGTTGTGCGTCAACGGCGTTGTTGCGGGCGTTCATAACCTGGGTGAGGGTGTTCTTTTCATGGCTTAAATAGGCTTTGGCGGATTCGACCAAATTAGGGATCAGGTCGTGGCGGCGCTGCAGTTGCACGTCAATTTGGGCAAATCCGTTGCGGAACTGGTTGCGTAAAGCCACCAGTCGGTTGTAAATAATGATCAGGAACAGAGCAATGGCGGCAATGATAATCAGGCCGATCGTAGTGGTCATGGCGTGTCCTTTCGGTGTTTTTAGAGCAGGGACAAAAACGGGGACAGATTTCAAATCTGTCCCCAGTAAACTTTATCGGGGACGGGTTTGAAACTGTCCACGATAAAGTTTAGCGGCTTGATGGCTTAAAAACACTGACCTGTATGGCAACTCCACTCG
>JBALXR010000104.1:0-10190 GCA_036960525.1 Marinobacter sp.
GGCCAGGCACTGCCACTGCCAGTTATTTTGGTGCGCGGCGCAGAGCAACCCATGGCCCTGCAGGTCGACAGCCTCGTGGGCAGCCGCGAAATTGTGGTGAAATCTCTTGGGCCTCAGTTCAACTCTGTGCGTGGTGTATCCGGAGGCACCATTCTGGGTGACGGAAATGTGGTGGTCATTCTTGATCTGCCAGCAATGATTCGCTCCGATATACTGTCAGAGCAGCAGCACGCCAGGCTCAAAACAGACCAGCCGCGCCAGAAACCGCGACTTCGCCAGCGCGCCATCCTGGTGATGGTGGTCGATGATTCCGTAACCGTGCGTAAAGTGACGTCGCGCCTGCTTGAACGCAACGGTATGGAAGTGATTACCGCCAAAGATGGTTTGGATGCCGTAGCCCAGTTGCAGGATTACCAACCCGATATTATCCTTCTGGATATTGAAATGCCGCGCATGGATGGTTTTGAGGTCGCCGGCTTTGTTCGCCGCGACGACGTTCTACGAAATACACCCATTTGTATGATTACCTCCCGTACCGGAGAAAAACATCGTGAGCGCGCATTGGCCATTGGCGTTAACGAATACCTGGGCAAGCCGTTCCAGGAAACTACCCTACTAGAGACCATTAGCAGGCTGACAGGTAACCAATGATGGCAACCGGCCCCAGTATACTGTCTATCGGCATAGTGGCAGATACTGTCACACAGCGGCAACGGCTCAGCTTTAGCCTGGAAAAACTGGGGCTGGCCACCTGTTTTTGCGGCAGTCCGGCGAAATTGTACGCCAGTGCAACATTGCCGCTGGCGGCCTGCTGGCTGGTTCAGCTGGAAGACGAAGAGGAGCATCCCGAAAACTGGGATCTGGCCCTCATTGACGGAGATGCGCCGGTATTGTTGGGACTGGACCCCGCACCCGCTGACAACGGCCAAGACCACGCCCGCTGGCAACGTAAGCTGGAGAATAAGCTGGAGCGCCTGCTCGGTCCGTTATCGGTACCCCAGAGCGCCAACGCAGAGCCAGTTCTGAACAACATTAGCCGTTCGACGCCGGATTCAATTCCGCTACTGCAACCATCAAAGCCAGTAGCCGCCAGACAGGTATGGGTTTTGGCTGCGTCACTAGGTGGGCCAGAAGCGGTAAAGAGTTTTCTGGACCAGCTTCCCCCCGATTTGCCGGTGGGGTTTGTGTATGCCCAACACATCGACGGTCACTTTACAGACATGCTAACCCGGGTACTGGGCCGCCACGCCCACTACCGTCTGAAAACAGCAAAGCCGGGTGACGTCATCGCAACGGGGGAGGTAGTCATGCTACCGGTCGACCACGAATGGCAAATAAACCGCAGCGGCGCACTGGAGGAGTTGCCTGGCCCTTGGCCGGGACCCTATGGACCGTCCATCGACCAGGTGCTGCTGAACATGTCGAATTACTACCATGAAAACTGCCACGCCATTATTTTTTCCGGTATGGGATGTGATGGGGCAGTGGCTGCACCCTTGTTGCGCGCCTACGGCAGCCGCATCTGGACGCAAGACAGCGAGAGCTGCGGGCAGGCCTCTATGCCCGACTCGGTCGCCGCCACCGGCTGTGTCAGCTTTCGTGGCACGCCCCAGCAGCTAGCACAGAAACTGGTCACAACTCTCGAAAAAACTGAACCGCAGCAAAGCAGTCAGCCATCAGATTACGCCGGAGGTAACCCATGACCGATAACAACCAGACCCTGGCCTGCGTGATGATTCCGATGATCGGCCGTCAGCTTTTATTACCCAACGTATCGCTGGCTGAAGTGGTTGACTACAGCCCCGACATAAACGCAAGCGCCGACGCACCCGCTTGGCTGGCCGGCTATCTGGAATGGCGCGGGCTAAGGCTGCCGGTTATATCCTACGATGCAGCCAGCGGCGGCCAATTGGCGCAACCGAATAATCGCCGCGGCCGGGTGGTTATTCTCAACAGCATCGTCGAAGAAAACCGCGAACAGCCCTTTATTGCGCTAATGACTCAGGGCATACCCAGCCAAAATCGTATTAATCAAAACCAGATTCAGCGCCTGAACAGTCCAACCGGTGTCGCTGACCTAATGGAAGTCGAAGTAGACGGCGAGCGCGCCTGGATTCCCAATCTGGAATATCTGGAAAGCCTGGCGCAGCAATTACGCTGAGGCCTCACCCAAAGGTGCGGAAACCCTGGCAGCACGGAGGGCAACTGTTATAATGTTGCAAATCTTATCGGATGCTTGCTATGCCCGCCCGCGCTTTACCCTATCGCCCCCATAATCATGATCTGTGCGTTGATCAGGCCCTGGCAAAGGCCAAGGAAATCTGTCGACGTAACGAGGCGCGGCTAACCCCCGTCAGGGAAAGAGTGCTGGAGCTGATTTGGCAGTCCCACAAACCCTTGGGCGCCTACGATGTGCTCGCTCAGCTAAGCGCCGATGGCCACAAGGCTGCGCCGCCAACGGTGTATCGCGCCCTCGATTTTTTACAGCAGCACGGCCTGGTACACCGTATTGCGTCGCTTAACGCGTTCACCGGTTGCGACCACCCGGGCCAACACCACTGCGGCACTTTTCTGATCTGCCGCAGCTGTGGCAACGTGCTGGAGTTAGCCGCCCCGAACATAACCGCTGCTATTAACCAGGCCGCCACAGCAGAAACGTTTCAGGTAGAACAGATTACTTTGGAAATTGCCGGCTTATGCCCGCGCTGTCAAGGCGACACCAATGATCAGCTGATGCCATCATGACCGAGGTTTTGGCAGAACTAAGCAAAGTATCGGTGACGCTCAATGAACGATTGATTGTTGATCGGGTGTCTTTGAGTATAAAGCGCGGCGATATCATCACTATTATTGGCCCCAACGGAGCCGGTAAAACCACTTTGATCAAAACCATCCTGGGCATCCAGAAAGCCACTTCTGGATCGATTAGTCTGCAACCCGGATTGGTGATTGGCTATGTGCCACAAACCCTGAACCTCGAAACCACCCTGCCGCTGAGTGTTGAGCGTTTCATGGCGCTGGGCGGCTGCGACCGTAAAGGCTGTCAACAAGCGTTGGCGCGCACCGGTGTAGCCCACCTGATGGCAGCTTCAGTGCACCATCTTTCTGGCGGTGAGAAACAACGCCTGCTGCTGGCCCGCGCGCTGGCCCGCGCGCCCGGCCTTTTAGTCCTGGATGAGCCAGCTCAAGGGGTAGACATCAACGGGCAGGCCGCGCTTTACGATCTGGTGCGCCAGCTCCGAGACGAACTCAACTGCGGCGTTATCATGATATCCCACGACCTGCATCTGGTTATGGCTGCCACCGACAAGGTTATCTGCCTGAACCAGCACGTGTGTTGCAGCGGTTTTCCAGAAGACATATCCCAAGACCCTGCCTTTATTGACACCTTCGGCACCGCCGTTGCCGAGTCACTGGCGGTGTACCATCACCATCACAATCACCGCCATGATCTGCACGGCAATGTTATTGGCGGTGGATCTGCTATCGATGGCGCTCTTAAAAAAGGTACTCTCGACGACGCAGAAGCAGCGCCAACTTGCTCAGGGCACCACCATGATTGACAGCATTCTGGATGATTTTTTCTGGCGTGCGCTGATCGGCGGCTTGGGTGTTGCTCTGGTAGCAGGGCCTCTGGGCTGTTTTGTGGTTTGGCGGCGGCTCGCCTATTTTGGCGATACACTGGCCCATTCGGCGCTTTTAGGTATTGCCCTGAGCTTTGTGATTCAGGTACCGATTAATGTCGGGGTCATTATCACTTGCCTGGGGTTGGCTCTGGCGCTGGTGCTGTTTTCCCGCAGCAAAACATTAGCCACCGATACCCTGCTGGGCATTCTGGCCCACAGTGCGCTGGCCATTGGTCTGGTTACCCTGAGCTTTATGCCCTCGGTGCGAATGGACCTTACCGGGCTGCTGTTTGGCGATCTACTGGCCATGAGCCGCAGCGATCTGTGGTGGATTTACGGCGGTGCCGCCACCATTTTGTGCCTGCTTGCGCTGCTATGGCGTGGCCTACTAATGAGCACCATTCACGAAGAACTGGCGCGGGTTGAAGGGGTGCCGGTAGAGCGCCTGCGTCTGGCCTTGATTCTGATGTTCGCTATAGTGATTGCCGTGGCCATGAAAATTGTCGGCGTGCTGCTGATTACTGCACTGCTGATTATTCCCGCCGCCACCGCAAGGCGCCTGGCACGCACACCCGAACAGATGGCGGCCATGGCGATGCTGTTTGGTTTTATTGCCGTGACCGGCGGGTTAGCCCTGTCATGGGAACTGGACACACCGGCGGGGCCGTCGGTGGTGGTTACCGCATTCAGCTGTTTTTTGCTGATATCCGCGGTTGGCGGCAAACAACGTGCATAAGTCGGCTTAACAGAAAGGTTCTCGCACCGAAGTGCCGTGGTTACAGCGGATGCATCACTGAATCCCATTGGCGCTTTTCCACCAGTTCCATGAATTCATCACCCAAGCGCTCACTCTCGGCAATCGACCGACGCCAGGCTTTTTCGCGGCCGGCGTCATCGCCAAGATACTTTTCAAAATCACGACGATCCGGCAGCTTTCCATTGGGCAAACGTGCCAAATAGTCCGCCGAGGGCGCCACCAACAGCACATCCTGCACATGTGACGCGTTAGACCTACGCCAAGGTAAAGACTTATCGAACCAGCCGGGAATTATTCGGTCGGTAAAGTGCGGATAGAGCACAACACCAGGCTGCTGGTACGGCAAGTCCAGGTGATAATCCAACAAACCGCCGTCGCGATAAAGTCCTGCTGGCGCTCCAGGTATGTTGGTCACTCCCGACATCACCATCGGAATAGAGGCCGAGGCCAGCAACGCCGGAAGCAGGTTGTCTTGACTCAATGCAATGGTGTGGCTGGCAAAATCGCGCAGCTCCTCTAAGGGAGCCGGTGTGCGGGTGTCCTGCACAATGCCACGCTCCATAACCCGACCCAAATGGCGGCGTCCCAGTATATTGCTACCGATGGCGTGTAGCAGCCCCAAGGTCAGGCGACCGCGGCTATCGTGCTGCAATAATCCCAAACTGCGCACCACCATGACGCTGAGCCGATACTGCGGATGGTTCAAAATATGCTTTTCACGCCCGCCCAGTAACTGTTGCAGAAACTCGAGGCTTTTGCGAGTGACTTCGGCAGCGCTGACCCCTTTTGTAAAACGCTGCTGGGTGTATAGCTCCGCCAGCAACTCCAACTGAGCAACCGGGTCATCAGACGACGCCACCGCCGCAAAGCGCCAGCTGCCAATAGACGAACCCACCAGCGCTCTGGGCTGCGGCGCGCTAGGCAGCCAATGACCAAACAGGGTTTTATCCAGGCCACTAAGGCCAAGGGCTTTGGGCCCGCCAGCAGCGCCAGGAATTACGTGAACATCCCCGGCACTCAGCGGGTTATCCCGTAACCGCCTCATGGCACGAGTGCCGGCTCGAATGGTTAAAGCCGGTGTGCGAATATGAATAGCGGTCATGGTTTTTCCTTAACAGGGGTGCGATCGAAAAAGCGACAAAGTATCATCATCAGGTTTTGCTCCGGCTTCTCCGAAAACACAACAACGATTATTCCACGGGGCAGCGTTTTTCGTGGCCAGCCGTGCTAAATTTGGCGTATTGAGTGATAAAACAACCAGTGCACCAAGTCGCAACATCGGGCTGACGAAGGGATTTCTAGGTGGCCGTACCTTTTTTTCTATCGGAAAAATTTACCAGCAACCCCACTTTGGTGGTGATGGGGTTCCGCCGCCAGCTGGTTTATCATCTGCATTTCTGGGCTTTCCTGGCCGTAGCGCCGCTGATTGTGGTGCAGTGGCTTCATCAGAATTATCTGTTGTCTGCCCTACTCTCTCTGTTCTGTGCCAACGCCTTACTGGTAATTGGCTTTCTGCGCTTCCGCCAACACTACTTCTTGCGGGGCTGGCTGTTTCCGCTACTGGCGATGATCTGCGCTGTTTATTCTACCGCCATTAACGGCCATGCCGAGCTTTACTGGGCCTACCCTGCCATTACTGCCGTATTTTTTCTAATGCCCCTGCGGGATGCCGCCATCAGCAACTTTGTGTTTTTGACCCTGATGGCGCTCGTGGCTTTTTACGTATTCCCCCTGTCGGAGTTCTGGCGCATTACCACATCATTAGGGCTAACGTGCCTGTTCGCACTGATTTTTGCCTGGCTGGTGGGGCGCTTACAGCAAGAAATGACAGAACTTGCCACCACAGACCCACTCACCGGCTGCCGGAAACCAGCCTGCCCGAAGCCGAGACACTGGCCCGTGAACTGGTAAAGAGCGTGGCCGTCGAACCCTTCCAGACCGGCATTAGGGTCACCATCAGCGGTGGCCTGACGCAAGCCTACGCCGACGAGACCTGGTCGGCCTGGCTCAAGCGTGCAGACCAGGCACTGTATAAAGCCAAATCCGATGGCCGCAACCGTGTTGTGCCGTTACCTGCCAGCTCGCCGCCAACCGTTACAAGCCTTCAGGGCGACAACTGAAAAGCCAAGGCGCTTATCCATGGAGATCATGGCCATTTTGCCTTAAGCTTCCGCCCTTGCCAGATTCAGTAAACCGGACCCTTATTTATGAGCAATCCCCTGACAGACGATCTTGCCGGCCACTACCGTGCCATTATTAATGGCCTGGGTGAAAATTGTGACCGCGAAGGTTTGAAAGACACGCCTCTGCGCGCGGCCAAGGCTATGCAGTTTCTAACTCGCGGTTATCAGCAGGATCTGAACGACCTGATCAACAACGCGGTGTTCGAGTCCGCCATGGACGAAATGGTGGTGGTACAGGACATCGAACTTTACAGCATGTGTGAACATCACGTGCTGCCCTTTATTGGCAAGTGCCACATTGCCTATCTGCCTCAGGGCAAGGTATTGGGCTTGTCCAAGTTCGCCCGCATTGTGGATATGTACGCACGGCGCCTGCAAATTCAGGAAAATCTAACTCGACAGATCGCCGAAGCTGTAGAGAGTGTGACCAATGCCAAGGGGGTGGCCGTCGTCATCGAAGCCCAACACATGTGCATGATGATGCGCGGCGTCGAAAAACAGAACTCGAAAATGAAGACCTCGATGATGCTCGGCCAGTTCCGAAAGTCACAGGCCACGCGCCTGGAATTCTTCAATCTGATCAGTACCAACCGTTAATCAGGTTCACATTGACCAGACGGAACACTAGGTAGCTTGTAGCACTTACATTGCTATTTTCTTCTTTAACAGGAGCGTTACACCATGCCCGAGACGTCTGACTCGCAGATTCTCGACATTCTTACTTCTGTCCGCACCATAGCGCTGGTGGGCGCCAGTGAAAAAATCAACCGTCCTTCCTACGAGGTCATGCATTACTTACAGCAACAGGGTTACCGGGTAATACCCGTTAACCCCAGCTTGGCTGGCCAACAGCTGCTGGGTGAAACCGTTTATGCGGATCTTGAATCGCTGCCGGTCGCAGTAGACATGGCAGACCTGTTCCTAGCCCCGCAACGCACCGACGCGGTGATCGACCAGGCCATCGCCATAAAAATTCCGGTCCTGTGGCTTCAAATTGGCGTTATTAACCGCCAAGGCGCCGAGCGCGCGCGACAAGCGGGCATGAAAGTGGTGATGGACCGCTGTCCAAAAATGGAAATACCCCGGCTTATATCCCGGCCCTAGGGAGCATAATGAAAAACACCGATTCAACACAGCGTGTTGTGGCAAAAGGGCTTTTGCACCCTGCCCTGCCGGTGTTTATCTTTTTTTTGTTTTTATTACTGGCCCTGCTAAACAGCCTTACACTGGCGCTATTTCAGGTCAATATTTACGAAGACGGCAAGCTTGAATCTCAGCTAAACCCGTCGCTGCCGATCAGTGACGAATTCAATAGTAAAATCGCCCTCGATTTACCCACCATGGACTGGGGCCTGACGCTGCGCCCCAGCCACACCTGGGTGCAGAACCAACGCAGCCCCTTGCCCTGGCTCACATTAGCCAGCCTGTTAGTTCTAGGGCTGGCTATCAGTGTGGCAACACTGCTCACGCAGGAAATCCTACGCCGCAATCAGGCACTGCTGAAAACCCGCAGCCAACTGGACCAGGAGATCGCCCAGCACAGAGCTATCCAGCAGGATCTGGCCCGGCTGGAATCCACCGATCCTCTCACAGGTCTGGCCAACCGTCGTTTTTTCATAGACGATCTTGCGTTCACACTGTCTATGGCCGAACGCAAGTCGCGACAGGTGGCCTTAATCATGCTTGGCCTGGACCGGTTTCAGATGCTCAACGACTCTCTAGGGCATCAGGTCGGCGATGAAGTCCTCGTCAAGGTCGCAGAGCGCTTAAGCGGCCTGGCCGATGAACGTATTATGGTGGCCTATGCCGGTGGTGACGAGTTCCTGATCTGTCAGCAGCAGGTGACAGCCGTTGATGATGTTATTCACCTTTTAAGCAGAGTACAGCGAGTTTTTGCTCAACCTTTTAGCCTGCCAGGCAACCCACTTCAGATTACCGCCACCATGGGTGTTGCCGTATACCCGCAAAGCGGGCCAGACGCCGAAACCCTCCTGCGCAACACTGACATCGCCCTGTATCGGGCCAAAAAGCAGGCTCGTAACAGCTACCAGTTCTATAACGAAGGCATGCAAGAGCGAAAATTATTGCGTCTAGAGCTGGAAAAAGACCTCAGCCTTGCCCTTAGCAATAACGAATTTGTACTTTA
Organism: Marinobacter sp.; assembly: GCA_036960525.1. Taxonomy (GTDB): domain Bacteria; phylum Pseudomonadota; class Gammaproteobacteria; order Pseudomonadales; family Oleiphilaceae; genus Marinobacter. The sequence goes on from JBALXR010000104.1 coordinate 8,713, forward strand.
TTATCAGCCTCAGCTAAACCTTCACAAAAACCGCATCGTTAACGTAGAGGCGCTGATTCGCTGGCAGCATCCACGCCGCGGATTGTTGGCGCCGGGTGAATTCATACCGCTGGCCGAGGAAAGCGGGCGCATCACCGATATTGGTCGCTGGGTGGTAACGGCCGCCTGCAATCAGCTCAGCGAATGGCGTGGCACTCCTTATCAAAATCTGCAAATTGCGGTGAATCTGTCTGGGTGCGAACTGGGAAATCCTGACCTTCTGGACTACGTACAGTCAGCGTTAGCAGCCACCGGTGTGGCACCTCAACAGCTGGAAATCGAGCTGGCCGAAGAGATATTCGTGAGTAATATCCACCACAATCTCGACCAGCTCAAACGCCTGAGGCAACTTGGCGTGCGCTTGGCGATTGACGATTTCGGCGTTGGTTACTCATCGTTGAGCTATCTAAAAGACTTCCCAATTGACCTGCTGAAAATTGACCGCTCGTTCATCACCCAGGTCACCGAGCGCCAGGACGATGCCACCATTACCTCTGCCGTCATCAATTTGGCCCACAATCTGGGCATCCAAGTGGTAGCCGAGGGCGTAGAAACTACCGATCAACTCAGTTTTCTACGCCAGCATGGTTGCGATATCGCTCAAGGTTATCTGATCAGCCGTCCGATTCCCGCCGACCAGCTCGATCAGTGGCTAAAACCCTATAACGCTGAAAACCCAATTTAATCGCGAGACGCCATGGCTCATTATCTGACCAATGAACAAAACACACGCCTGCGACGCTGGGAACGGTGGAACCGCAATTATTTCTTGTTCGCCTTTACCGCATTAATTGTTATTTTGGTGTTCAGCAGCCAACTGGGGTTGTCTAGCGGCGATGATTGGGGCGGGCTGGGCATCATTCTGGTTCTGTTAGTGGCCCCCATAGTGGCTATGCAGCTAAAGCTGGCCTGTCCCGCTTGTAGCGAAAAACTGGGCTGGCAAGCCAAACTGATGGTTCCGGAACAGTGCAAGCACTGTGGCTGCTTTCTCCGCGCCAAAGGCTGACAACACATTCGTAACATTTGACCTATGAGCGACTAACAAGTTTTAAACTACACTCATCGTAAAAAGCGACGGGATGGTTTATGAAAGTAAAAGACATGGCCCAAGCTGCCGGGGTAACACCCGACACTGTGCGCTTCTACACCCGCGAAAAGTTGCTGGCGCCAAGCCGCAACCCGGAGAACAACTACCAACACTTTTCCAGTGAAGATCTGCGCCGCCTGCGTTTTGCCCGTAAGGCCCGCCAACTAGGTTTTTCTTTGCCCGAGATCCGCGACATTCTGAATCAAGCCGATGATAAACATTCCCCCTGCCCCATGGTGCGCGGCGTGTTTGAACAACGCGTGGCCGAGGTTGAACGCCAGATTAACGAGCTCCAGCAACTGCACCAACGCATGCAAAAGGCACTGGACGCTTGGCGAAGCATGGCCGATGG
>JBALXR010000105.1:0-9975 GCA_036960525.1 Marinobacter sp.
GTTCGCCTGTCAGAATGGATGCAGACATGGTGGTTCGTAGTGCTACTAGGCATTGTCGGCACCATTGTTTTATTCAAAGAGTCAAAACGGCGGTCACAGAAGTTTTCAGACGTTGTCGACAAATATGTGCTGAAAGTGCCAGTTATGGGCGAGATTCTGGACAAATCTGCTGTCGCCAAATTTGGCCGCGTGCTGTCAACAACCTTTGCAGCAGGCGTTCCCCTTGTGGACGCCCTTGAATCCGTGGCGGGCGCTACCGGCAACGCGGTTTATCGCGATGCCATCCTGCGCATTCGTAACGATGTTTCCAGCGGAACCCAGCTTCAGGCCTCGATGCGCGCGCAAGATGTGTTTCCGGTGATGGCGGTTCAGCTGACGGCGATTGGCGAGGAATCTGGTAATCTGGACGAAATGCTGGAAAAAATCGCCGAGCACTATGAGGCTGTGGTGGATGACATGGTAGACAACCTGACTGCGCTGATGGAGCCGATGATTATGTCGGTGTTGGGCGTGCTGGTAGGTGGTTTGATTATCGCCATGTACCTGCCGATCTTCAAAATGGGCCAGGTTGTTGGGTAATTCATGGTCGATTTAAGCATTTTTCTGGACACACCCTGGCTGCTGTACGGCACGGTTGCTTTTCTATCTTTGTGCATTGGCAGTTTTCTGAACGTGGTTATTTTTCGCCTGCCGGCGATGATGCAGCAGGAATGGCGCTGCCAGTGTGAAGAGCTGCTGGAAGTGCCGGAGGCCAAACGGCAACCGGCGAAGGTGCTTAGCCTGTCAAAGCCGGCCTCTACCTGCCCCCATTGCGGCCACGGCATTCGCGCTTGGCAGAATATCCCGGTTATCAGTTATCTGCTGTTGAAAGGCAAGTGCGCCAACTGCCGTAAACCGATTTCCCTGCGCTACCCGATTGTTGAGCTGGCAACGGCGCTATTTTCAGTGCTTACCGTGTACCTTCTGGGACCAACACCTGCGGCGCTTTGGGCCTTGGTGCTGGTGTGGGCACTGGTAGCGCTGACAATGATTGATTTTGATACTCAACTGCTGCCAGACTCCATCACCCTGCCCCTGCTTTGGTTAGGGCTGATTGTGAATTACTTCGGCCAACTGGTGCCTTTTAAAGAGGCTTTCTGGGGAGCAATAGTCGGTTACCTGGCGCTCTGGTCGGTTTACTGGCTGTTCAAGCTGGTTACCGGCAAGGAAGGCATGGGCTACGGCGATTTCAAGCTGCTGGCGGCGCTTGGCGCCTGGCTGGGCTGGACGTTATTGCCGGCGGTTATTCTGTTATCCTCTGTTGTAGGCGCAGCCGTTGGTATAGCCTTGATGGTGTTCAAACAGCAGGGCCGAGAGGTACCCATTCCATTTGGGCCCTATCTAGCCACGGCTGGCTTGCTGTGCTTATGGTTTGGTGATGAAATTGTGGTTGTGTGGTTTGGTTTTCTTGGTGTGTAGGCTTGGTTTATAAATTTGGTTATATAAGCTTGGCTAAATAAGGAGTGAGCGCGCGTATGGCACCCAAAATTGTGGGGCTGACCGGTGGTATTGGATCAGGAAAATCAATGGTTGCCAGCCTCTTTGGCGCCCTTGGCGTGCATTGGGTAGACGCAGACGATGTCGCCCGCCACGTGGTAGAACCCGGCACCCGCGCGCTAGAGCTGATTGCCGAGCATTTTGGCCACCACATTTTGACGTCTGGAGGCGCTCTGAATCGCGCAGCCTTGCGCAAGCTGGTGTTTGACGACGCTGACGAGCGCAGGTGGCTGGAAGAATTGATACACCCCATTATTCACACGGAACTGGAACGCCAGTTAAAACCCGACAATTACGACTTGCCTTACGTATTACTGGTGTCGCCGTTGTTATTTGAAACGATTCAGCACACCTTTACCGAGCGTGTGATTGTGATAGACAGCCCGGAGAGCGTGCAAATAAAGCGCACCATGGCCCGGGACAATAACCCCAGAGATCAGGTTGAACGCATTATTGCCGCACAGATTCCGCGCCAGCAGCGGCTTGACAAGGCCGACCTTATTATTGACAACGGCGGCACCAAAGACAACGTACGCCAACAGGTACGAGACGCCCACAATACGCTGCTAGCGGAATTTAGCCATTAAACGGCTTCGGGTATTTGGCGCCGGTTTTTTTGCTATTGCTGCAGCGCTTGCAGCGCCCTCAGCCCATGCACTGGAACCTGCAATACAATTCAACCAGCGTTCTATTCCCCAGCACCTTGCCCCGGAGGCGTTACCCAGCAACTTTTATGACTTCGCCCCGGAAGACTATTGGGCTGAGCCGGAAGATTCTTACTGGCTAACCTTCAGCAACTGGGTGCTGTTGCAGGAGCGCACCCAAGGTGAGCGTGTGGGGCAGCTGGGGCAGTGGGCAGACCGAACCCTGTCAGGTGAAAGCCACAGCCTACCGCTGAACGAAAGTTATTTGCGGCTAAGCTTTGCCACCGAAACCCGTGCCGGCACCGTGTTAGATTTTGAACCGGAGGTGCGCTTTCGAGTGGACATACCCACCGCGCGCAAAAAGCTTAGGCTGGTGATTGAAAGCGAAAGCGAAGAGCTGATTCCGCTGGCCGAGCGGCAGCGTGACCGCCAACTGACGGAACCGGAACGCTCTTCAAGCGACGCCACGGGGGCTCTACGGTTTTTGGGCCAGTTGGGTGACTCTGTTAATTTCTCCAATGATCTTGGCGTGCGCCTGCGCTTGCCCCCCGATGCTTTCTGGCGCGCCACCGTGCGCAAGAACTGGCAGCCCTCTGGCGATTGGGCGTTGCAGGCTCAGCAGCGCTTTTACTACTACCATCAAAACGGCTGGGGTTCGCGCAGCTGGTTTGAGGCGCGGCATGATTTAGGCAAGGGCTGGGAGTTTATAAACTCGTCAGAGCTTGAGTGGGTGCACAGCGACAAGCAGTTTGTGGCAGCCCAGGTGTTCAGCCTGAGAAAACGTTTGAATAACCGTGCGGTGCTTACTCCCCGTGTGGGTGTGTTGGGTGAAAGCCAGCCCGGCTGGCGCACCACCGAAGCCTTCGCCGACGTTACTTGGCGCTATCGTATGCACAGCGATTGGTTGTTCGGAGAAATTATTCCGGCCATGCAGTTTGCGCGAGATAATTCGTTTAAAGACGACAGCTCGCTGGTTTTGCGGCTGGAGATGTATTTTTCTGGCAACATCGTTCGGCGCGACTAACACCGATGCCCCGTCATAACGCAAAAGACGCTACTGAAGCACTGACTCTTACGCCAATTGCCATCACCCGCTCCTGCTTTGCCGACAAGTTTGGCGTGCCGCGGCAGCCGGGCCTAACCCGCCATGCCCACGCCGACTTGCTGATTCAGCCACCGTTTGACCGCGAAGATGCTTTTCGCGGTTTGGAGAGCGCCAGTCATTTATGGCTGACGTTTCAGTTTCACCAGGCGGTGCGAGCCGAGTGGCGGCCTGTAGTGCGGCCACCCCGTTTGGGAGGCAACCGCAAGATTGGCGTGTTCGCCAGCCGCTCGCCGTTTCGCCCCAACAGTTTGGGGCTGTCGGTTGTGCGTAACCGCGGGCTGGTGCGCAAGCAAGGCAAGCTGGTGTTACAAATCAGCGATCACGATTTGATTGAAGGCACACCCATTCTGGACATCAAACCGTACCTGCCATTTGCAGACGCGATAAGCGGCGCGCACCTGGGCTGGGCCGAAGAGGCGCCGGTAGAACGTTTGCCGGTGATATTTTTACCCGAGGCACAGCAGCAGCTGGGCGAACTTTGTGCAGCGCAATCTTCAGAGGGCTCTCCAAGTCATTCGTCAGATAATTTGCCACAGAAATATCCGGATTTTGCCGCGCTGATTGAGGATGTGGTGAGTTACGATCCGCGCCCGTCGTTTCGTCGCGGCCGTGAAGAAGAGCGAATTTACGGCGCGCATTTGTACGATGTTAATGTGCGTTTTCGATTTGTAACCGACGAAACCGGCAGCCGTGTGGAAGTGCTAACGGTTTGTTAGACTGTTTTTGCTCGGTTTCTTATTTCATAAATGATCAGACAGATTCCTCTCACCCGTGAATTAGATAGGTTGCCATGAACGTTGATTGCCCCACCTGCCGTAAAATCGTGGAATGGACCGATGCCAATCCAGATCGCCCATTCTGCTCGCACCGCTGCAAATTAATTGACCTAGGCGCCTGGGCCAATGAGGAATACGGAGTACCGGCACAGAATGTAAGCTCAGAAGAGCTGGATCAACTGGACCAGCTGGAAGACGACACCCGGCACTGAGCACACTGTTTTTTAGCCATTTCCAAACCATCTGCAAAAAAACAGTGTGGATTGTGCTAACCGTTCATACCCGGCTGTTACAGGCTTTTAAGTTGTGGGTTTCCGGCGCGCGCTTTAACATCGCTTAGCTTTAACTTTGTTTAAAAGAGCTTTCTGCCATCTTCGGCAGCTTTCACTCTCGTTCATGACCCGTTCATTACCAATAAGGTAGCATTATGAAAGCCTCTCGTATTTCCCTTATGGCCCTGTCACTTGCTATGGGCGCAGCACCTGTGCTGGCCAGCGACGTTGATTTGAGCTTGACCGCAGAATCCGTTAAAGCACAGGTGAACTTCTTCGACAGCCGCGACGACATGCAGTTGGGCGCCGGTTATACCTATCACGAAGGCAGCCGACACATCGGCAACGTGGATTTTCACGCCCAAGGCCGAACAGCTCTTGGCAACTTGCCGACCACTGCGGGCCTTGGTATGCGCTTGATCGGCTGGGACGATGACCGGATCGATGGCGGTGCTTTGGCGCTGGGCGGTTATGCAACTGTAAATATCCCCGACGTACCGGGACTGTCGGTTACTGGCGGCCTGCATTACGCACCCAGCATTCTGGCGTTTGGCGATTCTGATGACATGACGAGCCTTGAAGCCCGTGTCAGCTACCGTGTGATTCGTAACGCAGAGTTGTTTGCCGGTTACCGCTACCTGAACACCGATCTGGATGGCCGCCGCGACTTGAACCTGGATGAAGGCCCAATGGCCGGTATGAAATTGTACTTCTGATCAATGCGCTGCAAAGCCTGAAAAAATCCCCGGCCCGCGTATTGCGGCCCGAGGATTTTTGTATATTAACGGCGCTGCTGCTATTTTCATCACCTAATCACAGTAATCACAGTAATCATCAGGTTACTATTAAAGCCCAGAGGTGATATGTCAGTTAACACAGGCGCACCTTCCCCCGCTGCCACGAAGCGCCATGCTCTGGCATTATCTCTTTTACTGCTTGCCGGTGCTCTGTTCGGGGCGCTTTATAAACCGTCACCTAACGCGTTCAGCAGCCGTAACGATGCCGGCGAGGAATTTCAGTTTGCCACGCTGCCGGCGCTACCCAGCTGGGCCAATGCGCCCTTGCCGGATTTTTCCGGCTACGCAGACACGGATGAAAAAAAAGCCGCTTTTTTTGATTTTCTGTTCCCGCGCATTGTGCTGGTCAACAGCCGCATTTTATTGGAACGGGAGTATCTGGACGCTTTAGCTGTAAAGTCCGAGTTTACCGGTAAAGAAAAACAATGGCTGAAAAACGAAGCGGAGCGCCTGCGGATAGATTTTGCGCCGGCGGGTAAGGCCCAGATTGCCAAGCTGAAAAAACGCCTGGACGTAATACCGCCCTCGCTGATTATGGCCCAGGCAGCTAACGAGTCCGCCTGGGGCACGTCGCGTTTTGCGGTGGAAGGCAACAATCTGTTCGGCCAATGGTGTTTCACCGCTGGCTGCGGCCTGGTTCCGCTTAGCCGGGTATCGGGCGCTAGCCACGAGGTGGCCAGGTTCTCTTCGCCCTATCGTTCAATACAGGCCTATATCCAGAACTTAAACCGCCACCCTGCCTATCAACCACTGCGGGATATTCGCTTGACCGATCGCAAACAACAGGAGCCACTGTCTGGCAAGGAAATGGCCGCGGGGCTAGAGCTATATTCGGAGCGCGGGGAGGAGTATATCGGCGAAATAACGGCAATGATCCAACATAACAATCTGACCGTGTACGATCAGGCGTTTGCCAAAATTTTGCAAGATCGCAACCCGGTTCATCTGCAACAGCTGGCCAGCGCCAGCACTGCTGACGAGCTGCTGTCGCGCTAGAAATGGTCGCTGACTAGAGCACCCCCAATTCCCGGGCTCGAACAATAGCCTGGGTACGAGATTTCACACCCAGTTTGGCATTTATGCGGCGGGCGTGAGTTTTAACGGTGTGCAGTGAAATGTGCAGTTTGTCTGCGATTTCCTGATTCGACAGGCCGCGGGCAATACACTCTAATACACCTTTTTCCCGTTCGCTGATGGGCTCGGCCAGAGGCAATATCATACTTGTCGCGGCGTGGATGCCGAACAGTTTTGCCAGAGCGTTGGTGAAAGCACTGGCTGGGAGTTGGTCAAACGCTTGTCGTAGCAGCGGCTCAAGTTCTTGTTTGAGCTCGTTAAACGGACTGATGAAATGCTCTTTGGCCGCTAACTCAACAATACTCACCAAGCGTTTGACGGCTTGGGCAGGACTTTTTTCCCGGACAAGCAGCGCGGCGTCTAACAGGCTCATGAGCATGTCTACACCCATGGCGACGGAATCGCGGTAGCCAGCACGCAGGCCATTAAGACGGGTTCTGGCCCCGCCATATTCCCCGCGAGCCATGGCTATACGCACTGGCAGACAATTCATCAGCCCCGGCATGATGGGAAAGAGTTCCGATGAATAGCCGGCCTGGAGGTAAGGCAGTATTTTTGTCAGTGCCTGGGCCGCTCGGTCTGTTTGGCACTGTGCCAGCCAGCACGATGCCTTCAATGCTTCCAGTACCGGCACGTAAAGGTCGCCGTCTACCTGCCATGACTGCATGGTACGTTCGGCACGGGCAATCCAGGCAAAGGCTTCGTCAAAGTGGCTCTGACTGCGGCAAATAAAGACCCGTAGACACATGGCCATTAATAGGCCCAAATCTCGGGCTTGTTCGGCTTGCCGTGTGCACACGGCCAACACCCGGTCTACATCCTGGTACCTACCTTGATGCCATAACACCAGAGCAAGATTCAGCTGTAGCCGAATTTCCCCTACCCGCGCCGGCCGCGCCAATTCTTGCATGGCCGTGTCCAGGCTGCTGCGCAGTAGGTGTTCGGTATGCCGCAATTCGCCTTTGCTCAATTCAATGCGGGCATGGGCGTAAACCGCCAAGACTTCCGAGCCGGTATCACCAGCCTCTCGCGCCAAGCGCACGGCTTCGCGGCTGGCCTCGCGGGCATCGGCGAAACAGCCCAAGGCACACAAGGCACTGGAACGCACCAATTGGGTAACAAGCTGACCCTGAATAGACAACTCCGAATCTTCCAAAGCGGCTTCGGCCAGCGCCAGAGCCGGTTCTACCTGGCCCTGCAAACGCGCAATAAACGCCTGTAAGGCCTGAATTCGCCCAAGGGGGATGTCGTGTGCTTCCATCTCGCCCAAATGTTCAATCAGCTCGATTGCCTGGCAACATTGCCCGCCAATGGCGTGTACCCAGCCAAAAACCAATTGCAGCCGCGGGTTGTCAGCCAACACCGTTGCCGGCAAGCTACGCCGCAGACTTAACAGCGATGCGGTGTCTTGCCCGAGCAGCAGAGCTTCGGAGCCTTCCGCTGCCATGCGCCGAATCTGCGCCACGTCTGCGGACAACAGAGCGTATTTCAAGCCTTCGGAGTACTGCCGACGCTGGGCGAACCACTCACTCACGCGTAACATGCGCTGGGCGCTGCCGTTCAATGCCGGAGTTTGCAACCAATCCAGCAGCAGTGGGTTCAGCCGATACCAGCGGCCACGGCCGGCCATAAGCTTTGCGGGCAAACCGCGATCAACCGCCTGTGAGGGTACTATTTGTGCGAGTGCTATTGGTGTAGGCATCATCTGCGAAGGCACTGTTTGTGAAGGTGCTGAGGCTAATTCAGTCGTGGTATCCGCCAACGCAGTGAATAACTCGTCAGAAAACACGTCTAGCTCCGCCAGCGCCCGTAATGCCAAAAGCTGCGCGCTTGTGTAATGGCCCAATACCGCATCCGCCAGAAACTTCTGAACACTGGCGGTGTCTTGCAGGGCTTTGCGCTCGCGGCCACTGCGCAGCTCACCGCGGTACAGGCCCAAAGGGGTTGGCCAGCCTTCGGTGAGACTGTAAAGATTGTCTACCGAAACGGTGGTCAGTTGCTGTTGCTGCAGTTCGCTGGCGAAAAACTCAAACACTTCGCTGCGACTGAATTCGAGTCTATCCGGGCCGAGGCTGGTAAAACGGTTTTGCAGCTCCAGGGAATGGGTACTGATCGCTAACGGGCCGCGGGATATTCCCAGCAGGCGCAATTGCGTTGGCAGGTTGTCCACCAGTTGTTGCAACAATGCCAAGGCCGCCGGGTTGCTGATGGCGTCCAGGTTGTCTAGCACCAATACTTGAGGTAAAAGACTGGCCGAGTCGGGCCGCTCTGTGGCCGCCAGCAACCACTGCAAGCCATCGGAAAATGCTCCGCAATGTGTAGGTTCAGGCTTATTCAGCGCTACCGCTAGAAGCATTAAAAAGCGCTCGGGGGCGTTATCTTGAGCGTTCAGGGTTAACCAGCGAATATGAGCGGGGGAGAAATCAGACGCCAACAACGCCTGCTTAGCGGTGGCCGATTTACCATAGCCACAAGGGCCGTAAATGTTGAGCAGTCCGGCGGGTACCACGCTGCCCATCAACACCTGGTTTAACTCTGGCCGAGCCAGCAAACCTTGCAGATGTTTTTCATCAAACGGCAGTTTTACCCGCTGCTGCAGGAGCTCACGTACCCGCTCGCCACGCTGAAGCGCGCTGTTAGCGGCCTGGAATTCGTCGTTTGCTGCTTTACCCGGTTCAACTTTTTTCACGCACTGCCCCGTAGATACCGGCGCGTGGCGGACAAAAGCCCTGAGCTAACCGGCAAATTCCAAAAGTGGCATAATAATCGATGGCTTAGCTGCCACGATTAGGGTACAGCGCAGATTAGCATAAAAAAGGCGGGCACCAAGGCCCGCCTTTTTATTTCAGGTACTTTCTATTCGAAATCGTACGTTATGTCCAAATCGTACTTTCTAATTAAAATAGCAATTTCTACAAAAAGCTTCCCACAATCGACTGTATTAAGAACTAGCGCACACCAGACCTGCGCAGAGCTGCCGGCGTGTACTCACGGGACTGACGTTGAATGCCGAACTCGTAAGGGTTAGCTTCTTCGTTCGTCAGACCCAACACCAGATAACGGCCAGAAAGCAAATCAGAGATGGTTTCAACGGCGTACCAGGGCACATCACGATCGTAGAACTGCAGGGCGTGGGCTTCTGACACCCGCCATAACTCACCGCGGCCGTCGTACTGGTCAATCACCGCTGCCTGCCAGGAATCCTCGTCGATGTAGATGTCGCGCTTGGCATAGATGTGGCGCTCGCCTTCTTTCAAAGTAGCGCGCACGTGCCATACCCGATGCAACTCATAACGGGCCAGCTCCTGGTTGATGTGGCCAGGACGTATGATATCGGTGTACTTGAGATCACGATCGAGCAGTTTGTAAGAGTTGTACGGAATGTACATTTCTTTTTTGCCCACCAGCTCCCAGTTGTAGCGATCTGGGGCGCCGTTCATCATGTCCAGGTTGTCTGAGGTACGCATGCCGTCAGCTGCGGTACCCGGGCCGTCATAGGCTACCTGAGGCGCGCGGCGAACACGACGCTGGCCGGCGTTGTAAATCCACGCACGGCGGGGTTCGGCGATCTGGTCAATAGTTTCGTGCACCAGCAGCACGTTACCTGCCAACCGAGCCGGCCCTACGATGGCCTGCTTAAAGTAAAACAACACGTTGGGATCGGGGTTCTGATTGGCATCTTCCAGGAAAGTGCGGTAGGTCAGCTCTTCCTGAAACCGCACCACACTGAAATCGCCGGTTTCTGTGGGTGTTGCTTGGCCAATGTTACGC
>JBALXR010000106.1:0-9221 GCA_036960525.1 Marinobacter sp.
AAATCACGCAAATCGAAATAACGAACATGCCCGCCATACCCAGATGCCCCCAAGTGGGCAACAGGCAGTACATGGCAATGCCGAGCACAAAGAAGACGAGATAGGTGTTTTTGCGGCCAAGCTTGTCAGAAAGCGATGCCCAGAACAGGCGACCCACGCTGTTGAACAAGCTGACCAGACCAACGAGCCCGGCCGCTGCCGCCACAACGGCGGTTTTCTGAGCGGCAGTAAGCGCCACTGCAGAATCTTTAATGCCCACAAGAGCGCCGCCGAAAACATCCTGTAGCATGGGACTAGCCATGGAAATCACCGCAATACCCGCTGTTACGTTCAGAAACAGCACGCCCCAGATCATCCAGAACTGGTGGGTTTTCCAGGCTTTGTTCAGATGCACGTGACCATGAGTAATCATGGCGTTAGCCTGCTTACCCTGAGGTGGCTCCCATCCCGTCGGCTTCCAACCATTGGGCGGCACACGAAAGCCCAGAGCACCGGCCATCATCACAAAAAAGTAGATGACGCCCATCACCATCAACGTGCTGGCCACACCTTTGCCACCGTCCGCCGAAAAGTAACCCATCAGCCAAACCGCCAGCGGGGCACCCACCATGGCACCGCCGCCATAACCCATAATCGCAAAACCGGTCGCCATGCCGCGGCGGTCGGGAAACCATTTAATCAAGGTAGACACCGGGGTGATATAACCCAAACCCTGGCCAATACCACCCAACACACCACAGCCCAGATACAGCAGCCACAGTTGATGGGTCATTACACCCACGCCACCCAGAATCATGCCTCCACCCCAGCATACCGCTGCGATGGCGCCGGCTTTACGCGGGCCGGCGTGTTCCAGCCAGGCACCCCACACCGCAGCCGAAATGCCCAGCATGGCTATAAAAATACCGAAGGTGTAAGTCACATGGCTGACGGCCCAGTTGCAGGACGTGGTTGTCATGGCCTGAAGTATGCCGATATCAGCGCAGGCCACCGGGTCTGCAGTCACCAAATTGGCCATGGGCAGCCAAAACACCGAAAAGCCGTAGGCCATGCCGATGCAGAGATGAATTGCCAGCGCCGCAGTGGGCACCAGCCAACGATTGAAATTGGGGCCTGCAACCGTGTTCTCACGGTCAAAAAAACCGGGTTTGGAGCGCGCCTCGTCGCCGTTTTGTAAACGGTCTTGTGTTGTGCCGTCCATCAATAACCTCTATTTTATTGTTGTCGGTTTGTTATTTTCTACTGCTTGAAACTGATCATCCAGCACTAACATATGCACACGAAAACATAGATTACTGGCCGATAAATGAGCGGCGCTGAGTATTAATGTGATTCTTAAGATAGTCAAACAACAAATAGGTATTTAACCTATGAATAGTTATCCTTATTTATACCTCCCGGCAACCGCCCTGTAACGCCCAACAACAACGCCTGCTACACACCCGGCGCAACCCGCTTCAACTCTGCTTGTTAACCGTGCCGGCTATGGGCAGACTTACAGCAGGCCAACGCGATCCTTGCCTAGCCCTGTTTGCCATTCTTGATGTGGAGTTGTGATGGACCCGATGCTTACCCTGGTGGGTGCTCTGATGCTGGTGATCAGCATTGTTTTAAGCCCGCTGTCTAGCCGGGTGGGCATGCCTGTACTGCTGATTTTTTTGGCGGTCGGCATGATGATGGGCGAAGACGGGCCAGGCGGCATTCGTTTTGATGATTACCAGCTGGCCTTTCTGATCGCCAATCTTGCCCTAGGCGTGATTCTGCTAGACGGAGGTATGCGCACCCGTGCTGAAACCTTCCGTGTTGGCCTGCGCCCCGCTTTGGTATTGGCCACCCTCGGTGTTTTTCTAACCGCTGCAGGCGCAGCCGTCGTTGCTTGGTGGGTGTTTGATTTGCATTGGATGCTGGCGCTACTGATCGGCGCCATTATTTCGTCTACCGACGCTGCAGTGGTGTTCTCGATGCTGCAGGGCAGCGGCATTCATCTCAACGAGCGTGTCAGCGCCACATTGGAAATCGAGTCTGGCAGCAACGACCCCATGGCCATTTTCCTGACCTTGCTGATGGTCACTCTAATAGGCAACGCAGGTGAGAACAGCGTTGGCCCCGCCCTGTTGCTACTGGTGAAACAGTTTGGCATTGGCAGCATTGCCGGGCTTATCGGTGGCGTGGCCGTCGTCGCACTCGCCAATCGGATGCGCCTGGCACCGCCGCTTTACCCACTGCTGGTAGCCGCTGGTGGTATTGCGGTATTTTCAGCCACCAACGCTTTGGGCGGCAGTGGCTTTTTGGCGATTTACCTAACCGGTGTGGTCATTGGCAACCGACCTGTACGCATGATGCCAATGATTTTGCAGGTACACGACGGTCTGGCGTGGCTGGCTCAGCTGTGCTTGTTTCTTATGCTTGGGCTGTTGGTGGCTCCGTCGGAGCTACTACCCCTGGCGGGCGGAGGCCTGATATTGGCGCTAGCACTCATTTTCGTGATTCGACCGCTCACGGTAATGGCTACACTCTGGCCATTTGGCTTCAACCGCCGTGAGCTGGGTTTCATCAGCTGGGTGGGCCTGCGCGGCGCGGTTCCTATTGTGCTGGCACTGTTCCCCATTATTGCCGGCCTGCCAGACGCGCAACTTGTGTTCCATGCCGCCTTCTTTATTGTGCTGGTGTCATTGCTGGTTCAGGGCACCACCATGGCGCCTCTGGCGCGCTGGCTAAAGCTGGAAGTACCCGCCGACAACGCCCCGTTTCGCCGCTTTCCGCTGGACGTTCCGGCGGCTGGCGATCATGAATTAATGCTGTTTCCGCTGCGGGGCAAAAACTGGGAACTGCCGAGGCGCCTGGATCAGCTTAAGCTTCCAGACAACACAGCGGTGGCCGGCGTATTCCGCAACCGATTGTGCTTGCAGTCACAAGCAGATCTTGAAGTGATTCAGGGCGATGTTATCGCCGTATTTTCCACGCCAGGCGTTTTACCGGAACTGAACAAATCTCTCAGCGGTGCTTACACACCCAGCCACTTGGCCGAACGCGCGTTCTTTGGCGACTTCGTGCTGAACGGCGACGCTCTGCTGGGCGATGTGGAGCAGGTTTATGGCATTGAATTTGATGAACTGCCGCCAGACTTGTCACTCGCCGAATGCTTTGCCCAACGTACCAAGGGCCGCCCGGTTATTGGCGACCAGGTTGATCTGGGGCCGGTTACGCTGGTGGTGCGCTTAATGAGCGGCGACACCGTTGCCAAGGTGGGCCTAAAAATGGACACCCAACAAAACGCAGCCGAGGCAAAACATAACAACACCAAAGATGACAAAACCCATTAACAACTGCACCTTCAGTCATGCTATAAAAGCTCTAAATCAACATTAATCATTGGTAAGTCAGTTTTATGAGTCTGGGTCGATTGTTTATTTTATGTTCACTGCTACTGACTTTGCTCGTGCCCCAGGCCATCGCTTCGGAGTTGCTGGCCAGAGCAGACACTCGCCTTCCGTTTCCGCATTCGTCAGACATCAACCAGCTACCGTCCATCACCAAAGTACTGGTGCAAAAAGGCGAACGTTCACTGCAGTTACTCAGTGGCGAGCAGATTATCCGCCAATACCGCATTTCACTGGGCAACAACCCTCAGGGCCACAAGCTTTACGAGGGCGACAGCCGCACCCCCGAAGGCAAATACTCCCTGGACTGGCGCAACGCCGGCAGTTCATTTTACAAGTCTATTCACATTTCCTACCCTAGCGCCAAAGACCGTGAAATGGCCGAAACCTGGGGCTTGGATCCCGGCGGCAGCATCATGATTCACGGCCTGCCCAACGGCACCGACGATGACTTTGCTTTTGCCTTTTTCGGGCTTGACTGGACTGACGGTTGCATTGCCGTCAGTAATCAAGAGATTGATGAAATCTGGCAATTGGTAAGCGATGGCACCCCGATTGAAATCCTGCCCTGAGGCCCATGTTGGAAAGTAAGCTAAGTGCGGGCATTAGAATAATTTTCAAACATGAAACGCGGTGTAAGATTACGTTGTTGTCATAAGCTTCGGACATTTACCTACGCTTAGTTAACATTTGGTGGCAGACTGATTTACACTGTTGACTGCTTCGGTGGTTAATCGCTTATCAGACCTGTATTGGCAGGAAGCGAGTTGACAGGATGTCAGCTACATTGATTATCGGACTTCGGGAAATACAACGACTAATAAGGGGATTTGCAATGCGTAAACTGACGATCGCTGGGTTTGCACTGGCAGCTGCTTTGACTGCGGGTTGTGCCACTACTGATGACGCCGCTATGATGGAAGCCACTGCTACAGCTAATTCAGCTGAGCAAACGGCTGAAAATGCAATGAACACCGCCAACAGCGCCGCCAGCTCTGCCCGCTCTGCCAAGCAGACAGCTGAACAAGCTCTGGCCGCTGCCAAAGCTGCTCAAAAATCCGCTGACGAAGCCAACGAGCGCGCCAAGCGCATGCTTGACCAAGCCAGCAAGAAGTAAGCTTTGCACTGTAAAAAAGGCCGGTAACACCGGCCTTTTTTTATGTCTTAATTTTGTATCTGAAACAACCACGCTGGGGCGAGCTCTGGCACCTGCGCTTAAAAATACAACTGTTGCCCAGCATTTTCTGGAGCTTCTACAAGCTCACCTTTCGCCACCGATGCGATTTTCTCACCAATTACCGTAGGCAAGCCGCTTGCTTGATCAACTGCAATTTCAATCGCCCTGCGCCGTACTTCCACTTCCGGGTGATCAATAGCCAAACGCTCCAACTGTTCCACAGTAGCCAGCCAGAGCTTGTTGCGGTCCGCTGCCGAATAATCTTCCTGGGGCCGATGCACTTCCAGCCACACCTGACCGTTGGCAACACCTACCTTCACCGATTGGCGTACTATTTGCACTGGTGTGCCCTTTGCAATCTGATAAGCAAAACGCGAAATGTCTTCGTTGTACATACGGAAACAACCATGGCTGACCGCCATGCCAACACCGAATTTTTTATTGGTGCCGTGAATCAAATAGCCTTGCTCACTCAGCATAAGCGCATGGCTACCCAACGGGTTATCTGGCCCCGGCGGAATCATGCGCGGCAGGAAATCGCCAACAGCTGCGTGCTCGGCGCGAATACTCTCCGGCGGATACCAGGCTGGCGAAGTCAGCGCCATGGTCACCTGAGCGTTCGTTAATGGTGAGGGGTTTTCTTCGGTACCAACGCCCACCGGGTAAACCTGAACGCCGCCGTCGGTAAAGTAATAAAGGCGATATTCCGCCAGGTTGATCACAATACCTTCACGCTTCGCATCCGGCATAACATAGTGTCGGGGCAAAGTAATACTGGTGCCTTCGCCGGGCAGCCACGGGTCTACCCCCGGGTTGGCTTTCACCAGTTCCAGATAACCCAGAGCCTCGGCGATACCTATATCTGCAAAGGTGTCTTCGTAGCGGGTTTTAAACACACTCAACTGCCCAGCCACATCGCCCTGAACACTGTAGGTGGCCACCCTTGGTGCCTTATCAGCAGCAAGAGGTTTACCTGCGCCCTGAGCCAGCAGTAAAGGCGCAAAAGCTGCACTCAGCAACAGTGTCAATAAACGCATTTTCACACCCATAACATTCTACTCAGAGACATAAACAGACAAAACTCAGACCCTGGATCCAGCCAGGAGTTCCATTACGCACAGGCCACAAAAGAAGCGCGGCGACCGAGCAAGTAGATTACTGGCGCTTGGCTGCAAAAGGCAATCAATACCGGCACTTTCAGGTGCGCATTTTCCACACTGGAATAATCGCCAGCACCAAAAATACCGCCACCATCCACCAGGCAAACTGAAACGCTTCTACGGTGGGCATGCCGTTTTGATGATCACCGTGTTCGATGGCCAATGCGACCATGTTGACGCCAAAGGCTCCGCCAAGCTGTCGGGTAAAACTGATAGTGCTGGACCCTGCGCCCAGCTCCTCCGGTGCCAGCGGATTGAGTGCACCCATCGACAGTGCCGGCAACATAAAACCTATGCCAACCCTTCCCACCGCAGCCCACAAGGCCAGCCAGCCCAAAGGTGTTTCAAAGCCCGACAGCGCAAACAGGATGGCCGACAGGGTAAATGCCAGAATGCCAAAAATAACCAGCTTACGACTGCTGTGCTTGTCTGCCATGTTGCCGGCAAAAGGAAAAACAATACCCAGAACGATACCCGCAGGCAGCATTAGCAAGCCCGCCTCGGTGGCGCTGGAACCCAATGCAGTCTGAGCGAATAAAGGAATCAGGTAGGTAGAGCCAAACAGCGCAAGGCCCATAGCCATGGCGCCCAGATTGGCGTACAGAAACATCGGCTTGCGTAATAGAGCAACATTCACCAAGGGGTGCCTTGCACTGCGTTCCCGCCACACGAACAGAGTCAGAAACAGCAACGCTGCTGCGGCCTCTGATGCGATGAACGCACCCTGACCGACCACATTTTGCAGCCTGTTCAAACTGTCGAGAGATAGACCGATGGTGACACCCAGCAGCAGCAGCCCCAGCACATCCAGTGGATAGGGTTTGGGATTGTTCTCGGGGCTTGGCAAAAAACGCCAGACCATAAACACGCCAGCAGCCGTAACCGGCACTGGTGCGAACATTACGTAACGCCAGGTCAGTTCGTCTACCAGAAAGCCCCCCAGCACTGGCCCCAGGGCCGGGGCCAATACCACGCCCATGCCATAAATACCCATGGCTCGGCCGCGTTGATTGCGAGGAAAAATTCGGAATACCAAAAACATGGCCATGGGCTGCATCAGTCCAGCCATGGCGCCCTGACCGATGCGCGCCACGATAAGCTGCTCTGGGCTGGCGGCAAAGCCTCCCAGCACAGATATTACGGTGAACAGCGCCATGGCCGTCAATAGGGTTTTGCGGATACCAAAATGATCCAGCAACCAGGAGGAGGCCAGCATGGTGGTCGTCATGGCTGCAATAAAACCCGTGGCTAGCCAGTGAATTTGGCCTTGGCGCACCCCGAACTCCAGCATGATGTCATGCAGCGCAACGTTCACCACGGTAGCACTCAGCACCGTCGACATAGTGCCTGCCATAACCGTGGCGACGGCAAGCCAACGCCAGCGATCGCCGTAACGCTGTTGCAGCCCCGCTACCGAATTGTCTGCCACCGTTTACCTTTGCTTGTGCGCGTTGTCCAGAATGGCTCCGAAAACCCGCAACGTAACTTCGATATCTTTTTCGCTGACGCCTTCCAGCATTTCGTCACGCAGGCGATCTGCACGGGTCGTCATCTCGTCCATAAACGCACGGCCACCGTCGGTCAAATGCAGGCGGCGGGCGCGGCGGTCATTCGGGCAAGGACGGCGCTGAATCAAATCCTGGCCTTCCAGGCTGTCTAACAGACGCACCAGTGTCGGATTTTCAATCGCCATTAAACTGGCCAGTTCGCGCTGGGTTAAACCTTCACCACCCGATTTTAAATAGAACATGGTGCTCCACCGCGCCTGGGTAACGCCCAGATCTTTCAACCGTTCATCCAGCATTTTGCGCCAGCGACGGGTAACACGTGCAATGGTAAACGGGAACTGCTCTCTCATCGGTTATTGCTCCTGAGTTTTTGGCAAGCCGCCGGCGCCATGAAAGCGGCAGAGCTAACAATGCCGGAACCTTACTTTATGAAAAATTCGATAGTAGCATGCTAACCATGTGCGTAAATACAGATGTGCAATAGTAAGCAATATTTGAAGGCAGGGAAACCACAGCGCCCACCCTTCTAACGGCCAGGCTCATCCTCGGAGCGGTCTTTGGCCATTGAGTTTTCCTGCGGCTCGCTGCTTGCCGCATACGCTACGACCTCTGGCGACTCGGTGAACTCCACGTTGCGGGGATCCATTTCAGTCAAAACCATAGACGTTTCGGGCATGGCCGGCACAAAATGCTCCTGATCCTCCACTGCGATGTCCTCGGTGTGGGTAATGCGATAACTGGTTGCCGCAGCCAACACGATCAGCGCAACGGCATAACCATAAAACAGGCCCTCTGGGCCCAAAAGCTGTATCAATTTAGACAGCACCACTGGCCCGATCACGCTGCCGATACCATAACTAAGCAGCAACGTAGCACTGGCTGCAACAATGCGTGAGCTTTCCATACGGTCGTTGGTAATCGCCACGGCCACCGGATAAATGCTTGCAGACAGGCCAGTAAATACGGCCACTGCCAGCGTTAGTGCCAATAACTGATGGCTACCCAGCATACTGACCACCAACGCAGCAATGGCCGCCAGCACCGATATCCAGAACATGATGCGACGACGGTCAAAGCGATCGCACAAAATACCAATCGGCCAGGCTAAAAGCATAGCGGCAAGAATAGCACTGGCCATGAAGTTCGCGGTCTGGCTTACACCCAGGCCGATCAGGGTGGCGTAAACCGGCCCCAGTGCGTAAAAACTGCCAATCAGTATGCCGGCCATCACAGCCCCGGCCACGCCCGTGAACGACTCACGCGCCAGTGTAAACACAGACAGTCTCGGTGAAGGCTCGATTTCCGGCACTTCCATTCGCGTCATCGCCAGAGGCACCAGCGCCAGTACTAATAGAATCGCCGCCAGGGAAAACGGCACGTAATCTGCGGGGTCACCCACATTGATCAATAACTGGCCACCCACCGCCGCCAGCAGATACACCACCTGATAGACCGCAAACAGGGTGCTGCGGTTAGCGTTGGTCGCGCGACTGGAAAACCAGCTCTCGATGACCACCAGAACCCCAGCCATGCTAAACCCCGAAACCACTCGCAAAATCGCCCAGAAACTCATGTTAATGGCCATGGGATACAACAGTGATGCCACCGCAGCGATGGTTGCAAACACCGCAAAAGCACGGATATGACCTACCCGCGACACCACTTTTTGCACAAATAAAGTGCCCAGCACAAAACCGATGGAGTAGCACACCAGAACCATACCAATGGTATCCGGCGCAACGCCCTCAATGCTCAGGCGGATACCCAGCAGCGTCATCAGAAAAGCGTTTCCGCCGTTCAGCAGCACGATGCTAAGAAGCAGCGCAAACAATGAGACGACCATTCGGGTCATGGTGGAACTCCGGAATTACCAGGTGAGGATATGATGTGGTGTTGGTGATCGCAGCAACAGGTGTTTTCCGGTCAAACTGCAGCGCGTTTCAAGCGCCTCCATTAAACCAGCAGCAACATCGCCAATGCACTAGGCACTTGCCGC
>JBALXR010000107.1:0-6922 GCA_036960525.1 Marinobacter sp.
GCTGGGGCTGACACCCTGCTGGATATGCCGGAAGAGGCGTTTATTATCTAGCGCTGAGGCGGTTGACTCATTGCTAACGCCGCAAAAGGCCCGTCCCGGATCGAGACGGGCCTTTTTTTGTGAGTTAGTGAAGGGATTGCGGTAAACTCCGCGCATTAAAAAAATAATCG
This sequence comes from Marinobacter sp., assembly GCA_036960525.1. Classification (GTDB taxonomy): domain Bacteria; phylum Pseudomonadota; class Gammaproteobacteria; order Pseudomonadales; family Oleiphilaceae; genus Marinobacter. The sequence continues at coordinate 171 of JBALXR010000107.1, forward strand.
CGGACACACGTACAGACAGGGGTACCGGCTTTTTTTACCGGATTGCGTCCTGACCAGACAGACTGTTACTGAATGTTGGAGAGTGTTAATGGCCGATTATCAGGCACCCTTACGTGAAATGCGTTTTGTTTTGAATGAAGTGTTCGATGCCCCCGCATTGTGGGCGTCGCTGTCAAAAGTGGCAGAAAATGTAGACCCGGAAACCGCCGACGCCATTTTGGAAGAAGCCGGTAAAATCACCAGTGGCGTGCTTGCACCGTTGAACCGTGAAGGCGATGAGCGGGGCTGCAAATGGACGGCCGAGGGCGTCACCAGCCCGGAGGGTTTCAAAGAAGCCTATCAGACCATCGTTGACGGCGGCTGGAATGGCTTGGGTGGTAACCCGGAACAGGGTGGCATGGGCATGCCAAAAACTCTGGTGTCCCAGTTTGAGGAAATGCTGCAGGGCGCCAACATGGCGTTCGGTCTGGCGCCTATGCTCACCGCCGGTGCCTGCCTGGCGCTGGATGCGCACGGCAGCGATGAACTGAAAGCAACGTATTTGCCGAATATGTACTCCGGTGTGTGGAGTGGCGCGATGGATTTGACCGAGCCCCACGCCGGTACCGACCTGGGCATTATCCGCACCAAAGCCGAGCCTAACGATGACGGCTCGTTTGCCGTCACCGGCACCAAGATATTCATTACTTGGGGCGAGCACGACATGGCGGAGAACATTGTTCACCTGGTGCTGGCCAAGCTGCCGGGTGCACCTAAAGGCCCTAAGGGCATTTCCATGTTCCTGGTGCCAAAATTTCTGGTGAAAGACGACGGCTCTCTGGGCGATCGCAACCCGGTTACCTGTGGCTCCATCGAAAAGAAAATGGGTATCAAAGGTTCAGCAACCTGCGTGATGAATTACGATGCCGCCAAAGGCTGGCTGGTAGGGGAAGAAAATAAAGGCCTGAATGCCATGTTCACCATGATGAATTATGAGCGCCTGGGCGTTGGAGTGCAGGGTTTGGGCGCGGCTGAAGCGTCACTGCAGAGTGCCCGTGAATACGCCAAAGACCGTATTCAAAGCCGCGCGCCCACTGGCGCGCAGCAGCCAGAAAAAGCCGCTGACCCGATTCTGGTGCACCCGGACGTTCGTCGCATGTTGCTGACCATGAAAGGCTATGTGGAAGGCGGTCGTGCTTTTTCTACCTACGTCGCGCAGTGGCTGGATATCGCCAAATACGCCGACGACAGCGAGCAGGATCGACGTACCCATGCCGAGGGCATGGTGTCTTTGCTGACTCCGGTGGCCAAGGCTTTTCTGACCGACCGTGGCCTGGACGTCTGCATTATTGGTCAGCAGGTATTGGGTGGCCATGGCTTTATCCGCGAATGGGGTCAGGAGCAGTTAGTGCGTGATTGTCGCATTACCCAGATTTACGAAGGCACCAACGGTATACAGGCGTTGGACCTGATGGGCCGTAAGGTTGTGGGCAGCCAGGGCAAGCTTTACGAACTGTTCGCCCAAGACGTAGCGGCGTTCATTGAGGAAAACAGCAGCGAACAAAGCCTGCGCCCGTACCTGGAGCCATTGGCAGCTGCTCTTGAGCGCCTGTCAGACGTAACCGAGCACGTGATCAACCAGGCATCAGAAACCCCCGATGCTGTAGGCGCGGCCTCGGTGGATTATCTGGACTTGTTTGGCCTGACCGCGCTGGCTTATATGTGGGCCCGCATGGTGAAGGCGGCTGCAGCGAAAGCCGAGGGTGACACCTCTGGTTTTTATACCGGCAAGCTGAAAACGGCGCGCTTCTATTATGATCGCCTGTTGCCAAAGACCGTGTCGCTGGCGGAAGGCATTCGCAGTGGCAGTGATTCGATGATGGCGCTAACGGCTGAAGAGTTCTAATAAGAGAGCTCTAATAAAAGAGCTCTGATCGGTTTTTATCGACGTTGAATAAAAAAGCAGACTCTCGAGCCTGCTTTTTTTATGGGTTATCTGACGGTTAGACATCTGTTAGATGTCACTTGATCTTGTCGCGAATGTTCTTATAACCCTTTTTCAGATCTTCACCCAGTATCTGCACCGTTAACAGCGCTTCGGTTGAAACCTCGTTGGCATCATCCAGTGCGCGATCTAACTTGCCTTTAAAGTTATCCCACTCCTGCTCCAAATTATCAAACTCGTCTTTTACATCCTGACGTGCCAGATGGAGCTGTACCCGTGCTTCGTCGCGATATTGTCTGATTTTTTCTGGCAGCGCTTTCAGTTCTTCCTGAAGTCCCATATTTTAATTCTCCTTGCATTGATGATGAATAAACAATGCGCCGGATGGCGGGGAGTTTCAAGTATCTGATGCGCTGCCGCGAGCTTTTATAGAGCCGGTTTGATCTACGTCAGGATCTGCTGGCAAGCAACGCGGACATGTCTCTTAGATAGTGCCAGGGGCCTAATGGATCGAAGCCTTTGGCGGCGCGGTCCACTTCGCTGCACAGGTAAATGGCGTTATTCAGTTGTGAACGGTTCAGGCGCTTTGCCGCCTGCTCCAAGGCCTTTGCCCGCTGTGGCTGGAAGACTCCGCGTTTTTTAAAAAAAGCCGCAGGCGCGGTGTTTTGCCCGGGTGCTTTCAGTTCCAGCAGCAAGTGAATGTCCCGCGTTAGCACGGTGAGTAAGCCCAGCGGGTTTTCGCCTTCCTGCTGCAATACGCCGATCATTTTGCAGGCATGGGATGCATTTCCTGTCAGCAGTTCGCTGACCAGTTCAAAGCCGTTAAAGCGCGAGCTGTCCTGCACAGCCTGTTCTACCAGGCCTTCGTCAATGGTGGCGCCTTTGCTGAATAGCGCCAGGCGTTCCAGTTCCTGGCTGGCGGCCAGCAGGTTGCCTTCCAGCCGCTCCGCCAGTATTGCCAGGGCATCGCGGGTTAGGGTCAGGCCGCGGCTGGCTGCGCGCTGTTGTAGCCAGCCGGGAAACTTGTCAGCATCTACCGGCCATACCGGCACGTGCAGACCTTTGCCTTGAAGGTCTTTGTACCATTTACGGCGGGTTTCAGCCGCATCCAGACGGGCGCTGATCAGCAGCAACACAATGTCGTCGGCAGGTTGCGCCAGAATCCGTTCTATCACGGCGCGGCCGTCACCCAGCTTACCTGTTGGTAAGTGAACTTCGATGCGGCGCTTTTCGGCGAACAACGACATGGCGCTGAATTCATCGGCTACGATGTTCCAGTCAAAATGGTTGTCTGCGTGAAAGGTTAGCCTGTCCAGAAAGCCCCGGTCGCGGGCTACCTTGCGTATCTGGTCGCAGCATTCCTGCACCAGAAGCGGCTCGTCACCGGACACCAGGTATACCGGCGCCAGGCCTTTCTTAAGGCTTTGGGGCAGTTGCGCCGGTGTGGTTTTCATGGGGCTGGAGTAGGCGCCTTGGCCGCCGGTTCTGTGCCGGCTCCGGGGCTTTCCACAGAGTTGCCGGTAGCATCCTGAAATTGTTCGCGAAGCGCATCAATACGCGCCTGGGTCAAGGGTGCCAGACGGAAGAGAATTTGCTGGGCCAGCCTTTCTTGCAACTGTTTTTGCAAGGTCTGTTCTTCCCGCTGCTTGGCCAGTACGTTGGTTTCGTCATAGCGATAGCTTTCGCTGGCATTCAGGCGGGTGTCTGCAATCAAGGGCACTCTATCGCGACTGATCAGGTTGATGCTGACCGACTGGCGCAGGGTGTATTCGGCCGCACCGGCGTTAATTGTAATGGCACTGGCGCGGCGGTCTTGGGTGTACTGCCCAATAGCCAGGATATAATCGGCGGCGTCGACTTCACGAACATCCACTTCACCCAGCGTCAGCTGTTGGCGAACCAACTGACACAGGTCTATGGGTACATTACTGGCACACTGCAAGGCCAGTGGTTGTAGCGCAGCGGAAACCGGCGCCACACCGCGAAGCTGAAAACCGCAGCCGCTGGCCGCTGCCACCAGGCCAAGGATCAGCAGAGCGCTGCGCGCCAAGGCTGGAGTTCGTTGCGATGCACGCTGCCGTTGGGTCATATCAGTTAGCCACCACGTTAACCAGTTTGCCGGGTACAACAATGACCTTGCGCACGGTATGGCCCTCGGTGAAGCGCACCACATTGTCATTTTGCAGGGCCAGCGCTTCCAGGTCGGCTTTACTGATGTCTGCGGGCACGTCTACCTTGGAACGCACTTTGCCATTCACCTGCAGCACAATCTGGATTTCACTGCGCACCATGGCGCTTTTGTCGGCCACTGGCCAGCGGGCATCTACTACCGGTTCGCTGTGGCCCAGTGCCTGCCAGAGTTTGTGGCAGATATGCGGCACAATCGGCGATAGCATCATTACGGCGGTTTCCAGGGCTTCCTGGCGAACGGCGCGGGTCTGGGATTCGCTGTCGTTGAGTTTGCTGACTTCGTTCAGCAGCTCCATCACCGCGGCAATGGCGGTATTGAAAGTCAGCCGGCGGCTGATATCGTCACTGACCTTGGCAATGGTTTCGTGGGTTTTGCGGCGCAGGTTCTTCTGGCCATCATTCAGCGCCGGAACGTCAATAGGCGGCACTGTATCGGTGCTGGCGACTTGCTCACTCACCAGGCGCCACAGGCGTTTAAGAAAACGGTGGGCGCCTTCAACGCCGCTGTCTGACCATTCCAGAGAATGCTCGGGGGGCGCCGCGAACATCATAAACAAGCGCACGGTATCGGCGCCGTGAGCGTCGATAATCGATTGGGGATCAATGCCGTTGTTTTTCGACTTTGACATCTTGGTAACGCCACCGGCCTGCACTGGCTGGCCGTCGTCTTTATGGACGTAGCCGGTCACCTGGCCTTTGTCATCGCGTTCGGCGATCACGTCGGTGGGTGGAATCCAGATGGTGCCGCCTTTGGCGTTTTCGCGGGAATAGGTTTCTGCCAGCACCATGCCTTGAGTCAGCAGTTGCTTGAACGGCTCGGAGCTGGTGACAAGGCCCACGTCGCGCAGCAGTTTGTGGAAGAAGCGGGCGTACAGCAGGTGCAGTATGGCGTGTTCAATGCCGCCAATGTATTGGTCTACCGGCAGCCAGTAGTTGGCCGCGGCCGGGTCTAGCATGCCTTTGTCGTAGTTGGGGCTGCAGAAGCGGGCGTAGTACCAGGACGATTCCATGAACGTGTCAAAGGTATCGGTTTCGCGGGTGGCAGGTTGGCCCTCAAAAGTGGTCTTGGCCCACTCTGGGTCCGCTTTAATCGGAGATTGTACGCCGGTCATTTCGACGTCTTCGGGCAACAATACCGGAAGCTGGTCGTCTGGAACCGGGCGTTGGGTACCGTCTTCCAGAGTCATCATCGGAATCGGCGCGCCCCAGTAGCGCTGACGCGATACGCCCCAGTCGCGCAGGCGATAGTTTATGGTGCGTTTGCCAATACCGGTGTGTTCCAGATGGTCAGCGATGGCCTCGAAGGCTTCATCGCTGGTCATGCCACTGTATTTGCCAGACGACACCAGAACACCTTTTTCGGTGAAGGCTTTTTCTTGCACGTCTATATCAGGTTTGTCGCTGGCGGAAATCACCTGTTTGATCGGCAGGCGGTACTTCAAGGCAAATTCGTGGTCGCGCTCATCGTGGCCGGGAACAGCCATCAGAGCGCCGGTGCCGTAGTCGGTCAGTACAAAGTTGGCGATCCATACCGGAATGTCTTCCTGAGTAAGCGGGTGCACGACCTTGAAACCGGTATCAATACCTTTTTTCTCCATGGTCGCCATGTCGGCTTCCGCGGTTTTACTGTTGCGGCACTCATCTACAAAACGGGCAACGTCTGGATGACGCTCAGCGGAAGCTTTGGCTAATGAGTGTTCTGCGGCGATCGCCATGTAGGTGACGCCCATCAGGGTATCCGGGCGGGTGGTATAAACCGTCAGGCCGTCTTTGCTGTTTTTCAGCGGGAAGGTGAGTTCGGTACCCACGGATTTGCCAATCCAGTTACGCTGCATGGTCTTGACTTGTTCCGGCCAGCCATCCATATCGTCCATGTCGTTCAACAGTTGCTCTGCATAATCCGTAATGCGGATAAACCACTGGGGGATGGCTTTCTTTTCCACCAGCGCGCCGGAGCGCCAGCCGCGGCCATCAACAACTTGTTCGTTAGCCAGAACAGTCTGATCGACCGGATCCCAGTTCACGGTGGCCATTTTTTTGTACACCAGGCCTTTTTCATACAGGCGGGCAAAGAACCACTGTTCCCAGCGATAATAATCCGGCTTGCAGGTGGCCAGTTCGCGGCTCCAGTCGTAGCCGAAGCCCAGCTGTTTAAGCTGGTTCTTCATGTATTCAATATTGGAATAAGTCCACTTTGCAGGCGCGGTTTTATTGGCAATGGCGGCGTTTTCCGCAGGCAGGCCAAAGGCGTCCCAGCCCATAGGCTGCATCACGTTTTTGCCCAGCATGCGCTGGTAGCGGGAAATCACGTCGCCGATGGTGTAGTTGCGAACGTGGCCCATGTGCAGCTTGCCGCTGGGGTAGGGGAACATCGACAGGCAGTAGTATTTGGGTTTACCTGGTTCTTCCTTCACCGTAAACGTGTTGTTATCAGCCCAGAAATCGCGGGCGGTCTGTTCTACGTCACGGGGATTGTATTGCTCGTCCATACCTGCCATTACCAAAGTTACCCTGTATCAATATGATGTTCGCAGCGGGCAGTTATTCTAACGCACACGGGCGGTAACAGGTAGTCTGCCTGAGTTTTGCGCCGTCTGTAGTTACGGTGGTGTCGCGTTTGGGCGTATCGCCTCCTGGG
>JBALXR010000107.1:7021-9103 GCA_036960525.1 Marinobacter sp.
CGCTGTCGCTAATGTGCCACCCAGAGCTTTCAGTAAACCACAAGGAAACGCCCATGACCGAACCCGAACGTAATCAGCTATCTGGAAAAGCCCTTGATGCTTACGACCGTATGCTTGAGCAGGTGCAGAGCCGCTTGCGTACGGTGCAGGAAACCTCGATTGAAACCCTGGAGGAGGAGATCGACAAAGCGATCGAAGCCGAGCAGGAACTGCAGGAGATGACTCGCGATGAGCTGAGCTTGTTGGGTGCTTACCTGCAGCGGGACCTGGAGCATCTGCTGGATTTTGTGGGGCAGACCGGGGAAGGTCTGGCGGAATGGCTACAGCTGGATTTGTCGCTGCTGGAGCAGCGGTTAACCGAGCGACTCCTGTCGGTTGCTGACCAGACCATGGTCGATACACTGGCGCTGCGCCAGAAATTGGAAAAGCACGAAGCTGGCCAGTACATTGCTGGCGAAGTCGCCACCGCCGGCATGTTCCGCTGCCTCAACTGCGAGCACATGCTGTGTCTGACGTCTACCAGCCATCTGCAGCCCTGCGAGGCATGTGGTTCATTCTATTACGAGCGAGTAACCAGCCGCTGGCCAACCAAGGCAAGTTGATTTCTGGCTTGTTAAAGCTTCGGTATAACCCGCTCGCGGACAAACACGATCAGGATTAGCGCAAATGTCAGTACCGGCCAGGATGACGTCACCATGTAAGGCGTACTGCCGCTGGCCCGGTAGACTTCGCCAGTCATAACGGCGCGTTCGAACTGCGGAATGCTTTCAGTTATCTGGCCTTTATTATTGATGATCGCGGTTACGCCGTTGTTGGTGCCGCGCAGCATATAGCGGCCGGTTTCCAGTGCGCGCATGCGAGCCAGTTGCAGGTGCTGTAGCGGACCGATGGAATCACCAAACCAGCCATCGTTGCTGATGGTCAGCAGCAGATCCGTGTTTACCGCGTTGCGCGCCAGAAAATCCGGATAGGCTACTTCGTAGCAGATAAACGGCATAACTCGCAGCCCATTCGCCGTTAAAGCGGATTGGTTTTTCGGGCCTGGGGTGAAGCTGGACATGGGCAAATCAAAAAAACCGATCAGCCCGCGCAGATATTTTTCCAGCGGCACGTATTCACCAAATGGCACAAGCTTCTGTTTGTGATAAATACCTTCGCCGGCGCCCAGTGCGGTAATGCTGTTGTGGAAGGTAAAGCCTTCCGAACGCTCACTGAAACCGTACCAGGGTATGCCGGTGATCAGCGTGCTGTTTTCGCCCAGGCGCTCGTTAATATGGTCAATAATTTTGCCGGCTTTATCCTGGGGGATAGGAATAGCGGTTTCCGGCCACAAAATAATGTCGGTATTCCAGTGGTCTTCGGTCATGCCCAGATAGGCCACAATCTGATCTTTCAGAAACTCCGGGTCCCACTTGATTTGCTGGGGTATGTTGCCCTGCATGGCGGCCACAGATGTGGGCTCTTGTGCCACGGTAGTCCAGTCTGTGCGATTCAGGGCAGGGGCAATCAGCCAGGGCAATAGCCCCGCCACCACCACGGTGGCGGCAAGTGTATGCCGTGTCTGTAGTGTCAGCCAGAGCGCGCCATAGGCGGCAACGGCGGTCGTTATTATGGCCAGAGTAACCAGATGCACTCCGCCTAGGGGTGCTAGCCCGGCCAGTGGCCCGTCGGTGTGCGCGGTGCCCAGGTACAGCCAGGGAAACCCAGTGAGCACCCAGCCCCGCAGCCAGTCGCCTAAAAGCCAGATAGCCGGGAACAGCAACAGCCGGCGTACCGCACTGAAACGCGCAAGTTTGCCCCAGAACCAGAACGCCATGCCATGAAACAGGGCAAGGCCAGCCACAAATAAAGCGGTTAGCAGGATGGCAATCCATTGACCGGTATTGCCGTACTGGCTAATGCTGACGTATACCCAGCTAGCGCCGCTGGCGAATAGCCCAAAGCCGGTAAGCCACCCGGCGCGGAACAGCTGGCCGGACGCCAAAGGCACGCACACCAACAGAATCAGCAATATGGAAACAGGACCCAGCCACCATAAATAGTAGGGCGCAAAAGTCAGGGTTTGCAGTCCGCCGGCAATCA
>JBALXR010000108.1:0-9052 GCA_036960525.1 Marinobacter sp.
AGCTTCTGCTTGTCTGTTCTCTGCTCTGGCCGGGCTTCACCCAGGCTCAGGTGGAAGACACCGAAGCGCAACAACTGCTCACGGCACTGGCGGAATCGTCATTTGCAGACAAAGAAGCCGTGGTTAATCGCATTGCAGGCAGCGGCGACGAACGCGCCCGAGGCTGGCTGGAATCTTTTGCCAGCAACAAACTGGCCCGCATTGAATCCAGCGGGCAATTCATCATCGTGACCGACAATCGCGGCCGAGACTGGACAGTGCAAAGCGCACTGACCGGCGAAAATTTGGGCGAGTTCTCCCGCCGGGACATCGACACCATTCGCGTCAATAACGCGTTGCGTGGCGAACTGGAAGACATCCTTTCTGTGATTGACCTCAAAAGCCCTAACCAAAGCAGCCGTTTATCCGCCGCCCGCACCCTGAAAGGCAGTGTAGACAGCGCATTGGCAAAACGCGTGCCGGGCCTTATTGAAACCGAACAAAGTGCGCCGGTTCGCGCCGCACTCACGGAAGCACTGGCCATCTACCGCGTGGCCGAGCAGGGCGATCTGGCTGCGGTTGAAACCTTGTCTGGCAGCCTGAACTCGCAAGCCCGCGCTGCCCTGCAACAAGCCATGCGCAGCGATAACCCGGAGCTGGTCGCCGCCGCCACCAAAGCGATGGACAGCATCGAACAAAAACTGACGCTGAACCGCGCCGCCGAAACCCTGTATTTCGGCCTGTCGCTGGGCTCGGTGTTGGTACTGGCTGCCATCGGCCTGGCCATTACCTTTGGCGTGATGGGCGTGATCAACATGGCCCACGGCGAGCTGATTATGCTGGGCGCCTACACCACCTGGGGCATGCAGCAACTGCTGCCGGGCCAGCCGGGCCTGGCGCTGATTCTATCCATTCCTGCCGGTTTTCTGGTGGCGGCACTGGCCGGCGTGGTGATTGAACGCACCGTTATCCAATACCTGAAAGGCCGCCCGCTGGAAACTCTGTTGGCTACCTTTGGCGTAAGCCTGATTCTTCAACAGCTGGTGCGTACGGTGGTTTCACCGTTGAACCGCACGGTGATTACACCGGAGTGGATGAGTGGCTCGCTGATGATCAACGAAGCCCTGTCACTGACTCTTAACCGGCTTTACGTGATTGGTTTTGCGCTGGTGGTGTTCGCCGGGTTGATGCTGATTATGCGTAAAACCCGCCTGGGCCTAGAGGTTCGGGCGGTTACTCAAAACCGGGCCATGGCCCGTTCTATGGGTATAAGAGCCACCCGCGTCGACATTCTCACCTTTGCCTTGGGTTCCGGCGTTGCCGGCCTGGCGGGCGTGGCCTTATCACAGATTACCAACGTCGGCCCCAACCTGGGCCAGAGCTACATCATCGATTCGTTCATGGTGGTGGTGTTCGGCGGCGTAGGAAATCTGTGGGGCACGCTGCTGGCCGGATTGACGCTTGGCACCATCAATCAGCTGCTGGAACCCTGGGTGGGTGCGGTGCTGGCCAAGATTCTGGTGTTGGTGATGATCATCCTGTTCATTCAGAAACGGCCTCGGGGATTATTTCCCCAGAAAGGCCGTGCGGCGGAGGGCTAAGTATATGTGGTTAACAAGACCTTTGGCTGAACGCTCTACCCGGACATTTCTGGGTGTTCTGTTTGCGGCGTTGGCGATAGTGACGGTGCTGCACCTGGCTATGCCGCAAGACAGCCCGCTGCATGTTAGCGCCTACACCGTCACCCTGCTGGGCAAGTACTTGTGTTACGCCTTGCTGGCCGTGGCCGTGGATTTGGTGTGGGGCTACCTGGGCATTCTAAGCCTGGGCCACGGTGCGTTTTTTGCCCTTGGTGGCTATGCTATGGGCATGTACCTGATGCGCCAGATTGGTGATCGCGGCACCTACGGTGACCCGGTACTACCAGACTTTATGGTGTTTTTGAACTGGCAGGAATTACCCTGGTACTGGCTGGGTTTCGACATGGCCTGGTTTGCCTTCGTAATGGTGCTGTTGGCGCCCGGCTTTCTGGCGCTGGTGTTTGGCTTTCTGGCGTTTCGGTCGCGGGTGACGGGTGTTTACCTGTCTATCATCACCCAGGCGCTGACCTTTGCACTGATGCTGGCGTTCTTCCGTAACGAAATGGGCTTTGGCGGCAACAACGGCCTGACCGATTTCAGAGACCTTCTGGGCTTGAACCTGCGCACCGATGCCACCCGTCTGGGGCTGTTCCTGGCCACCGGTGTGGCGCTGGCGATTGGCTATGTGATTTGCCGGGGCATTGTTACCAGCAAACTGGGCCGCGTGGCGGTGGCCTGCCGCGACGCCGAAGCGCGAACCCGCTTTCTGGGGTATCGGGTGGAACGGGTGCAGTTATTCGTATTCGTAATATCGGCCATGCTGGCGGGAGTAGCCGGCGCCTTGTATGTGCCTCAAGTGGGCATTATCAATCCCAGCGAATTCTCACCGTTGTTCTCCATCGAAATTGTGGTGTGGGTAGCTTTGGGTGGTCGCGCCACGCTTTACGGCGCGGTGATTGGTGCCGTGCTGGTGAACTACGCTAAAACCGTGTTCACCGGCGTGATGCCAGACGCCTGGCTGTTCGCCTTGGGCGGTCTGTTTGTTCTGGTTACCGTGTTCCTGCCCAAGGGCATTGCCGGGTTGGTGTTCAAACCTAAAAAAGCCGATGCCCCCACCAACAATCCCGACTCGCAGGAGGCCACCGTATGAGCTTTTTTCAGGAACTGGCCAATCGCGACAGGGTGTTTAATTTTCTTGTTCCAGAAGAATCGCCGGTCGACGTTCGCCACGGGCCTATTTTGTATCTGGAAGACGTCAGCGTGAGCTTTGACGGCTTCAAGGCCATCAACAACCTGAACCTGACCATCGACGACGGCGAACTGCGCTGCATCATCGGGCCTAATGGAGCGGGCAAAACCACCATGATGGACATCATCACCGGCAAAACCCGCCCCGACACCGGCTCGGTATGGTTTGGCAGCCGCCACAACCTGCTGACCAAGAGCGAGCCCGACATTGCCTCGCTGGGTATTGGCCGCAAATTCCAGAAGCCCACGGTGTTTGAAGCACTCACGGTGTTTGAAAATCTGGAGCTGGCCATGGCAGCAGACAAGCGCGTACTGCCCACGCTGACCGCGGTGCTGACCGGGGAATGCCGCGACCGCATCAACGAAGTATTGGAAATGATTGGCCTGCGCAATCTTCGCGCTGCCCTGGCCGGCATTCTGTCCCATGGCCAGAAACAATGGCTGGAAATTGGCATGTTGCTGATGCAGAAGCCGCGCTTGTTGCTGGTGGATGAACCCGTAGCCGGCATGACCGAACAGGAAATGGAACGCACCGCCGAATTGCTCACCACTCTGGCAGGCAAACAGTCTGTTGTGGTGGTGGAACACGATATGGGCTTTGTGCGCTCCATTGCCCGCAAAGTCACCGTGTTGCACCAGGGCAGCGTGCTGGCGGAAGGCACCATGGACCAGGTGTCTAACCACCCGGACGTCATCAAGGTGTACCTGGGGGAGGAAGCCTGATGTCAATTGAAAGGCAAATGCCAACGGAAAGCGTGATGCCAGTTGAAAAGCTGATGCTGAAAATCCAGAAAATCAATCAGTATTACGGCGAAAGCCACACCCTTTGGGATCTGAAGCTGGACGTGCCCCAGGGCCAGTGCACCTGCGTTATGGGCCGCAACGGCGTGGGTAAAACCACGCTGATGAAATGCATCATGGGCGAAGAAACCGTGAAAAGCGGTTCCATCACGTTCGCCCAGGAAAGTGAGCTTACCCAGAAAAAAATCGAAGAGCGCTCCCGCCTGGGCATTGGCTACGTGCCCCAGGGCCGGCAGATTTTCCCGCTGCTGACGGTGGAAGAAAACCTGCGTACGGGCCTGGCGGTGCGCAAAGACGGCAGTAAAAAGATTCCCGAGCGAGTGTACGAACTTTTCCCGGTGCTAAAAGAAATGCGCCACCGTCGGGGCGGCGACCTGTCCGGTGGCCAGCAACAGCAACTGGCCATTGGCCGGGCACTGGTGATTGAACCCCGCCTGCTGATACTGGATGAGCCAGGGGAGGGCATTCAGCCCAACATCGTCGCCCAGATTGGTGAAGTTATTCGCAGGCTGATCAAAGAAGACGGCCTGACAGTGCTGCTGGTGGAGCAAAAATTGCCCTTCGCCCGCAAATACGCCGATCGCTTCGCCATCCTCGACCGTGGCCGCCGCGTAGCCGAAGGCGAAATTGCCGGTTTGACCAATGAACTCATTAAAAAGCACCTGACGGTATGACCGTATTTCAGCGCGCAGCGCCCTTTGACCGGCCCATAGCGGTCTTTCAGCCGCCAGAACAGGATTCCGGCCACCGCTTCGACCCACAACGGCGCTGGGCCGCGGCCTTGTCTCTGGGTTTTGACCTGCGCAACGACGGGCCAGGCAGCACCGTTACCCGGCTAGCGCACCGCAGGCACCACGGCCCGTTAAGAGTGCAGCGGCCGTTTTACCCCGAAGGCCGCAACGGTTGCTGCCACGTGTACCTGCTGCACCCACCGGGTGGGCTGGTTAGCGGCGACGAACTGCGTATTGATGCCACCGTGGAAGAAGGCGCCCACGTACTTCTAACCACACCCGCAGCCGCAAAACTCTACAAAGCCGACAGCCATGGCGTGGCCTGGGGGCAACACACCCGCTTAAACGTAGCCAGCAACGCCATCCTGGAATACCTGCCCCAGGAAACCCTCGCATTTGACGGCTCCCGCGGCGAACAGACCACCACCATTGAACTGCACACCGGCGCCAAATGCCTGGGCTGGGAAATTCTCGCCCTTGGCCGCCCGGCCAGCCAGTTGCCATTCGTATCCGGCCACCTGGAACAGCGCTTTCAACTGCGAATGGACGGCCAGCCGTTATGGCAAGAACGCCAGATCATGAACCCCGAACACCGCCGCTTCAAAGGCCCATGGGGGCAGGGCGGAGCCACCGTGCAGGCCACTCTGTGGGTAGTGGGCCTGGAAGACGAAGCCGCCGCCATTGAAGCGCTGCGCGACGCACTGCCGGCAAACCCGCATTGGGCCGTTACCCGCCGCCGGGGCGTGGTGTTGTTGCGTTACCTGGGGCAAGAACGAAACGAAGCCTGGGCTTTATGCCAACAAGCCTGGGAGTTATTGCGGCCGTTGCTAACCGGCAAAGCGGCGATAGTGCCGCGGATATGGCTGACCTGAGATTAGAGGAATAACACGATGGAACTGACACCAAGAGACAAAGACAAGCTAATGCTGTTCACCGCAGCCCTGCTGGCTGAACGCCGCAAAATCAAAGGCCTGAAACTGAACTACCCCGAGGCCATCGCCCTGATCAGCGCCGAGATCATGGAAGGCGCCCGGGAAGGCCGAACCGTTGCCGAACTGATGAGCAGCGGCGCGGAAATTCTGACCCGCGACGACGTGATGGACGGCATCGCCGAGATGATTCCCGAAGTGCAGGTAGAAGCCACCTTCCCTGACGGCACCAAACTGGTCACCGTTCACAACCCCATTGTATGAGGGCCGCGCCATGATTCCCGGAGAGTACCAGCTTAAAGACGGCGACATAGAACTCTGCGCCGGCCGCGAACGCATCACCGTTGAAGTCGCCAACACCGGCGACCGCCCGGTACAGATCGGCTCCCACTATCACTTCGCCGAAGCCAACCCGGCGCTGACGTTTGACCGGGCCAAAGCAACGGGCTACCGCCTTGACGTAGCCGCGGGCACCGCCATCCGTTTCGAACCGGGCCAGTCCCGGCAGGTTACGTTGATCCCGTTTGCCGGCAGCCGAAACATCTACGGTTTCAGAGCCGAAGTCATGGGCAACCTGGACTCCACGAAATAATGCCGGGGGAGGGAGAGGGAAGCGCTTTCCAAAACTGCGCGCAGCCATGGATGGCGGAGCCCAAGCGTCACATGGATGTGCCGCAGGAGCGTGTTTTGGAAAGCGCTTCCCTCTCCCTCTGACATCAAATATTAACAAGAGGCATAGCATGAAAATTACAAGACAAGCCTACGCCGACATGTACGGCCCCACCACCGGCGACCGCGTGCGGCTGGGCGACACCGACCTGTGGATACAAGTCGAAAGCGACGCCACCCACTACGGCGACGAAGTAAAATTCGGCGGCGGCAAAGTCATCCGTGACGGCATGGGCCAAAGCCAGCTTGCTGACGACAGCGTGATGGACACCGTCATCACCAACGCCCTGATTCTGGATTGGTGGGGCATCGTTAAAGCCGACGTTGGCCTGCAAAACGGCCGCATCGCCGCCATCGGCAAAGCCGGCAACCCCGACACCCAGCCAGATGTCACCATCGTTATCGGCCCTGGCACCGAAATCATCGCCGGCGAAGGCAAAATCCTCACCGCCGGTGGCATCGACGCCCACATCCACTTCATCTGCCCCCAGCAGATTGAAGAAGCCCTGATGAGCGGCATAACCACCATGCTCGGCGGCGGCACCGGCCCGGCCACCGGCACCAATGCCACCACCTGCACACCCGGTGCCTGGCACATGGGCAAAATGCTGCAGGCTGTGGACAGCATGCCCATGAACATCGGTTTTCTGGGCAAAGGCAACGCCAGCCTGCCCGAAGCCCTGGAATTGCAAATAAAAGCCGGCGCCATCGGCCTGAAACTGCACGAAGACTGGGGCACCACCCCGGCCAGCATCGACAACTGCCTGACGGTAGCCGACAAGTACGATGTGCAGGTAGCCATTCACACCGACACCCTGAACGAATCCGGGTTTGTGGAAGACACCCTGGCCGCGTTCAAAGAACGCTGCATTCACACCTACCACACCGAAGGTGCCGGTGGCGGCCACGCGCCTGACATCATCACGGCCTGCTCCAAGCCTTACGTGCTGCCGTCGTCTACCAACCCCACGCGGCCCTACACCGTGAACACCATCGACGAACACCTCGACATGCTGATGGTGTGCCACCACCTGGACCCGAACATCCCCGAAGACGTCGCCTTCGCCGATTCACGCATTCGCCGCGAGACCATCGCCGCAGAAGACATCCTGCACGACCTGGGCGTTATCTCGATGATTGCGTCTGACTCCCAGGCCATGGGCCGGGTGGGCGAAGTGGTGTGCCGCACCTGGCAAACCGCCCACAAAATGAAACAGCAACGCGGCCTGCTGCCGCAAGATGAAAGCCTGGGTGCCGACAACTTTCGCGCCAAGCGCTACATCGCCAAGTACACCATCAACCCCGCCATTACCCACGGCATTGGCCACGAAGTAGGCTCGGTAGAAGTGGGCAAACTGGCAGACCTGGTGCTGTGGAACCCGGCGTTTTTTGGCGTAAAGCCGGCCCTTATTCTGAAGGGCGGCATGATTGCCGCTGCGCCCATGGGCGACCCTAACGCCTCTATCCCCACGCCCCAGCCCGTGCACTACCGCCTGATGTTCGGCGCCTTTGGCAAAGCCGCCAGTGCCACGCGCCTGACGTTTGTCAGCCAGGCCGCGCTGGACGCCGGCATTGGCAAAGCGCTGGGCCTCGACAGCCCGCTGGCGGCCTGCAAGAACGTACGGCAGGTGCGCAAGGCCGACATGAAACTGAACGACGCCTGCCCGCACATCACCGTAGACCCGCAAACCTACGAAGTGTACGCCGACGGCGAACTGCTAACCTGCGAGCCGGCTTCTGAACTGCCACTGGCCCAGCGCTACCACCTGTTTTAAGGCGTAACCGGAGAACCCTATGCTGGAACTAATAGAACGCACCCATAACATCGACAGCGCAGAAATTCACGACAACCTGGTTCTGCCCTACGAACTGCGCATGCGCGGCCGCCTGCGCGCCACCACCGAAACCAGCCTTGATGTAGGCCTGTTTCTGGACCGTGGCCCGGTACTGCGCGATGGCGACCTGCTGCAAGCCCGAACCGGCGAAGTTATCCGCATTCGCGCCGCCAACGAGCCCGTGGTTACCGCACGCATTGGTGCTGGCCTTCCCCTGGCGCGCCTTTGCTACCACCTGGGTAACCGCCACGTGTCCCTCGCCATTGGCGAAGACGCGAAGGGTGGCTGGGTTCGCTTCCCGCCCGACCACGTGCTGGAAGAATTAGCCGAGCACCTGGGCGCCACCCTTGTGCACCACAGCGCCAAATTCGACCCCGAGCCGGGCGCCTATGCCCCGGCCGGTCACAGCCATGAGCACTGAAAACCATGAGCACTGAAAAACATGAACACTGACAGCCAGCCAGGCACCACCAGCGACCTGGCATTGCTGGGCCTGATGCAGCTGGTTAGCCCTGCGCTGCCCATAGGCGCCTTTGCCTGGTCACAGGGCCTCGAAAGTGCGTTTGAGTTGGGCTGGGTGAAAACCGAAGCAGACTTAAGCGAATGGCTGGAAGGCGTGCTTGAAGATGGCTTAAGCCGCTGCGAACTGCCCCTGCTGGCGCGCCTGCAAACGGCCTGGGCAAGCGAAGATGCGCAGGCCATTGCCCAGTGGAACACCTGGCTACAAGCCACCCGTGAAACCGCCGAACTGAGCGACGAAGACACACGCCTGGGCACGGCCCTGGTTACCTTGCTGCGCAACCTTGGCCTGCTACCCGGTGCGAACCTGATTCCAAGCCAACCGGGTTACATCACCATGTTCGCCTGGGTAGCCCATTACCGACAGGTACCGAAACGGCAAACACTCATTGGCTTCGCCTGGGCCTGGCTGGAAAACCAGCTGTCGGTTGCCTGCAAAGCGCTGCCCCTTGGCCACACCGCCGCCCAGCGCATCACCGAACACATACGCCCGCTGCTGGTGACAGCTGTAGAGGTTGCACTGCAAAGGGAAGATCACCAACTTGGCCCCATTCTGCCGGGGCTGGCGCTGGGCAGCGCGTTGCACGAAACACAGTATTCAAGACTCTTCAGAAGTTAACCTTTTTAGAAGCTAAAAACGAACGAGGAAATAACCATGACACATTGCTTGAGAGTAGGCGTTGGCGGCCCGGTGGGCTCCGGCAAAACCGCATTGCTGCGCCAGCTGTGTAGCGCCCTGAAAGACCACTACGACATCGCCG
>JBALXR010000109.1:0-8997 GCA_036960525.1 Marinobacter sp.
TTTTTCGTCACCACCGGCTTTGCCTGCGACTGCGGGGCTTTGCGCATCGTTCTGATCGTCATAGCTTGGGCTTGGGCTTGGGCGTGAGCTGCGTAGTTCTGCAGATTTCTGCTCTATAGCCGGCTTCTGATCCGCCTGTTCAGCGTTTGGCTTATTGCTATCGCGGCTTGCGTCACGACTTGAATCGCGATTGGAGCGGCTACGATTCTGGTTGTCGCGGCGACCATCGCGGCGCGTGTCGTTGCCGCTGCTTTGGGTACTGCCGTTCTGTGCACTATTGCTCTGGGCGCCGGCGCTCTGTGAATTGCTGCTCTGGCTGCTTGCGTTGGTTTTGTCTTCGCTGCGACCCTCACTGCGAGCGCGCCCGCGGTTGCTGCGGCTGCGGCTGTCGTCGGTGCGATTGCCGGAGCTGGAGCTGCTACTGCTACTGCTACTGCTACTGCTACTGCTACTGCTACTGCGTTCGCCTCGGCTTCGGCTGTCTTGCTGGTCATCACGGGCGACGCGAGTTTTGCGACGGTCTTGGCGATCATTACGGCTTGATGTGGGGCGCTGCTTGGAGCGGTCTTCGCTGCCTGCCTGTTTGGTGTTGCGGCTACTGCTGTTGTCAGCAGTTGATTGGCTTTCTTCTTCACCATTAAAGAAGAGCGCAATTTTACGGCCCAAACGGCTGAACATGCCTTCGTCACGGGGTTGCTCGACTGCGACTTTGGCGGGTGCTATTGCCGGTGTCGCCGCAGGCGCGGGCGAGACGGGACGCACAGATTTAACGGCGGCCTGTTCGCGCACGGGTTTTTCTTGCACGGTTACGTCAGCAACTTCCTCTTCGCGTTCGCTGTATTCCTGAGCCACTTGATGGCTGGATACGTGCTCGGCGCCGGTTTCGTCGTCGCGCATGCGGATGATTTCAAAGTGCGGGGTTTCCATTTGCGGAACCGGCACGATAACAATCGACACTTCCTGATTCGCTTCAATCGTCGCCAGCTGCTTGCGCTTTTCGTTCAGCAAAAAGGTAGCCACGGATACCGGCACAATGGCACGTACTTCGCCGGTTTTGTCTTTGGAAGACTCTTCGTAAATCAGGCGCATGATGCTCAGCGCCAGGGATTCGATACCACGAATGGTGCCCTGGCCTTCACAGCGTGGGCAAACTTCGCTGCGGGTTTCACCCAGTGACGGGCGCAGACGCTGGCGCGACATTTCGAGCAAGCCAAAACGGGAAATCTTGCCGACCTGAACACGGGCTCGGTCGATTTCCAGGGCTTCGCGCATTTTGTTTTCTACTTCGCGCTGGTTACGGGCCGGGGTCATATCGATGAAATCGATAACAATCAAGCCGCCCATATCCCGCAGGCGCAACTGGCGACCGATTTCTTCAGCGGCTTCCAGGTTGGTCTGCAGTGCAGTTTCTTCTATGTCGTGGCCTTTGGTGGCCCGTGATGAGTTGATGTCGATAGACACCAGCGCTTCGGTCGGGTCAATCACGATAGAGCCGCCAGACGGCAGTTTTACTTCGCGCTGAAAGGCGGTTTCGATTTGGCCTTCGATTTGGTAGCGGCTGAACAGCGGGATTTCGTCGCTGTAGAGTTTAATTTTGTTTTCAAAGGTAGGCATAACGGCGCGCACAAAATTCAGCACGTCTTCGTGCACGGCGGGAGCGTCAATCAGTACTTCGCCGATATCTTGGCGCAGATAATCGCGCACGGCGCGGATAATCACGTTGCTTTCCTGATGGATCAGGAAGGGTGCTTTACGCTCTCCAGCCGCCTGTGTAATGGCTTCCCAGAACTGCACCAGGTAATCCAGGTCCCATTGCAGCTCTTCGCTGTTGCGACCAATGCCTGCGGTGCGAACAATGATACCCATAGACTTGGGTACCTGAACCTGATTCATTGCTTCTTTAAGCTGGGCCCGTTCTTCGCCTTCGATGCGGCGGGAAATGCCACCGGCACGGGCGTTGTTGGGCATTAATACCAGGTAGCGACCGGCCAGCGAAATATAGGTGGTCAGCGCTGCGCCTTTGTTGCCACGTTCTTCTTTGTCCACTTGAACAATCACTTCCTGGCCTTCGGCGATCACATCTTTGATGTTGACCTTGCCTTCAATCTGGCCGGGAGATTTTTTGAAATACTCCTTGGAAATTTCTTTTAACGGCAAAAAACCGTGACGGTCAGCACCAAAATCCACAAATGCGGCTTCTAGGCTGGGCTCTACGCGGGTAATTTTACCCTTGTAGATATTGGCCTTTTTTTGCTCGCGCGAGCTGGATTCGATATCGAGGTCAAACAGGCGCTGGCCGTCAACCAGGGCGACGCGCAACTCTTCGGGATGAGTTGCATTTATAAGCATTCTTTTCATGGAAAGGATGAATTCCTGTCGTTTGATTTAAACAGAAAACCATCGAGAAAGGCATTAGCGAAGTGGAGGCTGCCAGACGAATCAAGCTCTTACGGAGCGAAACTCTGTTGGTTCAAGATCACCGCCGATGATTCCGGTGCCCGCGGGCAGGGAAGGATCGGTTCAGGTAATTGTCTGTAGGCGCATGTTATCCGTTTTCAGGTTCACACAAGTGCTTGGTCTTACGTCGTGTTCGTAAACTGGACGGCCGGGCCTTGCGTGGCAATGAATCTTCGTTATGTCGTCCCCGGCGGTGTTCCGCAAGGTTTGTTTCGGCTCCCGTGCCGGTTGGCAGCCAATGTCGGTTCTGCGCCGGAGTGCGGGGAGTCTTTCGTTGCCAAAGCTGTAACAATTAAGAGCCCGGCATTGCTATTACACTTCAAACTTATGAGCTGCTTCATTTCAAGCTTGCAAGCCACTGCAATTCAAACTCGCAAGTAGTGTCGGTATACTGCAACCGCTCCGGCTTCTGACTGGAGTCTGTCAGGCCGTAAACAAACGGCGTAGCACATCGGAATATAGCAGTATTCCCCGGGCCAAGCAACGCTGCCCGCTTCATTTTAAAGGAATTTCATGTCGCAGAAAAATCCGTCTCCGGAGACCCCGCGCCCGGCCGTGTTGTGGGTAACGGTAGATGAAGACAACGACGGCCAGCGTCTGGACAATTTTCTGATGGCGCAGCTGCGGGGTGTCCCCAGAAGTATCATCTACCGCATTGTTCGCAAGGGTGAAGTTCGAATTAACAAAGGCCGCGTAAAGCCCGATACTCGGGTAAAAACCGGCGATCAAGTGCGCATCCCCCCGGTTGTGCGTAAAGAAAAGGTGCCCCAGGCTGCGCCGGGCGATAGAGTTCAGGCGGTGATAGAGGCGGCTGTCGTGTTTGAGAACGAACAGCTGCTGGTGGTGAATAAACCTTCCGGCATTGCGGTTCACGGCGGCAGCGGGTTGAGCTTCGGGCTGATTGAGGTGTTACGGTCCGGGCGACCGCAGGCGCGATTTCTGGAATTGGTTCACAGGCTTGACCGGGATACCTCGGGATTGGTGATGGTGGCGAAGAAGCGCTCGGCGCTGCGTTACTTGCAAGATGAACTGCGGCACAGGCACATTCGTAAGCATTACCATGCCCTTGTATCTGGCGATTGGCCGGCAGGGGTGAGTAAAGTGGCTCAGCCGTTGTTACGGTATGAAATGCCCAATGGCGAACGCCGGGTAAAAGTGGACAGTTCCGGTAAAGAGTCGCTGACGCTGTTTCGCTGTCTTGAGCGCTACGACGGTTATAGCCTGGTGGAGGCGTCACCGGTCACCGGCCGAACTCACCAGATCCGCGTGCACGCGGCCTTTGCCGGCCACCCTATTGCCGGTGACGACAAATATATGGACGATGCCAGCCTGAAGGCGTTTCGTGCATTGGGTGGCTCGCGCCTGATGCTCCATGCACAGGCTCTGGAGCTGAGCTTGCCGCCCAACAGCGACGGTCACAGCCAGGCGCTGAAGCTGGAAGCACCTTACGACAACGCCTTCGCGGCGGCCTTACAGAAACTTGCAGCCCGCACAGGACGCAATTCATGAACGTAGAAGTGGTTATTTTTGACTGGGACGGGACCCTGGTGGACTCGATAGAGCACATTGCCGAGAGTCTTCACCTGGCCTCGACTGCCTTGGGTTTCCCGGCGCTTGCGCGCGAAGCTTACCGGGATATTATCGGGCTGGGCATTGAAGAGGCGCTGCAGCAGTTATACCCAGGTATTAGCGCGGCGGACATCGCTGGTATGCGTGAGGGTTATCGCGAGCACTTCTTCAAAAAAGCGACAACCCCGCAAAATGTGTTTGCCGGTATTGCTGATACTCTGGCGGATTTGCGTGGCGCCGGGCGTCACTGTGCCGTAGCCACTGGTAAAAATCGCAACGGGCTGGATTTCGCGCTTAGCTCCAGCGGCCTAGGCCCGCATTTCGGAATTACCCAGTGCGCCGATGAAACCCGGTCAAAACCAGATCCGGCGATGTTAGCGCGGATTTTGGAGTTTTACGGTATCAAGCCTGAACAGGCGGTGATGGTTGGCGATACACGCTACGATCTGGACATGGCGCAACGCATTGGCATGCCCTCTATAGGAGTGGAATGGGGGGTGCACAAACGTGACGTGCTGGGCCAATATGCGCCTCATGCCATTGTTGAGACGGTCACAGAATTGCGTCAGGTTTTGGGTTTGTAAGAATAAAGCAGTAACCATAGAGGGCGTGTAATGAGTGAATGGGATTCAGGTAAAAATGACGACAAGCCAGGCTGGAATGATCAGCCAGCGGCAGTAGCCGGCGCAAGCGAAGGAAAACAGAGCCGCCAGGACCGCAAGCTGATTGAAAGGCTGGTCATGTCAATGCAGGTGGAGCAGCGCCGGAGCCGGCGTTGGGGTATCTTTTTTAAGTTTTTGACTTTTGCGTATCTGTTCGGGATCGTGTTGCTATTTAAGTTTCCGCTGGGGCAGGGGCTCGAAAGTGCGACCGGTGGCATGCACACCGCAGTGATCGGCGTCGATGGCCCCATTGCCGCCGATGAGTTGGCCAGCGCAGATAATATTGTCAGTTCGTTGCGCGCGGCGTTTGAAGAGCCTGACGCCGCTGCGGTGATTTTGCGCATCAACAGCCCGGGCGGCAGCCCGGTGCAGTCCGGTTACGTGTACGACGAAATCAAACGCTTGCGGGCGGAGTACCCCGATAAGAAAGTGTACGCGGTAATTTCTGACGTCGGCGCCTCGGGTGCCTATTACATTGCGTCTGCGGCCGATGAAATATACGCCAATCGCGCCAGTTTGGTAGGTTCCATTGGTGTGGTGGCAGGTGGGTTTGGTTTTACTGAAGTGATGGAAAAGCTGGGGGTAGAGCGCAGGCTGTATACCGCTGGCGAAAGTAAGGGTTTTCTAGACCCGTTCTCTGCCGAGAAACCAGAAGAAGTGGCGTTCTGGCAAAGCGTTCTGGAGAACACGCACGGGCAGTTTATTGCGGCCGTGCAGCAAGGCCGGGGTGATCGGCTGGCAGACGACCCAAGAGTTTTCAGTGGTCTGATCTGGAGTGGCGAACAGGCGCTGGAACTTGGGTTAATTGACGGCCTTGGCAGTACCTCCTATGTGGCACGGCAGATTGTTGGTCATGAGAGTTTGGTTGATTACAGTCGCACGCGCTCGCCGCTTCGGAACCTGATGGATCAGATTGGCGTTTCGGTGGGTCATGGTGTGGCGCGATACGTCAGCGAGCAGCGCCTGGAATTGCGGTAAAGAACTGGGTTAATCAGAGTCGGGCTAAAGAGCCGGGCTAAAAGGGTGCGTTGGCACTCCGGAGCTAAAGGGCGCCTTGAAGTAGCGGATTGCAGTGCCAGTGAATGAGCATTCGATTGAGGGCAATCAGTGGCAGGCCGATCAGTGCGTTCGGATCTTGCCCCTGAAGGCTGTCGAACAGAGTGATGCCGAGGCCTTCCATCATAAAGGCGCCGGCGCACTGATAGGGTTGCTCGCGACGCAAATAGGCTTCTATTTCCGCTCGGTTTAGGGAGCGGAAGAGCACGTTGAATGGCTCGCAGTGCTGCTGGCTGGCACCGTTAGATGTGTCTAATAAATAGAGGCTGGTGTAGAAGGACACCTGCTGCCCGCTGCTGCGGGTGAGCTGGGTCACGGCCTTGCTGTGTGTTCCGGGTTTGTCGAGAAGTTCGCCGTTGGCCAGGCAGGCGACCTGGTCTGAGCCGATAATCCAGTGGTGCGGATATTGTTCAGCCAAGGCTTCGGCTTTTTGCCGGGCCAGGCGCAGGGCCAGTTCTTGCGGTGCTTCGCCGCTGGCCGGGCTTTCATCAATATTCGGGCTGGCACAGTCGAAATTCAGTCCAAGGCGCTGAAGTAGCTCGCGCCGCCAAGGTGAAGACGACGCCAGCACCAGAGTGGGTGCAGCGCCATTATCGGTTTGCTTGGCGTGGCCACTGCGAAGTAAAGATGTGTCTGCCATGGTGTATCCTTGTTGGGTTATTCGTAAAACCCGGCCAAAAGCCGATGAAGTCTTTGACACGGGGCCGTGTCGCCCCTAGAATTGCGCGCCTATGTCAAATGCTATAAATACCAAGCTACCCAAATCCGTCGATCCATACAAGTTGGCGGAACAGCATACGGTTCTGGAAGGCGAAGTGCCTACCGGAGCTTTATCCCGTTTCCGCGATGCCGTTATGGGCCTGGATGACAACGCCGTTTGTAGCGTTCGCCTGTCCTTCTGGATGGATCCTGAACGTCGCCGTGTTGTAAGTGGTGAGCTGGCGGCTCCGGTACAGCTGCAGTGTCAGCGTTGCATGGGGCCAATGCAGGTAACTTTGCGTTCACACTTTGAACTGGGGCTAGTAACCAGCGACGAGCAGGCGCAACGGCTACCGCAGAGCCTTGAACCGTTTTTGACAGACGACTTCAACGCGAACCTCTGGTTTATGGTTGAAGACGAGCTGTTGTTGGTGCTACCGCCGTTCCCGCTTCATGAACGGCAAGAGTGTCCGGCGCGGGAAGATCTGGAAGCCCTGGAGCCTGGCAGCAATGCAGAAGAGCCGGCCGGGAAATCCGCCGTGAATCCGTTCAGTGTGCTGGCGGGCCTTAAGAACACGAAGCACTGAAAATCTTTTTTGAACTGTGTTTTCGAACTATTGTTTCAAAATCGGTTTTCAGTGAATTTCATTTTTATTAATAACCATACGCATGACTTGCAGCGTTTTAGCTCAGGATTGCGTTTACAGGTCAGGAGTTGAACCATGGCAGTACAGAAAAGTCGTAAAACCCGTTCCAGGCGTGGCATGCGTCGTTCACACGATGCACTGAGCGCAGCTGCGTTGTCTACTGACGTAACTACCGGTGAAGTACATCGCCGCCACCACGTGTCGCCTGACGGCTTCTATCGTGGCAAGCAGGTAATTGAAGCGCGCGACGAGTAATTCCGTTACGGAATTGCTTTGATCTATGCCTGAAACACACGCGATGAAGCCTGTCACAATCGCAATTGATGCGATGAGCGGTGATCGTGGGCCTGCGGTGATTGTTTCAGCGGCGGTTCAGGCGGTGCATGAAAATAAAGCCTTGAGCATCATTCTGGTGGGAATCCGGAGCGAGCTCGAGGCTTTGTTGTTAAAGAGCGTGCCACAGGGTCACAGCCGCATCCGTATTGAGGACGCAGCTGACGTGGTGCGAATGAATGACCGCCCGTCATTCGCTCTGCGCCACAAGCGCAACTCGTCGATGGCGGTGACAGTGCGTCTGGTTGCCGATGGTAAAGCCGGCGGTTGCGTCAGTGCTGGCAACACCGGAGCTCTGATGGGTTTTGGTCGCAGTATCATCCGTATGTATCCGGGTATCGAGCGCCCCGCCATTGCCAAGCTTATACCGTCTTTAAGAGGTCGCTGCTATGTGCTGGATCTGGGCGCCAACGTGGATGCCAGCGCTGAAAATCTTTACCAGTACGCGCTTATGGGGTCTTTGCTGGCCACTGCGGTAGGCGGTAAGACTGAGCCCCGTGTGGCGCTTTTGAACGTGGGTGAAGAAGAGAACAAAGGCAACGAGCAGGTGCGCCTTGCGTCCCACTTGCTGGCCCAGAGCGATACCATAAACTACATTGGCTACGTGGAGGGCAGCGACCTGTTCCGTGATGTTGCCGATGTAGTGGTGTGCGACGGTTTTGTGGGTAATATTGCCCTGAAAACCGGTGAAGGTGTGGCCGGGTTGTTAATTGAGCTTTTGGAGCAGGCGTTTACGCGCTCGCTGTATGGGCGTTTTGTGGGCTTGCTGGCCAAACCACTGCTGCGGAAACTGTTGCGGCTGATTGATCCTTCGCGTCATAACGGGGCCAGTTTGCTTGGCTTGCAGGGGGTAGTGGTTAAAAGCCACGGTAATGCCAATGAGCGTGCGGTGCTTGCAGCGGTTCGCTTGGCAGTGTGTGAGGTTGAGTGCGAGGTACCCCGGCGCATTAACGAACGGCTTGATGAAATCCTGTTATGATCAGGCCACAGAACCTGCGCTGGTCTGGCGCATAGGCTACACTGCGGCTAGAGTGATTTTGCCCGGTAACTGGTCAAGCACTTATAGCTGCTCTCAATAGTCACTCTGGCGTGTACGACTTGGCTTGCACTATCGGCTAACTTCCGCAAACCTTTAAAGACGATAAGATTCGCCTTATGAAATCAGCCTTTATTTTCCCCGGCCAAGGTTCTCAGTCTATCGGCATGTTGTCCTCAGCCGCCGAGACTTGGCCCATTATTAACAAAACGTTTGCCGATGCGTCTAACGTGTTGGGTTATGACTTGTGGCAGCTGTGCCAGAAAGGCCCGGTTGAAGAGCTGAATCAGACCATGATTACCCAGCCTGCATTGCTAACAGCGAGCGTGGCTCTTTGGCGACAGTGGTGTGTAGAAGGTGGCGTGCTGCCGGACTTTTTCGCCGGCCACAGTTTGGGTGAGTACAGCGCACTGGTTGCAGCCGAGAGCTTGGATTTTGTGGAAGCCGTTAAACTGGTGCGGCTGCGCGGTGAACTTATGCAAGAAGCGGTGCCCGCCGGTGAAGGTAAAATGGCCGCTATCCTTGGTCTGGAATCCGC
>JBALXR010000010.1:0-51733 GCA_036960525.1 Marinobacter sp.
GCTCCTGCTCACTTAACTGGTCTATCAGCGCGTACGATTCATCTCGTCCGACATCAAGAGAGCGGCCGGAGTGCCGGACCAAACCTTTTTTAGTATCGACTTCTCTCGTTCCAGCCGCTCACAACGGGCTTCCAATTCCTGAATTCGCTGCTGCTCCGGCGTCAGTGCTTTGGACTTGGGTGTAACCCCGCTACGTTCTTCGGAAAGCTGTTTTACCCATCGTCTGAGGGCGTTTTCGCCAACATCCAAGGAGCGGCTAGCTTCGGTAATAGTGTAGCTCTGGTCAAGCACCAAACAGGCAGCTTCCTGCTTGAACTCTGACGTGAAAGAACGTCGTTTTCTGGTCATCAGACACCTCGCTTATGGTGGCAATATTACCACCTACGTTGGTGTCCGGAATCATTGAACCACTACACTCCTGACTCAGGCGTTTGGGTAAAAGGGATGGTTTTCCGCCTGATTTAGGGGAATACTTAGACTAAGCTTGGCCTGGAGTGAAGTCTTATGACCGTAAACTTCCCATACGCCCCCGACGTTTCGCGGCGTGGTACTTGCGTTGACCTCGTCAAGATGACGCAAACACAGTGAAGGCCCCCGACCTCCCTGCAAACGAAACGGGACGCTTGGCGGCTTTGCATGCGCTCAAGGTGCTCGATACGCCGGCCGAAGCGCGCTTTGACCGCATCACTCGAGTCGTAAAGCGATATTTCGACGTCCCGATCGCCTTGGTGTCTCTGGTCGATGAGGGGCGGCAGTGGTTCAAGTCGTGCGTAGGGCTGGACGTGGCCGAGACATCACGCGACATCTCCTTCTGCGGCCACGCCATCCTGAACAAGGACATCATGATTGTCCCCGATGCATCTGAGGATCCGCGCTTCGCTGACAATCCGTTAGTAACCGGCAATCCCAAGATCCGTTTCTATGCTGGGGCGCCGTTGCGTGCGCCGAGCGGCGAGCAAGTCGGCACGCTGTGCATCATCGATGTGCAGCGGCGGGAATTCAGCGCCGAGGACATCGCCACGCTGCGCGACCTTGCCGATTGCGTGGAAGAGGAACTGGCGCGCTTGGCGTTGGAAGAAAGTGAACAGCGTGCGCGCTCGGCGCAAATCGTCCTGAAGTCAATCATCGATACCGTGGTCGATGGCATCGTGACCATCGACCACCGGGGCCTGATCCAGATTTTCAATCCAGCCGCGGAAGACCTGTTCGGCTATGCCGAGGCCGAAATCATCGGCCACAACATCAAAATGCTCATGCCCGAGCCATATCGTGGTCAACACGATGGCTATCTGCAGAATTTCCTCACCACCGGCACACGCAAAATCATCGGCATCGGCCGGGAAGTCATTGGACAGCGCCGGGACGGAAGCACATTCCCGATGGATCTCACCGTAAGCGAGATGGTAATCAACGGCGAGCGCAGGTTTACTGGCATCGTGCGTGATATTACCTACCGCAAGGAGCTGCAACGCACACAAAGGCTGCAGCAAGCCATTTTTCAATCCAGCGACGACGCGATCATCAGCAAGACACTGGCCGGCATCATTACCAGCTGGAACCCAGGGGCTGAAAGGATATTCGGCTATCGCGCCGATGAAGCGATCGGTCAGTCGATGAGGCTGGTGATCCCCGACGAGCAAATAAATGAGGAATCCAAGATACTGGCGAAGATCGCGCACGACGAGAATGTGGATCACTTCGAGACGGTGAGGCGGCGCAAGGACGGTTCATTGATCGATGTCTCCATCACGATCTCCCCGCTCATTGATGAGCATGGCATCGTCACGGGCGTGTCCAAGATCGCCCGTGACATCACCGCACGCAAGCAGATCGAACGTGAATTGCAGAGATCTTCGCAACTGGTCAAGGCGGTGGTCGATACCGTCGCGGACGGGATCATCACCATTGACAATCAGGGCATCGTGCATTCGTTCAACTGCGCGGCGGAGAAAATGTTCGGTCGGACCGAAGCCCAGACCATCGGTCAGCCCCTGGCCCCGCTGATGCCGCCGCGCTACCGCGACGCTTATTTGGCGGGTTTGGCGCGCGTGCGCGCCGGTGGAGCGAGGCGGCTCCACGGAGTAGTCGAATTGTATGGGCTGCGTGCGGACGGCAGTGAGTTTCCGCTGGAAATGGCACTGACTGAGATGGGGGCAGTTGGCCGGACGATGTTTGTCGGCGCCATACGGGACATCACGGAGCGCCATCGCAATATGGCGATTCTGACCGAGGAGCGCAGGCGCCTGTTCGACACTCTCGATGGCGCGAATGTCGGCACTTTTGAATGGGACTTGCAGTCGGACGCGCTTTCGTTAGACGAGCGCAGTGCAAGCTACATCGGGTTCGGGCAGGCAGAGTTAATGCCAGCCTCCATGAAGACCTGGATGAATCGCATTCACCCGGAAGACCTGGAGCAGCTGAAAAGACTGCTGAATGAGCACCTGGCCCGTCAGTCGGAACACTATGCATTCGACGCGCGCGTACGCCACAAGGACGGGCACTGGGTGTGGCTGCATTGTAGCAGCCGCGTGACGAGCCGAACGGCCGATGGCAAACCCCTGCTGATGTCAGGAACCCAACAGGACGTTACGGCACAGAAGTATAGTCAGGCCGCAGTGTTGGCGGCACGCGCGCAGGCCGAAGCCGCCAACGAGGCAAAGAGCATCTTCCTGGCTAACATGAGTCACGAGATCCGCTCACCGCTCAACGCGATTCTCGGCTTGGTCTATCTGCTGGAGCAGGCCAACCTTGATGGGGCCGCGCGCGCGATGGTGAACAAGATCAGGAACTCGGGGAACATGCTGCTGGGCGTCATCAGCGACATCTTGGATATGTCAAAGATTGAAGCCGGCCAACTTAAGATCGAGCAGGCCCCCTTAGATCTGGAGACAATCGTCGACAACGTAGCCACGACTCTGGGAACGGCCATCGGCGAAAAGGACATCGAGTTGATCATCGCGCCCCTGCCAGCAGGAGTGCGCCAAATTGTTGGCGACGCGACGCGCTTGCAAGGGGTACTGATCAACCTCGTGAGCAACGCCGCCAAGTTCACGCCGGCCGGTTCCATTGTGGTGGGCATCGAGTCGCTGAGCCGAGCAGACGGGTCGGATTGGTTGCGCTTCAGTGTCCGCGACACCGGTATCGGCATCGCACCCGAGATGCAAAGCGCCGTCTTTGAGGTCTTCGTCCAGGCCGACTTGTCCACTACCCGTCGCTTTGGGGGCACTGGCCTGGGGCTCACGATATGTAGTGAGACGGTGAAGTTGATGGGCGGTGAGATCGGCCTGATCAGCGAGCTCGGTCAGGGCAGTGAGTTCTGGTTTACACTGCCGCTGAAACGAGTCGCTGTGGCGCAGGATTCGTCCTCGAAGGTGGTCGCGCTCGATATCCTGGTCGTCGACGACAGTGAGATCGCGTTGGAGGCCATTGGCGGGGTCGCGCAGCGGCTGGGCTGGAGGGCCCAAAAGGTCGATTCCGGCGCCGGCGCCCTGGCGTGGCTGCGGGGGAAGAAGAAAACCAAGCACCCTGATGTGATCGTGATTGACTGGAAGATGCCGGGTATGGACGGGCTGGCCTTGGCGGGCTCGATCCGTGCGAGCGCCGCCCAGAGCGAATGCCCGATCGTGATCATGGCCACCGCTCAGCCGCTCGCCAGTCTGACCAGCCAAGCCGACGCAGGGGTGGTAGATGCCTTTCTGGCCAAGCCCGTGACTGAATCGGCCCTCCTTAACTCCGTGCGTCAGGCGCAGCGGCATCGAAGCAACTACGAGGACGGCTCGCCCCAGGATCTGCCGGGCAGCGGCCTCCCGCTGGAGGGGGTGCGCTTGTTGGTGGTGGAGGACAACGACATCAACCGTGAAGTGGCGCAGCGCATTATGGGCAGTCTCGGCGCCACGGTGAGCCTGGCCGAAGACGGCCGGGGGGCGATTGACTGGCTCCTGGCGCACCCATTTGAAGTGGACCTGGTGCTGATGGACGTGCAAATGCCGGTGCTCGACGGCATAGAGGCAACGCGCCGTTTGCGCCGCATGCGCCAGTTTGACGACCTTCCCATCGTGGGCCTGAGCGCAGGGGTCCTCGAGTCGCAGCAGGAGTTAGCCATCGTCGTTGGCATGACGGCGTTTATCCGTAAGCCCTTTGATGTTCCCCTGACTGTCGCCCTGATCCGGCGTTTGCGTCGCCCCTCCAAGTTGCTTCCAGCCAAGCCAGCGACCGCTTCGCTAAACGCTGTGTTAATGCCCTATGGCGCACTCGCCGGTGCATCCCTGACAACGGGTGTCATGGATGCGAAGCAGGCACTGGAAAACTGGCTAGACCTCCCGACCTACAAGACTTATCTGCGTCGCTTTGCCGCAAGTTACGGCGACGCCATTGCGCTGCTTGGCAGCCACCTGGTCGCGGGCGACCGGCCTAGGGCAGCTGCTCTGGCGCACCAAATTTCGGGAGTAGCGGCCAATCTGGCCTTGCTCGACACGCGCTACGCTGCGCAGGCGTTAGAAGCGTTGCTGGACACGCAGGACGACCCCGGGCCGGCACTGGCCGATTTGAGTAAGGCTCTGGCGGCGGTGATGGCAGAGATCGATCGGTATGCGCCACCGATCGAACAAGTCAAAGAGGCCGTCGATACAACCCGGGGGGCAGCGCCGCCGTTGTCTGCGACTGCGCGAATCGCGCTGCAGAAGCAATTGACCGAATTTCTGCTTGCGCTGGACTCTGACAATCCGGTGCTGATCAAGCGCGCGATGACGGCGCTGGAGCAGCAGTTGCCGGCGCCGGCGCTGACAGCCATCTTGGCCAGTGTGCTGGACTACGATTTTCGGGCTGCAAAAGCCCACACGCGCCAGCTCGCGATTGATTACGCCATTGATTTAGAGAGCTAAACCATGAAACAGAAGACACTATTGGTCGTGGACGACGAGCCAATCAACCTGGCCATTATGGAAAGTATTTTAGCCGACAGCTATACGCTGGTGACGGCCCGTAGTGGGGCTGAAGCGCGGGACGCTGTCGTCAAGCACAAGCCCTCTCTGGCGTTGCTGGACATCGGCTTGCCAGACATCGATGGCTACGAGTTGTGCCGACAGATCAGGCAGCTCGATCCGACGGGCTGCTTGCAGGTCATCTTTGTCACCGGTCACTGCAATCCCAAGGACGAGGCGGCCGGCTTTGAAGCCGGCGCCGTGGACTACATTCTCAAGCCCATTGTGGCTCAGATTGTCCGGGCCAGAGTGAGCGCCCATCTGGCGCAGGTGCAGGTTTCCGTTCTGGAGCAAAGCTACCGGGAAGCGATCACGATGCTGGGCCAAGCCGGACATTTCAACGACACCGATACCGGCGTCCACATCTGGCGCATGGCGGCCTATTCGCGCGCCCTGGCCGTGGCCTGCGGCTGGGACGACGACAGCAGTGTGCGCCTGGAACTGGCCGCAACGATGCACGACACCGGCAAGCTCGGTGTGCCGCAGGCAATTCTGCGCAAGCCCGGGCCACTGAATGAGGAGGAGTGGATCGTCATGCGCACGCATCCGCAGATAGGCTTCGACATCTTGAGCACGAGCGATGCGCCCGTCTTCAAGCTGGCCGCCGAGATTGCGCTGTACCATCACGAAAAGTGGGATGGCAGCGGCTACCCGGCGGGCTTGAAAGGCCAGGACATACCGCAGTCGGCACGCATCGTAGCGATGGCTGATGTGTTCGATGCGCTGAGCATGAAGCGACCCTACAAGGAGCCGTGGCCGCTGGCGAAGATATTGGTGCAACTCGAAGCCGGCTCCGGCACGCACTTCGACCCGGAACTGGTGGTTTTATTTAACGGCATCCTGCCACAGATTCTTGCCATCCAGAGCCGCTGGAACAGTGCCAAAGTAGGTGCATTGAACTCTAACTGTAGTGGTTCAATGATCTAGGACATCAACCTAAATGGTAATATCGCCGCCCATCGCGCAGGTATAAGCGAATAAACCAAAGTCGAGTCATCGCCCGGCAAGCTTGGTTCGTAATGTCCTAGGCCTCTACAGGACGACAGACACATGCCCCCATTACTGATTGATCAGAAGCATAAGGATAATCTCGAGAGGACTGGCGTAAGCCGGCAGTTCCAGCAAGAGCTGAGGTGCAGTCATGCGGGCGAAACCGGTGCGGTGTGGATATATCGTGGCATTCTGGCCGCACGGCCAACCGGGGCGCTGCTGGAGTTCGCGAGGGAACATCTGCAGACCGAGCAGCAGCACCTGGGTATGTTTGATGACCTCAGTGTTTGTTACCGCCGCAGCCTGATGTTGCCGCTATGGCGATTGGCAGGATTTCTAACTGGATTTTTGCCTTCTTTAGCAGGCAAAAACGCCGTCTTTGCCACCATTGAAGCCATCGAAACTTTTGTTGATCTGCATTATCAGGCCCAGATTCAATCACTCAGCCCGTGCGTTCATCGCGAGGCCGAACGGGCGGTACTGGATCTGTTTGAAACCTGCCGCCAGGATGAGGTGGCACACAGAGATGACGCAGCCCAAAGGCGTACCGGGAAACCGACAACTAGCATGAACCTTTGGACGACTATGGTGGGCAAAGGCTCCCGAGGCGCCGTCAGGTTGGCGCGATTTGTTTAGGTGGAAGATCACCGGGGTAATCAATATCGAGGGTCACTCCAGGGTCATCAACGTCAACCCAGATGCAATGCTGGATAAGACGTTTAAACAACGCTCGCGCGCCTTCCTCCCCGCTTACCTGTTCCAATTCTGACCAAAAATTGCGACCAAAGATAACCGGGTGCCCTACCTGCCCTTTATAGCGTGGGCGGACAATGTTTTCTGCTGTCGCGAAAGCAATTAATTTCTGACATGTTGCGGGTGATAACCAAGGCATATCGCCGAGAAAAATGGCTGCCGCAAGACCATCCGCGTTTTGCAGCACCTGAAAGGCATCGGCAAGGCTACTACCCAATCCACAATTGGCATGCGGCGCTCTCAGGATCTGCACTTGCTGTAAGTACGCCTGCGATAACAACGCCTTCGGGTCATCTTCTGCTTTCAGTACCACATAAGTATGCAAAAAATCAGGAAGTACAACAGACAGGGTCTGGCTCAACAAAGTCTCGCCGCCTGCTAGCGGTGTCAGGCGCTTATCAGAGCCAAAACGTTTTGAACGGCCTGCGGCCAGCAAAATGGCAATTACATCGCCATTGGCTAACCTTGTGGGCAGTTCCATGTTATTTGTCTCGGCCATAATAAATTCGGACGACATCAGCCATCACGGCCAGCGCGATCTCGGCGGGTGTTTTACTGCCAATATTCAGCCCTATCGGCATGTGAATGCGGTCAACTTCCTGTTGGCTAAGCCCTCCGGAGCGGCGTAATCGCTCAGCCCGGGTGGCAGAGGTTTTCTCAGAGCCCATCACCCCAATATAAAAAGCAGGCGTTTTTACCGCATCAATCATCGCCAGATCATCAATGCGCGGATCATGGGATAAAGCCACAATCGCCGTTTCAGCATGACAGCCTTGCCGCGCAAGGTATAAAGACGCGAGCACCGGTTGAACATTCACACTCGGAACATCAAACGTGGACAGCGCGTCTTCTCTCGGGTCACACACAACAACTTCAAAACCCAATGTCTTGGCAAAATCCGCACAGGCTACCGATACCGGCGAAATACCCGCAATCACCAATCGGCGCACCGGGCCGATTCTAACTCGTACAATGGCGCCCGATCTTTCTACTCTAGGACCATCACCCGTGTCTGGAAAAAGGCTGACGTCTGACGTTTCCAGGTTGATGATTCGTAAGCATCGCTGCTGCCCAAGCAACGATTGCTGCAATTGATACAACTGTTGCTGGTGTTCTTCGGAAGGCGAAAAACGCTCAACCAGAACCTCAATTACGCCACCGCAAGGCAGCTTTAAACGCTCTTTGTCTGCGTCATTATCGCCATAACGAATGATCTCGCTGGCCGAAGAAAACCTTCCAGCCTGCAGCTGTCCTAAAAAGTCTTCTTCCACACAACCGCCAGAAAGCGACCCCACATGTCGGCCATCTTGACGGGCCACCAGCATGGCTCCCGGAGCACGAGGAGAGGAACCATAGGTTGCCAATACCGTGCACAGCCAAACAGTGCTGCCGGATTTGCTCCAGTTAAAAGCATGGTCAATAACGTCAAGATCAAGATGCTGCATGATTACCCTGTGTTCCCGGTTCAACTGCGCTGTTTCGGCTTTGCTGTACAAGTGCTTTCAAACACGGAGGCTACTCGTGTCGATTGAACATGCTCGGATTCCCTTTTACGAAATCTTGTATCCAGCGCTCCAGAAACGATTCGTTTTTGCCGGTTCTGACATACCGATAGCCCAAAATCGAAATAACCAGCGCACCCAGC
Organism: Marinobacter sp.; assembly: GCA_036960525.1. Taxonomy (GTDB): domain Bacteria; phylum Pseudomonadota; class Gammaproteobacteria; order Pseudomonadales; family Oleiphilaceae; genus Marinobacter. The sequence continues at coordinate 8,368 of JBALXR010000010.1, forward strand.
GTATCTACGATCAAATCCCACATGGTGTCGGTCAGGCCCGAAGGATCACCCAGCATGGGTTTTTGCATGTTCATGCCAAACAAGGTGTCCATGGCAAATTCAAAGATCTCCCAAAGGGCGCCGATGGCCACAGCAAACAGAAAGGCAAAAAAGGCGACAAAACCGGGCCGCATGTGCAAATTAATATCTTCGACTTCGTTCATTACGTGCACCAGCAAAAAACCGACAATACCCAGTAAGAAGCCGGAACAGGTATGCAAGGCAATATCCCACCACCAATAGCGGGTGTAGTAATCGCGCACTTCCCCTAAAAACAGCGACGCGAACACAAATATGATGGCGAGAAGCACAAATTCGGGCGGTATAAAAACGCGAAAAAAGCGACCGATAAGCAGTGGCGCAAGAGTAATAAGCAGAATGCCGATGGTAAGAACCATGGCCAGCCACTGCTGCTGCCAGATGGCGGCCACTATTTCGGCGACCATAACAATTTGGAGAAAAAATGTCAGGCGTCGATGAATCAGTCGCTTTTGCATTAAAAACCTTGAAAATTATGACTTTTTAACCGAGATGAAATCAATTCGCGGTCACCAATTGCAGAATTTCCTCATCAATGGCTTGTGCATCTACCAGCTGAGAAAACCACACGTGCTCGCTTTGGCCGTGCAACAAGCCCAGTAGAACGCCCAGCACAGCCCCACGGTGAACATTGTCGCCACCCACGTGAGTGTTGGCCAGCAATGCTTGTTGTGGTTGATCGCGGTAGCGGCATAAGAAGTACAACAACGCGGGCCAGGAATCGGAAATATAACACGCGGGGGACAGCATACGGCCCACCACATCGGAATCTGGCGCCTGCGTTTCAATCGCAGCCAACAGTGCTTTACGCGTGCGGGCCGGAACCGAGTGCAACAGTTGCTCATTGGTGGGCTGTTCACCATCAGGCCCAAGCAACAGCTCCGCTATCAGGCCTACGTATGCATCACAGACCAACGCCAACTCGGCGCTGGGGTGAGTTAGAGACAGGTGCTCTCGACACTGTGTTTGCACGTGTTCTAATGGCAGGCCGTTTAACAGGCTTTGCAGCGCCAGCGGCGCGATAGTGACCAAGCCGCCAACCGACGCGGTGTCGTGGGTTACTGCTCCGCATTTACGCGCTGGCAATCCCTGAGCATAATTGTGAAAAAAACCGCGATGGTAGGATTCAGCATAAGTGTCCGGGTGTTGTGGCACGTCGGCTGTCATAAAATCGATGTAGCGAGCGGCAAAATCGTCCACGCTGTACGCACTGTCCTGCGTTTTACCGGCATTCTCTGAGCTGCTTTGTGCACCCACTGCATTGCCGCGGCTCTGTTCAGCCTCTGCCAAGGTGCGCATCAACAGTCTGGCACAATGGGCGTTCAGGGTGTTATCACCCGCAGCCATGCCCACATGATAATGCACGTTCACGCGATCCCAGTGTTTGCGACGGCCTTTCAGGATGACGTCGCCAACAACATCTGGAGCCGCCTTGGCCGAGGCTTTGCGGCCACCCTGAGCAGTAGAGTGCAAAGACATAATAGACGACGGGTGCCATTCTGGCGGCGCATCAAAAGCGCTAACGCCGTTTGGAAACGCGGCGAAAATATCACCAACCCGATAATACCAGTGCACGGGCATAGCCAAGGAGTCAGCCACAAATAAATTCTGAAGGGCAGCGCGAGCGCGCTCTTGCATCAGAGAAAGCCGGGATGAGGTCATAAAATCGAATTCCTTCAGTTAAGTGCCATTGCTATGAAAAAGATAACTGGCAATGTTATAGAGTGCGAATAGTGTTTTTACGCCCTGCGCCCGCTGATGTATCTTTACACATTGGTCAAATCGTTTTATTCCCAACGCTTACAAGGACACGCCATGCATCCGGAGAAGCCTTTTTCGCAAGCCTGCGAAAACAACAAAGGGCCAATACTCGACGTACTGCGACAAGTTTTCACAACGTCCGCCACCGTCTTGGAAATTGGCTCTGGGACAGGACAACACGCGGTGCACTTCGCCACTCACCTGCCCCATATTTATTGGCAAACCAGTGATCACCCCAATCAGTGCTCCAATCATTACCAACTGTGCAAGCCCTGGCTGAACGATGCCGGGCTGCCAAACATTGGAAATCCCATTGCCTTGAATGTGAGCCAAGAGCCTTGGCCAGTGAAAGAATTTAACGGCGTATTTTCAGCTAACACCGCCCACATCATGGCCTGGCACGAAGTAGAAGCGATGTTTGCGGGTGTGGGCAAAGGCCTGGCGGAGTCAGCCTTATCGGGTCACGAAGAACGCGGGCAGTTCTGTCTTTACGGCCCTTTCAAATACAACGGCGACTTTACCAGCGCCAGCAATCAGAGTTTTGACCAGCACCTTCGAAGCCACGCGGCGCACATGGGCATTCGCGATATTGAGAACCTGATCGAACTGGCACAAAGCCACAGTATGGTTCTGGCGCAAGACCACACCATGCCCGCCAACAATCAGCTGCTGGTGTGGCGCACAACCACTAAATAGAAGCCCTTTAAAACCAATTAGATTGAGGACAACACCCCCAGCAACGGCGAAACCCGTCAATGATGAGCTCCAGAGCTAGAATAATGGGTTCGATCACAATGTAGACACTAAGATTATCTCGCTGTGTTTTGGAATCGAGCGATAAAACGCCGATTTTTCCCACAAAAACCAGTCACAAATTCAACCGTGCAAGGCTTGTGGAAGTTGGCAAAAGGTTATAGATTGACTGAAAGCCTTTTTAATCCAATGTTTCACTGTTTTCCTGCATAAAAGGCCCTGTTGGGAGCAATATCTTTCTAAAGTTTAACTATTCATACTTTTACATCTTCCACCCGGCTGATGTTCAAGGGTGTATTTTGCGTTTCTTACTGTTCGCTGAATCCGCTTTTTTAACGCCGGGTTCAGCGCTTTATCTCTGCATTGCTTTACACTTTTTATTTTCTGGAGATTACGATGTCCGAATTGCCAGCGATTTTGGTTGCTGAAGAAGATTTTAACCGCCTGTCTAGCATGATTGAAAAACAGGGTAACTCAGAAACCGCTGCAGCGCTGGATGAAGAACTCAGCCGTTCAACCCTGGTGCCAATGGCAGATATGCCCGACACAGTGGTTACCATGAACACAACTGTGCATTTTCAAGACGAAGGCAGTAAAAAAGAGCATCAGTTGACTTTGGTTTACCCCCACGAAATGGGCGACGGCGAAGGTAAAATATCCATCCTGGCCCCGGCTGGTTCGGCGCTGCTGGGTTTAAGCGTTGGCGAATCCATCGAATGGTCAGTTCGCGGTCGTAAGAACCTGCACTTTAAGATTATTTCGGTTCAGCGCCAGCAATAAGCATGCCCCGCGCCGTGATATCCGGCGCCCCGTTATCGTCTAGGCTTTGTTGTGCAAGATGTCAGCAAACGCCTGGGCCGATGGCGACAAAGGCCGGTCACGGAATCGTAATTCACACAATGACCGACTCAAGTGTTCTGCACCGGGTAGCGCCACTTCTTGTAACCGTTCTAATTCCAGCAATTCGCTGATGACTACCCTGGGCAAGAGCGCAAAACCCATCCCGTTGGTAACACACCGGGCGATACCCTCGTTTGACGCTATCTGCAAGGTGGTTTTCGGCAAAACGCCCAGGCTTGCAAGCAAGCGATCGCAAACCGAGCGCGTTCCAGACCCCACTTCCCGTTGAACCCAGCAGCCACTGTTCAGTCGCTCCAAGACGCCTTCGCCCTGCGTCCACTCCGTTCCTGCCACTAGCAATAAGCCTTCGTTGCGCCAGTGGCGGCTTTCAATCCGGGGGTCTTCCACTTCGCCTTCAACGATCGCCAGGTCCAGCTGGCAATCCAACAGCCATTCACTGATTACCCGGGTGTTTGCTACGCGCACATTCACTTTAATACCCGGATATCGGCGCGCAAATTCCGCAACCGCCGCCGGCAGCCAATAACCGGCCACGGTGGTGCTAGCGCCCAATATCAGGTTCCCAATGTGTGCGCCTACCCGGGCTTCTATGTCATCCACAGCGGCTTTTTCCAACGCAAAAATACCGCGAGCATGATCAAATACCGCGCTACCACCGGCGGTCAGCTGAAGTTTTTGGCCATGCTGGCTTTTGCGCGACTGAACACGATCGACCAGCGTCAGCCCCAGCTGACTTTCCAGCTGGCGCACGCCCTGAGATACCGCAGGCTGGCTGATGTGCAAAACAGTCGCCGCGCCGGAAAAACTGCCTTCCCGCACCACCGTATAAAAAATCCTCATTAGATGCAGATTCAACACTATAACCTCAGCTTATAAGCGTTTAATAAGAGCATATTCGATCACGTCATAACGTAGGCGTAAAGTAGCGCCATCTCAGCGCTATTCGGAGAACGCAGGTGAATACTGCAGAGCAACACGCAGCAATGATAGAGACCACAGATATAACAACAGAAACCCTCAAAAAACAGGTTGTGCCGGGCCTTGCCCTCGTGGCCGCACTGGCTGGCGCCGCCTTTGTTCTAGCCCAACAATCCTGGTTTCAGAGTATGGGCATGGGCCCGCTTACGCTGGCTATTATTCTTGGCATTGTGGCGGGCAATACGGTTCTGCGCAATCAACCCGCTATTCTGGCCGATGGCATATTCTTTGCAAAAGGTGCGTTGCTAAAGCTGGGCATTATTCTTTACGGCTTTGGCATCACCTTTCAGCAGATCAGCGCGGTTGGCGCTAACGGTGTGCTGTTAGATGCCATCATGATTGCCTCTACCTTTGCGCTGGCGCAGCTCATTGGCCGGCGCTGGATGAAGATGGAGAAAGAAACGGCCATTTTAATCGGCGCAGGCGCGTCTATTTGTGGTGCGGCTGCAGTTTTGGCGACTGAGCCCGTGGTGAAAGGCAGAAGCGATCAGGTATCCGTCGCCGTCGCAACGGTGGTGATTTTTGGCACCATCAGCATGTTTCTTTACCCGTTGATGTATCCGCTACTCGGCATGACAGAACACCAGTTTGGCATTTACGTGGGCTCGACCGTTCATGAGGTTGCGCAGGTAGTTGCTGCGGGCCAGGCAATCAGCACTGAAGCGGCTAACAGCGCCATCATTGAAAAAATGGTACGGGTAATGATGCTGGCGCCGTTCCTGCTTATTCTGGCAAACGTGCGCCTTCCAAATCGCAAAAAAAACGCGGGCGGTAGTAAAAAAGAACGGCAGAAGCTGGTCATTCCCTGGTTTGCGGTTCTGTTCCTGGTCGCAGCTGCGGTTAACTCTGTGACTGCCATGCCTGCCATGGCAACCAATGCTATTCGTCATGTTGACTTGTTCCTGCTGTCCATGGCGATGACTGCACTGGGTTTGAGCACACAGGTGTCGGCGATACGCCGTGCCGGGCTGCGCCCTCTGATATTGGCCGGTTGTCTGTTTGCATTTCTAATCGTTGGCGGTTATATCCTCAACCGCTTGCTAATCGGTTAAGGCATCTCTAACTGGGGCTATCCTGCCCCGACGCCAGCTTGAACTGACCAATTGTCTGGCGCAGGTTTTCGGCCATTACCAGCAATTCAGCCGCTATCTGCGCAGTTTGCTGGGTTTCTAACGTGGTTTTCTCGGCAGACCGGCTGATTTCAATCACGTTCTGATTAATGGCATCAGACACGCTGCTTTGTTCGTTAGCCGCGCTTTCCATCTCTTGGTTCAGGCTGGTAATTTCACGGGTAGCCTGAGCGATAATTTTCAGCTCGGCCTGTACCTTCAAAATGGCATCTACCTGCTGGCTGGCTCGGTCTGACGCATCGCGCATAGTCGACAAGCAATCCATAACCTCTTCTTTCAGGCCATCAATCGTGTCGCGAATATCACCCGTAGACACCTGGGTACGCGACGCCAGAGCCCGCACTTCATCGGCAACCACGGAGAACCCGCGGCCGGCTTCTCCAGCTCGAGCGGCCTCGATGGCGGCGTTTAACGCCAGTAGATTCGTTTGATCGGCAATATTGGAAATGGTCTCCAGCATCGTTGTCATTTTCGCAGTGTGCTGCTTCAGAGCTTCGATACGCTGGGCACCGTTTTGAACCTCGGAATTTAACGCCTGAATACCACCGACCGCACTTTGCGCCAGTTCCTCCCCCAGCCCGGCCGCTTCGGCCGTAGCCGCCGACTTGCGCGTGGTGGTGATGGCGTTTTCTCGCACCTGAAGCGCTGATGCCGCCATTTCTGTGGTCGCGCTGGCCACTTGATCGGTGTTGTCGCGCTGAATCAGCACCTCCCGTTCGCTGGCACCGGCCTTGCTGGCAATATCACGCGCAGCTTGCTCAACATGCTCGGCGCTCGCCATAACTTGATTCATGCTGTCTCGCATTTTACTGATCATGCGGTTGAACGCGTGGGACACCAAGCCAATTTCATCGTTGCGCACCGCATCCAGCTCAAGGGTCAGATCGGAGTTGCGGGATATCTCATCCATGCGGTCGCGCAAGCGGCGCAAGCGCGAAAATACCAAGTGCCCCAACACCCATGCAGTAATCGCAAATACCCCCAATAAAAGAATCGCCTGGATGCCCGCACTGGCCAGCAACTGCGTCTGCAACCGGGCATCGGTTTCAGCTAGGGAGTATTCGATACGAATAGCACCCAGCACATCCCCTTCCTTAGCTTGGTGGCACCCGAGGCAATTCACACCCTGATAATCCGCCATCGCAATCACCGGTTCGATCAAGGTATAAACCCGGCCGTTTTCATTGCTTGAATAATGCTCCATGCGCTCACCCGCCAGCGCTTTCTCGTCAAGCGGGTCGCGCATCTGTTCTGCGCTGTTACCGCTGCCATAAATCCGGTTCAGGTGATCGCTGCGCACCACTCGCACGTTCAGCACGTCTTCCGGCGCCATCGTCTTCTCACGCAGAATTTCACGATTGTTGATGGTGCCCGTCACCATCATGGTGTTGAGCGCATCAAAGTAAGATTTCGCCAAACCGTCTACATATTTGTGACTGAACTCCTCCACGTGTTCGCGCTGGGACTGCGCGCTAAAAAATACGGTGAACGCGAGCTGGCCCGTTAATTGCTTAAATGATTACAGTGGCTACAAACCTCGTACGCCAAACTCGACACTGCCGCTGGAGGGCACTGCTATGTCATTACTGTCTACCCTGCTTCGTGCCGGCAGCGAATTACACACGGCGCTGGAAAAACGCCCATCTATTACGACTGCCGGCACTGGCAGCCGTGCTCAGGGCAAAGCGGAGCTGCCTGCGCCGCCCGGGGCAGACCGGTTCACACCTTCCGGAAGCAAAGAGGATGATTCAGCACGTAAGGTAAGCAAGCTCGCGATTACCGATTACAAAAAAAGCGTCGGGCAGGATCTTGCCTTTATCAGAGAAACACTGCGGCACAAGCTTGCCGAGTACAACGTGCCCCCGGCAACAGCGATTCAAATCAAAAATGACGGGCAGGGAAACATCGCGGTAGAAGGCAAAGGCCAGAACTCGGCCTTTGCACGCATTGCCGGGGACTTGAACGTAAACACCGCGTTTCAGGATGCCTTCCGGCGCATGAGTATGAACGAACCTACACTGCACTTTATGGACAACGCGCTGAAATTAGGAAAGGCCTACGGCGTGAACAACTCGCTACTGAGCACACTGGTCAGCGAGAACCAGCAGTTCAACGGCCTGCAAGACTTGGTACACCGTTACGACTCACTGCGCCGCAACGCCGGAGCCGTATCAGCGGCTCCGGCCAACACAGCCCGGGATTATGCATTGAGCTTCAACGCTCGAGCCTGATGTGGAATAGACTTATTCAAACGGCGAAGGGTCACCCTTGCCTACCCGCGTTACCTGTGGGCTACCGCTGGTGAAATTAACCACCGTGGTAGCTTCCATGCCGCAGAAACCACCATCAATAATCAAGTCCAGCTCGTGCTCGAGCGCATCGCGAATGTCTTCCGGATCGGTCATTGGCTCGGTTTCACCGGGCAGTATCAAGGTGCTGCTCATGATGGGTTCGCCCAACTCTCCCAAAAGTGCATGCACAACCGCGTTGTCAGGAACACGTACACCAATGGTGCGGCGCTTGGGGTGCAACAAACGCCGTGGCACCTCGCTAGTGGCATCCAGAATAAAGGTGTAAGCACCGGGCGTGTAGGTTTTCAGAAGACGGTAGGTGGTATTGTCAACTTTGGCGTAAGTGCCAATGTCTGACAAGTCCCTGCAGACCAGGGTGAAGTTGTGTTTGTCGTCCAACTTGCGAATACGTTTTATGCGATCAGAAGCAGATTTGTCACCCAAATGGCAGCCTAGCGCATAGCCCGAGTCGGTCGGGTACGCAATAACGCCGCCTTTGCGAAGAATATCCACCGCCTGATTAATAAGGCGTTTTTGTGGATTATCCGGATGAACCTGAAAAAACTGACTCATGAATCAGCCCTCTTGTTAAAGCTTGCCCCGGGGTCGTTTTTCGAGCCGCCCAGACAGTTGGGGGAATCGGGCGTGGATTGATTTTGCGCGGTCCACTCCTCAGGCGTAAAGGGGTGCATAGCCAGCGCATGCACGCCACCGGCCAGTTCTGCAGCCAGCACTTGATAGATCGCCTGGTGGCGTTTTACCTTTGATTGCCCCACAAATGCCGGCGATACTAGGGTCACCTTGAAATGGGTTTCCGAATTGGGCGGCACATTGTGCTTGTGACTGTCGTTCTCGATGATCATCACCTGGGCATCAAAAGCCTGGTGCAACTTGGCCTCGATTGTTTTCTGCACGTCCATCACTCACTCACTCTTCGTTGCTTGTATATTAACAGTCTACTATATATCAATGGCTAAACCCGACAACCTTGACAGCGTTGCGACTAACCGCCACATTCGCGGCGAGCAAGGGTGGCGAGCCCCACGCCTAACGCCCAGGTTTTGGCAGAGCGCTCTTTAATCTGCTCGCCAGTCCGCACTTAAATTCGTTCTGAAATTCACACTCCAAGTCAGTTTTTAAGCCAAACGGGAACACCATGCGCCTTTATATTGCCGAAAAACCCAGTCTTGGTCGTGCCATCGCCGCTGCCCTGCCCCAGCCCCAACAAAAAGGCCAGGGCTGGATTCGCTGCGGCAGTGGCAGCAGTGCGGTGACCGTCAGCTGGTGTATCGGCCATTTGCTGGAGCCTGCTGAACCCGCCAGCTATAACCCTGCATGGAAAAACTGGCGCGCCGACCAGCTGCCGATGTTTCCGGAAAAGTGGCTGCTCACTCCAAAGACTGGCGTTGCCGCCCAGCTTAAAGTACTGCAGTCGCTGATCCGCAAAGCCAGCGAAATTACCCACGCCGGCGATCCGGACCGGGAAGGCCAGCTATTAGTGGACGAGGTAATTCACTATGTAGGCACGGATGCACCCGTAAGGCGTCTGCTGATTAACGATTTAACCCCGGCTGCGGTAGCAAAAGCACTTCAACAGACCCGCGATAACCGTGACTTCCTCCGGCTGTCGGCTTCGGCCCTGGCACGCCAGCGCGCAGACTGGCTCTACGGCTTAAACCTGACCCGCTTTTACACTCTGCTCTATCAAACAAAGGGCGAGCAAGGCGTTTACTCTGTTGGCCGGGTGCAAACCCCAGTACTGGGGCTAGTGGTCAAGCGCGACCAGCACATTGAACAGTTTCAGCCCCAAGACTTTTTCCCGCTGGAAGCCCGCTTTCACGCCATGGAAGAGGACTATGACACCCGCACTTTTAGCGCGCGCTGGGTGCCAGGTGAAGATTACCAGCACCTGCTGGACAGCGAAAATCGGTTGCTAGACCGCAGCGCGGCGGAACAGGTCGCCGCCGCCGTTGAAGGAAGGCCAGGCAAAATTTGCGAGTCCCGCTTTCGCGACCGCTCAGAGCCACCACCACTACCTCTGTCGCTTTCGGCGTTGCAAATCGAGGCCGGCCGTTTGTACCGCATGGCCGCCAAAGAAGTGCTGGATACCGCGCAGAGCCTGTACGAACGCCACCAACTCATTACCTACCCACGGTCTGACAGCCGTTACCTGCCGCTGGAACATTACAACCAACGCCAGCAGGTTGTAGGCGCTATTGGCAAGGTTGATATTAACCTTGCCAGCGCCTGCAACACAGCCGATTTGCAACGGAAAACCGCAGCCTGGAATGACAAAAAAGTGGACGCCCACCACGCCATTATTCCCACTGGCCAGAGTCGCGCCGGTAGCGCGCTATCTGGAAAAGAAACCCAAATTTATAATTTAATCAGCCGCTATTACTTGATGCAATTTGCAGCAGATGCCATCCATCGCGAGGGAAAATTAGGAATAAAGGTAGGCGACCACCTGTTCCGCACATCAGAAACCGCTGTTTTGCACCCCGGCTGGAAAGCGCTTGAACTGAAATTGCGCGACGCCAAAAGCAAACCCGAAAAGCCCGCACTGCCCCGGCTGGGCAATGGCGATCCGGTGCTGTGCGACGGCACCGAAGTGTTACAGCAACAAACCCAACCCCCCAAACACTTTAATGACGCCACGCTGCTGGCAGCAATGACCAACATCGCGCGTTTTGTTGACGACCCGGAACTGCGAAAAACGCTGCGCGAGACAGATGGTTTGGGCACCGAAGCTACCCGCGCCGCTATTCTGGAAACTCTGTTCAAACGCGACTACCTGTTCCGCGATGGCCGCTACATCCGCGCCAGCGATAAAGGTAAATCTCTGATAAACGCGCTACCAGACTCTGTCAGCAAACCCGACCGCACCGCCGTTTGGGAAGCCACATTGGAAGCCATTCAGCGGGGCGAAGCGCAACCCGAACAGTTTCTGGATTCTCTGAAGCAGGAAATCCAGGGATTTATCGGGCAGCCCGCGCCCTTGGCTCCAGCCGCTTCTCAGGTATTAACCAACCTGGATGCCCCGCATTGCCCCAAATGCCGTGCCGGCATGGTTGAGCGCAAGGGCAAATTCGGTGCCTTTTACGCCTGCAGCCGCTACCCGGGTTGCAAAGGTACCCGCCCGCTGGAAGACCACAGTCCGGAAGATGGTAGCAGCCAAAAACCGGTTCCCTGCCCGTTCTGTTTTTCACCCTTGGTCAGGCGTAAAAGTAAAAAAGGTTGGTTTTGGGGCTGTAGCTCTTTCCCCGCCTGCCGTCAAACAGTGAACGATGTAAACGGAAAGCCCGAGCTGCCGGCAAAACCGGCTACATAATGAAATAGAATTCGATTCCGGATTTTGCGACAATATGTTGATGCGCAGGAGTGTTATAACGAACTCAACCCGATGACCGCGCGCTGAATAGCCACTTATTTATTGCAGGAGAGCCAGATGCGCATTGCGCAGCTTGAGGATGAACCGAGGCAATCCCAACACGTACAGGACATTATTTGCGGACGCGGTCAGAGTTGGAGCCAGAGCTGCGATGTTTTTGAAACAGCTATCGCCCAAGCACAAGTTATGGCGGCCCATGACTGATAAAACGCTGCGTAGCAGTTTTCTAATAGTGCGTATTTTACCATTGCTCTTAGCCGCGTTACTTTCCAACACATCTGCACAAGCCCAATTGCCAATTGCGATGGGCTCGGGTATGCCCGCAAACAGCTCGGATACGGCTCTCGCTGAATGGGTTTACACCTTGCAAGAAGGCGACAGCATTCAGCAGCTGGCCACGCAGTTACTGGCCCCACCCCACAACGCCCAGCAACTGCTAAAACACAACAGCCTGAACAACGCCCTGCTGCCGGTGAAAGGCGAGCAGGTGCGCATCCCTATGAACTGGCTCAAGCGCCAGCCCCAGCCTGCCCGCGCAACCTCTGTATCTGGTTTGGTGCAACTGCTAACCAACAATGGCCAGCGCCGGCCACTGACCGTAAACACTCTGATTCGTGCGGGTGACGAGTTACTGTCCGGTTCCGGCAGCACCACTGTTGCCCTCGCCGAAGGCTCTGAAATCCGCCTGTCTCCCAATTCCAGGCTGGCTTTTAATCGCATGACCCAGTTTGGCAAACCAGGCATGATCGATACCCGTTTGCGGCTGAATCGTGGCGAGGTTATTACCAACGTAAAAGAAGTGGTCAGCGGTGGCAGTCGTTTCGAGATTGAGACCCCCTCGGCAACGGCCGCGGTGGATGGCACTCAATTTGCGATTCAGGCAAACGCCGGGGGCACGGGCTTGCAGGTTATGAATGGCCAGGTTAATTTTGGCCAACAAGGGCATGCCGTAGAAGTGCCCGCGGGTTACGGTGCTCACGTTGCCGCCCAACCCGGCGGCGATGTTCGCCTGCACAAACTTGCCCCTCCACCCGTTGTTACCGGCCTGCCGGCCGTTCTGCGCAAGCTGCCTGCAGAGCTGCAATGGCAGAGCCCTGCAAACACTCACAAACTGGATATTTTTGACACTGGCAGCGGGCGATGGGTAGACAGCCGCACACTGGCCGGTAATCGTTTTGACATTAGCCAACTGAACAACGGCCGTTATGAAATTCAGCTTTCGGCTTTAGACAACCAAGGCATCAAAGGTTTGCCGGCGGTTGTTCCGTTCAGCATTGGCCTTCAAGCCCGAGCCGCCAAATTGTTAGAACCTGCAGACGGCACAACCACCACCAATCAGCCCGAATTTAACTGGAGCCTGAACGGAGACAGCGAAATCGCACAAATCCAAATATCAGACACGCCGCTGTTCGAAGACCTGATCGCAACCAGCGACTGGGCAGAACAAAGCAAGGCACAGCTTTCGCGACCGCTGTCTCCCGGTCAGTATTACTGGCGGGTTAAAACAGAAGCCGGCGGCGACTCCACCGCCACCAGCAACGCCCGCAGCTTGATTGTCGACGGCAGCTTGCCGCCGGTGAGAATTATCTCTGTGAACTATCTAGACCAGCAGGTGCGAATATTTTGGGATTCGGTGGAAACAGCCAAAAAATATCGAATGCAGCTGTCTGCAGACCCTGATTTTTACCCTGTCATTAAGGAAGCAGATATACCGGGAAATACGGCAGGCTTGCGCCTGATTCCTGGGAAGCGGTACTTTGTGCGCCTAAAGGCACTTTCTGACGGACCACTGGCCAGTCGTTGGGGTCCTGCAAGGGAGCTGTATATCGATTAACGGTTGAATGGGCGTTAGTGCAGGAAGCAGAAACCTTCGATTGCTTTGAACATAAAATCATGAACTGCTAAGCGGGGATATTCTTGCTAACAATGGCTGAGGGTGAGCTTAATAGCCCATTGTCATCTTTGGCTTGAATAGTAAAATACCAGGTGCCAGCCGACAGATTTTCAATAGTGTAAGACATATCGACTAGACCGGCAGCGCCGTCAAAAACCGCTGAGCGGCTGAGGTTATCGGCACTAGTGCCGTAACGAATTTCGTAGCTGGCCAAGTTTTGACCGCTTAAAACATCGCCGTTTACACGTGTTACAGGAGCCCTCCAACTCAAGGTCGCCTGATTGTAGGTCGAATTTACTGCGATACCTGATATAGCCCCCGCCGCACCCGGCTCGTCTCCATCACCGCCACAGCCCGTCAATAAGAACAGCATTCCACCCACCAATAAGCACAATTGAACCATCCCGCTGATTCGCTTTTTCACTCTATGCACCGCTTTGCCCTCATCTGATTACGTTATAAAAAATGGTAAATATAAGATATCAGACAGTTCCCAGAAAAAACTGCTAAGTCGTCACGTTTGGTAACTATCGCCAAATTGAGTCTGCGAAGTCAAAAAATGACTAAAACAGCTTTGCAATCCGCTAAAACTGAACCCGCATAGGCTCTGAGCTAGAGTCTGGCATACCTATCATTTCGTCAGTTCCGGTTGGCGGAATTAAGTCAAAACCCGCCACAATAAAGTCACGCAATGCCTCACGTGCGGCGCAAGCACCCGAAAACATTATTATTTTGTCCTGTTCATTCACCAAAATAAAGCCTGCGCTGCCAATGTAAAAGCGCACCATGTAATACCTACCCTCCATGGACACAATCTCTGCTAGGCGGATAAGTTCGTGCTTGCGGGATTTCAATTCGCCCAGTGTCATGTGCATGGTCATTGCTCTTACATTGAAGGAATAAAAATTTACGCCAGCTATTGAGTTACAGATCATTTCGCAGGATCATAATGATGTTACGATGTTGATCTCGACAATCGGCTACGCAACCGTCGTCGTATCTATTTTGACAAAAAGGTATGAACTATAGTAAACCGTACTCTCAAAAATCTTCTCTTGGAATGCAAAATATCCGATCTTAGTCGCCTATCCGCAATAACTCCGATGACATCCGATGCTAAATCCGATGTTTGAAAATTGGGCTTTCTGCTCCTGAATGCTGGACCTGTCGCACTATCGACCATCAATTTACGTGTCGGTATGCTCGCGACGCACGCTCCTTCAAACCCAAAAATGATTTTGGAAAATCGCCGCATGGTCACAGAAAAACTCGCTGCGCTCTGGGATACAGGGCTAGAGGTACAAATGGCGTGGTTAGATGTGCTATCCGGCGGCCACACGCCTTGGTGGACAACCAGCTTGCGCATCCTCGAGCCCCTTCACAAACGCGCTATCGATAACTCAAAACGCCTTTCTTAAAAAGGTTGATACAAGCTCAACTAGAGCGATTACCACTCTCATCCAGCTTGGGCCTGCTCCCGATATAACGCTCTGCCTAAGGCCTGGAAATAGTTTTCAAACGCTTCATTGACCGTCTGTCTTTGCTGACCCCGTGGGTACAGCCCCGTCTTTGCCTCATCCGAATAAACAGTACCACGTACCAAAAACCCATTGCTGGGCCTGCTGTCTTCAACAAAGGCTTCAAAGGCCCGTGCGCAGAGTTCTTCCGGCCGAGCGTAATACAGCACCTTTAATTTCTTGTCTGCTTGTTGCGAGCACTGAAACTGATCGCTGGGTTCAGTGCCGCTCTCGTTCAGTAAAATGGTGCGAAAGCAGTGTTCCAACCGGGCGTTTAATGGGTGTTGTTTCTGTTTTTTGCTATCAAGCCATGCGCCGGACGCAAAGCCATGCTTGACCGGGTTGTGGAAGGCCTTGTTACCCATATAGTGATCAAAAGCATGAAACCACTCATGAGCCAGACTACCCGCTCCAGCATTTTTGGCCAGCGCCAGTTGCCGTGTCGCCGGAATATAGTGTGCTGCTACACCAGGGCGCCCACCAATGCCGTACTGGAGGCTAAGCGTGCTCCGTAAGGAAATCAGCAGCTCTGGACTCTTGAGGATTGTCATCAAATCACACAGCGCCTGATAGAAGCGCACTGCTGCAAAATCACGCTCTTCTGGCGTAACCCAACGACCGACTTCAATACTGCGAAAATCGAACTGGCGTCTGATCGTGACGAAAGATGTCGCGGTGGCAGTTTTCATAATTCTCACCGATTACTGTTTATTTATACAGTATTCTGAAGTGAAATAGCGGAGGGGTCAAATCTGCAAACGAAAAACCCGGCGAAGGTGGTGTGCGACCAAAGTCGCTTTCAATTACCAATTTGGTCTTATGT
Source organism: Marinobacter sp. (assembly GCA_036960525.1). Lineage (GTDB taxonomy): Bacteria > Pseudomonadota > Gammaproteobacteria > Pseudomonadales > Oleiphilaceae > Marinobacter. The sequence goes on from JBALXR010000010.1 coordinate 23,845, forward strand.
ACAGAACCACCGCTGTTTTGCGACTGTAACTGCAGAACAATAATGCGAGGTTAAAGCTATGAATCAGCATCAAGGCGCGTGTTTTTGTGGCGCAGTCCAGTTTCAAGTCAGCGGTGCACCCGAAGCGATGGGCTATTGCCATTGCGATTCATGCCGGCGCTGATCAGGTCGCTGATTTTCATCTGACCGAGCAAAGTCACCGCAAGTGGTGCAAGCATTGCGGCGGCCACATATTTACCGACCATCCTGCCTGGGGCCTGGTGGATGTATACGTTGCCAACCTGCCGGGTCTGAAATTTGAACCGGCCTTACATGTGCATTATCAAGAATCAGTGTTACAGATTAAAGACGGCCTGCCCAAAATGAAGGACATGCCTGCTGAAATGGGTGGCTCTGGGGAAATCCTGCCTGAATAACAGTGGTTCATTCGTCGCATAAAGCCCGTGGCGCAGGTCAGCGCGGGCGTTGCATTATTTCACAGACAACAAACTCGTCAGCAATGCCCGCAAGCGGTTGGGTTTCACCGGTTTATTTAAGATCGGTAACCCCTGCACCCGCATCAGTGTGCGCAGTTCATCGCCCCGGTCTGCGGTAATCAGGGCGGCTGGCACTGGCGCGCCCAGTAACATCCGTATCGCTGAAATGGCCTGCCAGCCTGTTTTTTCATCATCCAGGTGGTAATCAGCGAGCACCGCCGCGGGTACGTTGTTTGTCTGCCGCAGGTACTCCAAAGCCTGATACTCGTCAGGGCTGGCGATCACCAAACAGCCCCAGCGCTCCAGCAACAGCTTCATACTCGCGAGTATGGCCGGCTCGTTATCAATCACCATTATCCAAATGCCAGCGAAGCCATGAACAAAGCTGGGCACAATTTCAGTGGCCGGCAACGCGGCTCGACGTGCTGAGAGCATGTCCACCGGCAGCACCAGCGCAAACCGCGAACCTCTGCCCGGCCGGGAAATCACCTCTACCCGGTAGCCCAACACCGACACCATACGTTCAACGATGGCCAACCCCAGCCCGGCACCCTGGCGGCCGCCGGTCCCTTGCGGCAACAATTGATGAAATTCGGTAAAAATATCCTTTAGCTTACTTTCATCGATACCAACACCGGTGTCCCACACTTCAATACGCAAGCTGTCGTGGCGAGCTCTCAGTGCCAGCAGAACACGGCCGCTGAGAGTGTAACGAAAGGCATTGCTCAGTAAATTACGAAGAATGCGGGTAAGCATACGCTGATCGGTTTTTACCAGCGCTGGGATAGTACGAACGTGAAACCGCACGCCGGCGTTGGTCGCCACCGCTTCGAATTCTTCACCCAGGCTTTTGGCCAGAGCGGCAACGTCGGTCAGTAGCAAATCCGGCACCATGGCCTGCTGGTCCAGTTTTGAAATATCCAGCAAATCCGCCAGTAAGTCCTCTGCGCCTTCAAGCGCACGATGCACTTGGTGCACCATTCTCGCCTCTTCCGCCGGCAGTGCGCTTTCCTGCAGCGCCGATATGGTCAGACGCGCGGCATTCAGGGGTTGCAGCAAATCGTGGCTGGCCGCTGCCAGGTATTTGTCTTTGCTGCGATTCGCATCGCGCGCGGCTTGTGCTGTGATAACCAGTTCGCGCTCGACTTTTTCCCGTTCGGCAATCTGAAAATGCAGCCCAATGTTGGCGTTCTGCAACGCCTGGGTGCGCTCTTCTACGCGGCGCTCCAAGTCGGCGTTGACCTGCACCAGCTTCTGCCGCGCCTGCACCCTCTCGGTTATATCTGCCACAAACGCCTCAACCACCTCTGGCCCCAGGTCTGGCCGCCTGAGCAGAGTAATAGCCACATTAACCGGTGTCGCATCGGCGCGACGCAGGCGGATTTCGCGAGCGCCCAGACTGCCTTTATCAAGCAATTCCTGGCGCAATGCATCGAATTCATTGGCGCTACAAAAAAGCTGTTCACGCAAGCGGATAACCCGGGTTTTCAAGTCTTCAGCATTGAGGTAACCACAGAGTTTAGCCATGGCCGGGTTGCAGGCCAGAACGCCACCGCGTAAATCGCCTTGAAAAATACCGTGAAGTGCCTTTTCAAACAACCACTTATAGCGATTTCGCTCCCGCTCTAACTCCTCCAGGCGCTCTTGCAGCGCCAGATAGTAGTTCTTGCGCACAGACTGGCGACCCAGCCCCAATAAATCACCCACCTCATAACCACGTTCGTCATCAAAGGGCTTCTTCATACACAACCTGAACATCTCTGAGTGACGACTTGCGAGGATTGGTCAAAATACACGGGTCCTGCAATGCAAAGCCAGAGAGAGACGGAATATCGGACACCCTGACCCCCAACTCTGACAACTTGGCCTCAAGCCCCACGGCGCGCTTGAGCTGAATAATGCGACTCATCAAACGTTTTTGAATTTCGGCCTGGCTCATACCACGAGTATCGATATTCATGGCTTCTGCAACACGACGAAAGCGATCTTCCGCTGAGTGGAAATTGTAAGCCACCACGTGTTCTAACAATACGGCATTGCATAATCCATGGGGCAAATCCAGAAAACCTCCCAGGCTGTGAGACATAGCGTGAACCGCACCCAGAATTGCGTTGGAAAACGCCAGGCCAGCCTGCATGGACGCCAACATGATCTGCTCGCGCAGATACGCATCTGCGGTATTAGCCACCAAGGGCTCCAAATTGTGGTTAATCAGCCGGATCGCTTCCAGCGCATTAGAGTCTGTCAACGGCCCGCTGCCTGTAGACACATAAGCCTCTATAGCATGCACCAAGGCGTCAACGCCGGTGCAGGCAGTTAGATAGCTGCTCATGGTTTCGGTCACTTCGGGATCGATCAGCGAAACGTCTGGCACAATCGCTTTGCTGATGATGGAAAATTTGAAGCGACGGGCAGGGTCAGAAATGATGGCGAACTGTGACACATCAGCCGAGGTTCCGGCCGTGGTTGGAATCAGTATCATCGGCGGCGGCGGGTTTACGATGGTGTCCACCCCTTCAAACTCCAAAATATTGCGGCCATCGCTGACCACAATGCCGATGCCCTTGGCGCAGTCCATAGGGCTGCCGCCGCCAATCGCCACAATCACATCGCACTCGGAGGATTTGTAGAGTTCGGCACCGGCCATCACTTCATCAACACGAGGATTCGCCGAAACACCGGTGTAAACCGTGGTACGTATGCCGGCATCGGTCAGCAGGGTAACGATTTCACCCACCCACCCCGCGGCGGCCACGCCTGGATCAGACACCAGAAACACATGTTTTGCGCCAAAATTACTGGCGAAGTTAGCGACAGACTTCCTTGATCCGGCTCCGAATACGATCTCTGGCGAGACAAATTTTCTTAAAGCGGATATGTCGTGACCCATGAACATGCACTCGACGTTAAATTTGTTTTTATATGTAATAGTCGAAGTCTAACTCAAGCTTCCTATGCATTCATTGGTGTTTCGACCATGCCGTCGATAAAAGCTGTAAAGCGCCTCTAGCATGGCCGCCTGATTGGCCTGCTGTAAAAAACCGTGGCCTTCGTTCTGGAACCAGTGAAGCTCCGGCGTCTGCCCGGCTTGCTCCATGGCAGCGACCATTATGCGGGTCTGCTCGGGTACGACGACTTTATCCTGGCCGCCTTGAAAAAAAATTACCGGCGCCGCCATTGCCGCCGCCCGTAACCGGGGTGTGCGGGCCTGCCAGCGTTGCGGGTGCCGGTCGGGGCATCCCAACAACCAGTCCAGATACCCGGATTCAAAGCGGTGGGTCACACGCCGCAGCTGCATAGGATCGGTCACGCCGAATTGGCTGGCGCCGGCACTGTAGCGCTGATCCAGGCTCAGTGCCATCAACGCGGTATAACCGCCAGAACTGCGGCCCTGAATAAACACCTGGTTACCATCGGCGTGGCCTGCAGCAACCAGGGCGTCTGCAGCCCGCGCCATGTCTTCCACATCAATCTCGCCCCAGCGCTCTGCCAGCGCAAGCCGGAACGCCCTGCCGTACCCGCTACTGCCACGATAGTTCACTTCCGCCACAGCAAAGCCGCGCTGGCACCAGAACTGAATCAGAGGGTTGAATACCGGGTAGGCCGCGGAGGTTGGCCCACCGTGGGCTACCAAAATCAGAGGCGGTGGATCCGTGCCGGGTGTCGCAGGCGAATATAAAAAGCCTTGGGGCGCGGTCGTTTCCTGAGCAAGGGCCGAAACTCGAAACGAAACTGGCTGCGCCAGGGCATGCCCTGGCAGCGCTGGCTCGCCGCCGGCGACGACACTCGCCTCAGCACTTTGCAGATCTATTTTTAGCACCGCATCCAGGCGGTCCGGGGAACGTGCAATGGCGTAAAGAAAATCGCCACAGGTGCACAAACTGCGAAAGTCGCTGAACGCCGGCGCAATCCGCGCAGGGCTCGGATCGCCGGGGCCCGACAACCACAGCTCGCCACGGCCAAGGTGGTAATGAGCGCGAGCCCATCCTCCGCCCGGCAGCGGGCAGTGGTGCGCCTCACCCAATTGCCAGGGCGCATTGGCATGGTCGCATTCGGGCGCCGCGGCTTGTGTCCAGGTGCTCGCGGGGTTCTGAATGTCGAGTTGCCAGGGTTGCCACCAGCCCTCATGGTCAGACAGTACCCAAAGGTCCTGCCCGGCAAACACCGGCTGTTGGATAGACGCTGGTTGGGGAGCGGTGTGCACCCGAGGGTTCTCCAATGTGCCATCACCCGTTATTTTCGCCGTCCACACACGGGTTTTCAGCCAGGGCATATCTGGCAGTTGCCAGCTCACCCAGGCAATGTGCCGGCCGTCTGCCGATAACGCGGGCGCACTGTAAAAGTCTTCGCCCTGGTGCAGCACCGTTAGCGCGCCATCGTGAGCCACCGCCACCAGTTGCTGGCGGCCATCCGCCACGCCCTGCCCGGTTTCGCGTATCGCCAGCACCCGTTGCCGCGATGGGTCAGCCCGCAATCCGCCATAGGCGGCACTATCGGTCGTCAGCTCAAGGCTTTGCCCTGCACCCACAGGAATAAAATGAATGCGTTGATCGTCGCTCACCGCATATACGCCATCCGGTGCGGCAGCCAGGGTACCGCCGCCGTAGCCATTCACCCGACTGCGAAGATTGCGCAAGGTCGTATCCAACGCCAACGCTAACCCCTGGTCATTCAAATGCCATACCCGGCTGGCGCCGGTTTCGGGTTCGTTTTGTAACCAGAATACGCCAGCGCCTGACGCCACCAAACCGCTGCGCTGGGTATAGCCAGCGCAGGCCTCGGTGGCGCTCAGTAAGCCTTTGACTGGCGGCTGACTAACTGCGGAAGAACATGCGGGAGTTGCCGGCGTTGCGATAGGTCAGTTCCTCAATGCCTGCGGTGGCATGGTCGGCGGCCTGGCGAGCCGCCAGAATACGGTCGTGGTACCCAGATTTGCTGCACACCGGGTCGGCATTATCGGCGTTACCGGTTAGCAGGAAGGCCTGGCAGCGGCAGCCGCCAAAGTCTTTTTCTTTTTCATCACAGGACTGACACGGCTCCGGCATCCAGCTGTCACCGCGATAATGATTAAAGCCCGGGCTGTCGTACCAGATGTGTTTCAAATCGTTGTCACGCACATTGGGAAAATCGATGGGCAACAAACGCGCGCTGTGGCAGGGCAGCGCCGCACCGTCCGGTGCCACCGTCAAAAACAGACTGCCCCAACCGTTCATGCAGGCTTTCGGGCGCTCCTCGTAATAGTCGGGGGTAACAAAAATCAGCTTCATCGCCGAACCTTCGTCCAGCAGGCGAGCGCGGTACTGATTCACTTCGCGCTCGGCCTTCTCAAGCTGTGCCTTTGACGGCATAAGGCCTTCGCGATTTTTAAACGCCCAGCCGTAATACTGGCAGGTAGCCAGCTCCACAAAATCCGCCCCCAGGCGCTTACACAGCGCCATAATGTCGTTCATCTGGTGAATGTTGTGGCGGTGAATCACAAAATTCAGAACCATGGGGTAGCCCGCCTCTTTCACCGCCCGTGCCATTGCCAGTTTTTGATCAAACGCCTTGCGCGAACCAGCCAAAGCGTTGTTCAGCTCTGGGTCTGATGCCTGAAAGCTCACCTGGATATGGTCCAGCCCGGCGCTGGCGAACGACTCTACTTTGGCGTTAGTCAGGCCCAAGCCGGACGTAATCAGATTGCTGTAGTAGCCCAAGTGTCGAGCTTCAGCAATCAGTTCTTGAAGATCTTGACGAACCAGCGGTTCACCGCCGGAAAACCCCAGCTGGGCCGCGCCCATCTCCCGCCCCTGGCGTAGCACTTTTACCCAGTCTTCCGTGCTGAGTTCACGCTCCGTCTGGGCAAAATCCAACGGGTTCGAACAGTACGGGCATTGCAACGGGCAGCGGTAGGTTAGCTCTGCCAGCAGCCATAAGGGTGGTCCGATGGTGCCCGCTTTCTGGCTGGTCAGCGTGGATGAAGGCATATTCATAAAAGTTCAATCCAATGTTGTTCGCAGGCGTGTTGCAGAAACTCGTTAACATCGCCCGCCAGCGGCCCTGCCTCGGGAAAGGCCTGTTCCAGCGCACTGACAATGTCCTGCACGCAGCGCTGGCCGTCCACCTCGCGCAGAATAGCGCCGGCGCTTTCGTTAAGCTTCACCATGCCCTCGGGGTAGAGCAACACATAGCCGTTCTGTACCGGCTCCCACTGAAACCGAAAGCCACGGCGAAAACGGGGTATGTTTCCAGCTGTATCCCCAACCGCTGCCGAGTTTGCCATCACAGCCCCCTGTGCCAGACTTGCTGGTCGGTCACCGTGTGAAACGGTGGCGTATTGTGGCTGTATGCCATGGTTAGGGCGTCTAGCAGGCTCCAGAGAATATCCAGTTTGAACTGAAGAATCTCCAAGGCACGGGCTTGCTCAGCTGCGCTGGTGAAATATTCCAGCGTAATGGCCAGACCATGCTCAACATCGCGACGAGCTTCTGAAAGCCGCTTGCGGAAGTAACTATAGCCCGCCTCGTCAATCCACGGATAATGTTCTGGCCAGCTGTCCAGGCGAGACTGGTGGATTTCCGGCGCAAACAGTTCAGTTAACGAGGAGCAGGCCGCTTCCTGCCAAGTCGCGCGGCGAGCAAAGTTCAGATAAGCGTCCACTGCAAAACGAACGCCAGGCAAAACGTGGCGCTGGTCGATCACTTCTTCACGAGTCAGCCCCACGGCTTCTGCCAGGCACAGCCAGGCTTCAATACCACCCATATCGCCGTCGCGACCATCGTGATCAAGAATGCGCTGCAACCACTGCTTGCGCACTCTTGCGTCAGGGCAATTGGCCATAATGGCCGCGTCTTTGCGCGGGATCATCACTTGGTAATAATAGCGGTTGGCCACCCAGCCACGAATTTGTTCAGGGCTGCACTGGCCGCCGTACATGGCCTGATGGTACGGGTGGTGAATATGATAAAGCCGACCCTTGTTACGTAACGCCTGCTCAAAATCCGCGTGGTTCAGGGTGGTGTTCACAATGGCGTTCATGGCGTCCCCGACAGATCTATATGCATCCCGTCCCAAGCCACTTCGATTCCGTGCTGAGCTAACTGCGCCCGTTCGGTCGAGTCCTCGTTCAAAATCGGGTTGGTATTGTTGATGTGTATCAGAATCTTGCGCTTGGCCTGCATAGTGTCCAGCACTTCAATCATACCACCGGGGCCACTTTGAGCCAGGTGCCCCATGTCCTGACCGGTTTTTGTGCCGACGTGCTGGCGAATCATTTCGTCGTCATGCCATACCGTGCCATCAACCATCAACACATCGGCCTGGCGCATCCATTGAAGTATGTGCTCATCAGGCTTACCCAGCCCAGGTGCGTAGAGCACCGTAGTACCCGTGCGTGTGTCCTCAATAAACACACCAATATTGTCACCGGGGTGCGGCTGGTCGCGGTGTGGCGAATACGGTGGCGCGTTGCTCAGCAACGGAATAGCGGTCAACTTCAAATTCGGCGCGCAGGGAATAACAAAGGCTTCGGCCGCACCGTCGCCAAGAGCAATTTCTTGCCAGTGTAATCCTCCGTTCCAGTGTTCCAGCATCGGGAACAGCGGAAAACCCGAACTAAGGTCTTCGTGCACCTGTGCGGTACACCAGATATCTAACGGTAGGCCTTCGCGAAGGGTCAGCAGGCCGGTTGTGTGGTCCACCTGACTGTCAATCAACACCACGGCTGCAATGCCGGTGTCGCGCAGCGCCCGCGCCGGCTGCATGGCAGGAAACGACGCCAGCTGGGCACGAATATCGGGGGAGGCATTAAAGAGTATCCAGCGTTTACCGTCTTCACTGACCGCAATGGATGACTGCGTACGTGCGTGGGCGTTAACAGTGCCTTTTCGAAAACCGTCGCAATTGGCGCAATTGCAGTTCCACTGGGGGAAACCGCCACCTGCCGCTGAACCAAGAACTTGAATAAACATAAGCAGAAGCTCCGGAAGTAAAACAGCCAGCGCCGGGGCGCTGGCTACTTCAGACTTCAGCGGTTGGCGAAGTACATAGTGACTTCGAAACCGATACGCAGATCTTCATAAGCTGGCTTTGTCCACATAATGCTTACCTCTTTTATAGTGATTGTTTGCGCATCAAGGAAATGACGGCGCTTTTACCGCTTCCCCAAAACCCATCGTAAAGGTAGCAGAAAATAACCAATATGGTACTTTCGCACTGTTTTTAATGCACCTTGTGTTGCAAGTGGGCCGTTCGCTGAGCACGCACATTTTAGCGCGGGAAAAAAAGGCCCACGGAAGCCAAAGAAGAGCGATACATGACTGCCCCTCAAAAGGACTTGAAAGAAAGAACACCCGGCCAACGCCGGGGTAAAAATAACGCACGACCAATGTGCCAACCCGGACCTAGAAAAAGCCCAGTGGGTTGATGTCGTAGCTGGTCAGCATGCACTTGGTTTGCTGGTAGTGATCAAGCGCCAATTTATGGGTTTCACGACCAATACCGGATTTCTTATAGCCACCGAAGGCGGCGTGGGCGGGATACGCATGGAAGCAGTTCAGCCAGACCCGACCGGCCTGAATGTTGCGACCCATGCGGTAAGCCACGTTAGTGTCACGGGACCAGACACCTGCGCCCAAGCCAAACTCGGTATCGTTGGCGATAGCCAGCGCTTCTTCCTCGGTTTTGAAGGTAGTTACCCCCACAACCGGGCCGAAGATTTCTTCCTGGAACACCCGCATCTTGTTGTTGCCCTTAAACAGCGTGGGCTGGATGTAGAAACCGTTAGCAAACTCGCCTTCCAGATGCTCGCGGCCGCCGCCGGTGAGCACTTCAGCGCCTTCTTGCTTGCCAATCTCAAGGTATGACAGAATCTTGTCGAATTGTTCTTTGCTGGCCTGAGCGCCTACCTGAACATCAGTATCCAGTGGATTACCGCGCTTGATTGACTTGGTACGAGCAATCACTTTTTCCATAAACTCATCGTACATGTCTTCCTGCACCAGGGCGCGGGACGGACAGGTACACACTTCACCCTGGTTGAAGAACGCCAAAACCAGGCCTTCAATGCACTTGTCGATGAATTCAGGCTCGGCTTTCATCACATCTGCGAAATAAATGTTTGGCGATTTTCCACCCAGTTCCACCGTGGACGGAATAAGGTTTTCAGCGGCGCATTTCAAAACGTGCGTGCCTACCGGTGTAGAGCCGGTAAAGGCGATTTTAGCAATGCGCTTGCTGGTAGCCAGTGCCTGGCCGGCTTCAATACCGTAACCATTGACCACGTTGAGCACGCCCGGCGGCAATAAATCGCCAATAAGTTCCATCAGCACCAGTATGCTCGCAGGCGTCTGCTCGGCCGGCTTTAATACGGTGCAGTTACCAGCCGCCAAGCAGGGGCCAAGCTTCCAGGCCGCCATTAAAATCGGGAAGTTCCAGGGGATAATTTGCCCCACGACACCCAGCGGCTCGTGGAAATGATAGGCCACGGTGTTATGGTCTATTTCACCCATATGGCCTTCCTGAGCGCGAATACAACCGGCAAAATAGCGAAAGTGGTCAGCCGCCAGTGGAATGTCAGCGTTCAGAGTTTCACGAACGGCTTTGCCGTTGTCCCAACTTTCTGCAACCGCCAGCAGTTCCAGGTTTTCTTCTATGCGGTCCGCTATTTTCAACAGAATGCGGGAACGCTCCTGTACCGACGTTCGGCCCCAAGCCGGCGCCGCTTTGTGTGCAGCGTCCAATGCCAACTCGATATCTTCGGCGGTGGAACGGGGAATCTCACAAATCACATTACCGGTAATCGGCGTGATGTTATCAAAATACTGCCCTTTTACCGGGGCAACCCACTCACCGCCAATGTAATTTTCATAACGCGGTTTGAAAGAAACGACTGAGCCTTCCTTTCCTGGTTGTGCGTAGATCATGGTCTCGACCTCTTTTTGTGTTTGTTGCTCACCAACGTGGGCTTTCGTATTTACCCACTCAATGTAGATACTAAACCTTTATTGTTGAATGATGCGATAGGGGTGAAAAACTCATCCCTTAGTACTAATCGGCGCCAGCCGGCTGATCATAAAATCCAACCCTCTGGCGCCTGGTTTCGTCGCATTCAGGAATCACTTGCTGGCAACACGATCCTTCGGCAGCTTAAAGGTCCAGACCATACCACCCTGGTTAAAGTCCTTGACCACCTTGGCCACTTCGCCGCCCCACAACGGAACCGCTCCGCCCCAGCCCGATGCAACCGAAACGAACTGCTCGCCGTCCATCATCCAGGTCACCGGGGTGCCTACCACGCCTGAGCCGGTGTTGAATTTGTAGAGCTCTTCGCCGGTTTTGGCGTCAAACGCTTTCAAAAATCCCTCCGGAGTGCCGGTGAACACCAGATTACCAGCGGTGGTCATTACCCCACCCCACAAAGGTGCCGGATTTTCATAACGCCACACTTCCTCTCCGGTTTTCGGGTCCATAGCGCGCAGTACGCCGATGTAGTCGTCATTTGTTGGTTTGATGGTGAAACCTGCGCCCAGATACGCTCCGCCTTTCTTGTAGGATACGGGCTCGTTCCAAATGTCCATAGACCACTCATTTGAGGGTACGTAGAACAGACCGGTATCTTGGCTGAACGCCATAGGCATCCAGTTCTTACCACCCAGGAAGGCAGGCTGCGCCAGAACCGTTTCGCCTTTCGTGCCGTCCATTGACGACGGATCACCCGGGCGCCCATTTTCGGCATAAATTGGCCGGCCGGTTTTTGGATCAAGCCCGGTCGCCCAGGTAATTTTGTCCACAAACGGGAAGCCGCGAATGAAGTCGCCGTTTTCCCGGTTCAAAACATAGAAAAAGCCGTTGCGGTCGGCGGTAGCCGCGGCCATCACGGTTTTACCATTTTCTTCGTAGTTGAATGAAATCAGCTCGTTAACGCCGTCGTAATCCCAGCCGTCGTGAGGCGTGGTTTGGAAGTGCCACTTGATACTGCCATCGTCTGGATTAATGGCCAGGCGAGATGCTGAAAACAGGTTGTCTCCGGGGCGTAAGTGCGAGTTCCAGGGAGCCGGGTTACCGGTGCCAAAAAATAACGAATTGGTGTCCGGGTCGTAAGTGCCGCCTAGCCAGGTGGCTGCGCCGCCGTTCTTCCACATGTCGCCAGGCCAGGTTTTCCCTGCTTCGCCACCGGAGATACCGCTTTCAATAGCTTTACCATCTTTGTACACATAGCCCATGTGGCCTTCAACCGTGGGCCGGGTCCAAACCAAATCACCGGTTTCGGGATCGTAAGCTTCTACTTTGCCCACGATACCAAACTCACCGCCCGATACGCCGGTGATTAACTTACCTTTCACCACAAGCGGGGCCGCGGTGATGGCATAGCCTGCTTGATAATCCGCGACTGTTTTGATCCAAACCGGCTTACCGGTGTCTTTGTTCAGGGCCACAAGCTTGGCATCCAAGGTGCCGAAGTAGACTTTATCGCCGTAGAGCGCAACGCCTCGGTTAACCACATCACAGCAGGGCATGATGCCATCCGGCAGGCGGGCATCGTATTGCCAGATTTCTTCACCCGTCCTTGCATCAATCGCATAAACGCGGGAATAGGAGGCGGTAACGTACATTACGCCATCCTTGATCATTGGCTGGGATTCCTGGCCTCGCATTTTTTCGCTGCCAAAAGAAAACGCCCACGCGGGCTGCAAATAGCGGATGTTGTCAGTGTTCAAGTCTTCAATGGTGCTGAATCGTTGCCCTTGAGTACCCATGCCATAGCTGACAATGTCTTCTGGGGTGTTGGCATCGTTAAGAATGTCTTCGTCGGTTACCGCCTGGGCCCCGCAGGAAACGGCCAAAGCCAAGGCACTGACGGCAATGCGAATGCCGAATCTATTCGATCTCATGGTTGCGCTCTCCGAGTCTCTTGTTGTCGGTTTTCGGTGAACCGGGAATTCTTCCCGCCTCTATACAGATTCTTCGCTTTACCGGTGCAATCAACAATGATTCCGCGGGCGTGGTTTTCTCATCACTTGGTCGTACTACCCTTACAAAAAACCCACGTCGAAGGCGTGGGTCTACACAAAATTGCGATAATAGGTCACACGCAACAAGCGTTAGGGTTTGCCCTCGGCCTGTGCTATCGCCTCTTCGCTTAAGAACGCCCTATAATACTGGGGCACGCTGTAGCGCAGGTTAGCGTCAGCAAACAGCCCCTCCAACTCCCCCGACTTAACGATGTTGCCAACAATTTCTTCGAGGGCATAACCCAGCTGTCGGTGGGTGCTCTTAATGGCCATCCCCACATCCCAAACTTGCTTACCAATACCGGGAAAAGCATTGCCAGCCTGCCTAAACCCACTGTTTTCAGCTTTCGATAACTCGTGATCAATTTCAGCACGCATGCCCATAACGGCGCTGACGTCGCCGTTATGCATGGCACTGAACGCCTCATGAACATTAGTGTAGTGGCGAACCTGACCGCGCAGGCGACCGTTCAGGCCAGAGGTCAGGTAAAAGGCCGGCAAGGTGTCAATTTCCACGCCAATCGGGTGGTACTGAAACATCGCGATGGTTTCGACAGAGTCCATTTTTTGTGGGTTGTAAGCAATTTGCCAGGTTTCCTGTTGATAAGGTCCGAACAGCACCACCTGCTCATTCATGTACTCGCCGGTGGAATCCTGCATGTAGGCATATTGTTTGTCATAAGGCACCCGCATCATCACATCCGCCAAGCGCTGCTTGGCCAGATAGTGCCCTTTCCAGACGTTGTTGCGCAGGTCATCCCCAAGATTTTCATCCGGCACAATCCAGTGCACTTTAAATTCCACCCCCATAGCGGCAGCAATGCGCTTGCCCAGCTCCACGTCAATGCCCTGGGGTTCGCCGTCTACCAAGTAGGAGTAGGGCGGGAAATTCTGGTAAACACCCACTTTCAGATAACCGGACTCAATAATAATGTCATAGGGGCGCTCAGCGGGCCGGTTCAGCAGCACGTCGCCGTCGTCCACTTCCTGAGCGATGCCTGCCTGAAACACCAGCATCATTACCAAACATCGTAACAGCGCTTTCATTGCTTTCTCCCCAACAGCAAAAGGCCGGCACAATGCCAGCCCGGTCACCAACCGAAAATGTCTTTGGCCAGCACAGTTCACTCAGGCTTTGGCAGGGATTCAACGTAGGTTCTGATGGCCCAGATCGCATTCTGATCCAGCGTTTTTTTCCAAGACGGCATACCCCGGTCGGTACCGTTCTGTACCCGGCCCATATAGTATTCGTCGTCCCATGCTTCGAGTTCGCGCAAATCTGGCGTCAAACCCCCAGACATTGCCCGAATTCCGTGGCAAGCAGCACAGTTGCCCGCGTAAGCACTTTCACCAATCTGCACAGCCAGAGCGTTCGCATCGCCGTGGGAACCACCCTCACGGAACGGGTTTTCAAGCAAAAGATCGGCGCCCAATACTGGAAGGTCGCCAGTATCTACCGCTTGCGGGGTGACATTGCCGTGCGCCATCGCCAAACCCGCCGTGCTCATTAAGGCTGCTGTTGCGAGTGCTTTAAGTGAAAAGGAGATTGCCATGGTTGTTACCTCTATTGATTCTTTATGCTCTGGCGGTTGGATTTGTGAGACGCCAGTATCTCCAAATAGTGTAAGAAACTCGCCGGCAAATCCGAATGGCACTTTGGAGGTTTCGGCTTAGTTCCTTGGTAGTAGTACAGTCGGAGCTAAGGCCAAAGCGCGAGAGGCCCAACGTAAGCCTTTTCGCCATGTTAAACAGGCTGATTGGGAGCGGAATAGTCCTTTAGTACTGGCAGTTTCCTACTTTCTGAATATTCCCGGGACTTTTGCCCTTCACTAAGCTGGTCACACAATTAAAATCCGGAGAGGCTCATGTTTCGATCTGCATCCCTGATCGCCACATTTTTATCTATCACACTGGCGGCGATGCCTTCCGTTGCTGCGGACACTGTGGATGTAAAAGTGGGTTATGTGCATTGGGTGCCAGACCAGGGTCCGGTGCTGTCGAACGTACTTCCCGAACCCGAAGACGCTGGCCTGCGCGGCGCCGAACTGGCCATGGCTGACAACAGCACCACCGGGAAATTCATGGGCCACCGGTATGAACTGGCCAGCCACGTGGCCGATTCAGAACAGGCGGCCATTCTTGCGTTTGAAAATCTTCAGCAAGAAGGTGTGCAGTTGTTTGTGATCAACGCACCCGCCAGCACATTGGCCGCTATTATGAACAAAGCCAATGCCGATACCCTGGTGTTCAACTCAGGAGCCGCAGACGATGCGCTGCGCACCGGCGAGTGCCACAATAACCTTTTACACACCATTCCCAGCTACGCCATGCTGACAGATGCCCTTAGCCAATGGCTGCAAATGCGGCGCTGGAACGAGGTATTCCTGATCACCGGCCCCACCGAAGCCGATCTGGCCTGGGCCAATGCCTTTCGCCGCTCGGCCAAGCGCTTCGGGGTAAACATTATTGAAGACAAGCCCTGGACGTTTGACGCCGATTTGCGCCGTACCGCAGCCAAAGAGTTACCGCTGTTCACCCAGGCCAAAGAATACGATGCCGTGGTGGTGGCCGATGTGCGCGGTGATTTTGGCGAATACGTTCCGTTTAACACCTGGCTGCCACGGCCGGTGGTAGGCACCCAGGGCATGTCGCCAGTTGCCTGGCACCGTGTGGTGGAAAGCTGGGGCGCAGCACAACTGCAAAGCCGTTTCCACGATCTTGCCGGCCGCGATATGAACAGCGCCGATTACGCTGCCTGGGCCGCGGTGCGCTCTGTGGGCACTGCCGTTACACAGGCTGGCAGCGCCGATGCCCGCAGTGTTCGCCAGCTTATTTTCAGCGACCGTTTTCAACTGGCTGCGTTCAAGGGCCGAAAGCTGAACTATCGGCAGTGGAATGGTCAGCTGCGCCAGCCTATACCCCTGGTTCACCCACGGGGGCTGGTGGCAACCGCACCGTTTGAAGGGTTTATTCACCCACTTACAGAAATGGACACCCTCGGCTTTGATGAGCCGGAAAGCACGTGTCGTATCAACGGCTGATCGCTTGCCATTCAGAACAACAAGGAGTTTCTCGATGAAATCGCTGCTCAGAAAAACCGCTTTGGCTACCCTGATCGGGCTGTCAGCGCCTGCGATGGCCAGCCTGGCTTACGTGTCCAATGAAAAAGACAACACACTGTCTGTTATTGACACAGAAACCATGGAGGTTATTGAAACCATTGATGTTGGCGCGCGACCACGGGGTATTTTGTTGTCCAAGGACTTCACCAAGCTGTACATCTGCGCGAGCGACGACGATACCGTTCAGGTGCTGGACTTGGCCACCCGCAAGATAATCGACACCCTGCCCTCGGGTGAAGATCCGGAGCAGTTCGCGCTGCACCCTAATAACAAGCATTTGTACATCGCCAACGAAGACGACGCCATCGTGACCGTGGTGGATGTAACCACTAAAATCGTGCTTGCCCAGATTGATGTTGGCATTGAACCCGAAGGCATGGCCGTAAGCCCGGACGGAAAATGGGCGGTGAACACGTCAGAAACCACTAGTATGCTGCACTGGATTAATACCGAGACCTTTGAAATCGAAAAGAACATTGTGGTTGGCCAGCGCCCGCGCCACGTGGAATTCAGCAAAGACAGCAAGATCGCCTGGGCCTCGGCCGAAATCGGCGGCACAGTGCACATTATTGACGTGGACACACTCGAGCAGGTTCACGAAATGTCATTCAAAGTGCCCGGCGTGAATCAGGACCGGGTGCAACCAGTAGGCATTGAGCTGACATCCGACGGCAAATACGCCTTTGTCGCATTAGGGCCCTCCAATCATGTGGCGGTAGTAGACGCCAAAACCTATGAAGTTCTGGAATATCTGTTAGTCGGCAGCCGCGTGTGGCAGCTGGATCTGAACAAAGACGAAACCCAGCTTTACACCACCAACGGTGTGTCTGGCGATGTATCGGTTATTGATCTGGACGATATGAAAGTTATTAAATCCATCAAAGTAGGCCGCTACCCTTGGGGGGTGGTGATCGATCCGAACTCATGACACTGACCGCGAGGGATATCGGGTTTTGCTACGGCGACAAAGCGGTACTCACTGATATCAGTTTTGCTTTGGACAGCGGGCGTTTTCACGCCCTGCTGGGCCCCAACGGGGCTGGAAAGTCGACCCTGTTCGGCCTGCTGACCCGGCTGCTGGCGCTGCAGCAGGGTGATATCCTGTTCGCTGGACAGTCACTGAAAAAACACCCCGCCGAGGCCATGCGCCAGATTGGCGTGGTGTTTCAGCAAAATGCGCTGGACCTTGATTTAACGGTGCGTCAGAACTTGATGTATCACAGCGCGCTACACGGGCTTTCGCGCAAACAGGCGCGGCTGCGGGGCGATCAGGAGCTGGAACGCTTCAGTTTGCTCGACAGGGCCAACGATCCCGTAAGGACGTTAAACGGCGGCCATAGGCGCCGGGTAGAAATTGCCCGCGCCTTGCTGCATCAACCGACACTGCTGCTTTTAGATGAGCCCACCGCAGGGCTGGATATCGCTAGCCGCAAGGCTCTGAACGACCACGTTCGCCAACTGTGCGCGGATGATCATCTGACGGTACTCTGGGCCACCCACCTGATTGAGGAGGTTGCCGAGCAAGACCGGGTGATGATTTTACACCAGGGCCGGCTGTTGGCCGATGGCGCCGGGCAGGCATTATGCCGCAAGGCTGGCACCACTACCCTGGCCGAAACTTTCGAACTGCTGACCGGAGCTGGCTCATGAAACCCGCAGCCTACTGGCATTGCTTTGCCGGCATTCAAACGCGTGAATGGTTGCGTTTCTGGCAACAACGCACCCGGTTTGCCAGTGCATTAGTCCGCCCACTGCTCTGGCTGGTGGTGTTTGCCGCCGGTTTTCGCGCAGTACTGGGCATATCCATTATTCCGCCCTATCAAACCTACATCACCTACGAAACCTACATTGCACCGGGGCTGTGCGGCATGATCATTCTGTTCAATAGCATGCAAGGAGCGCTGTCGATGGTGTACGACCGCGAGCTTGGCAGTATGCGGGTGCTATTGATGAGCCCCCTGCCGCGGCCCTTCCTGCTGGTGACCAAACTGCTGGCTATGGGCGTGGTGTCGGTGATTCAGGTGTATATCTTCCTGTTGGTGGCCCTGCTGGTGGGTGTGGAACCGCCAACCTGGGGTTACCTTGCCGTGCTGCCGGCACTGGTTTTAACCAGTTTAATGCTGGGCGCGCTTGGACTGCTGATTGCCACCTGGATCAAGCAACTGGAAAACTTTGCAGGTGTCATGAATTTTGTTATTTTCCCGATGTTTTTTATGTCCTCGGCGCTATATCCACTGTGGCGTATGAACGAAGCCAGCCCCTGGCTTTACTGGGTGTGCCAGTTCAACCCGTTTACCCATGCGGTGGAAGCCATCCGTTTCTCGCTGTACTTGCAGTGGAGCCCGTTAGCCTGGGGAGTGAGTGTGGGGGTTACCGTGGTACTGGTCATTTTGGCCACGGCGGGCTTCCGGCCACAGAGAACCAAAATATTGGGCACTAAGCCGGCCTGAATATTGAGCTGTATTAAACGCTTAATGCCCACGCTTTTCTCTAGCCCGCTCGCTCAGACTCTCTTAGTTTTCCTAACAGACGCTCAATTTGACCGGGCTCTTCAATCCAGCCATCCCACTTCAGTCGCGCCGGCTGGCCATCGAGATACCACAGTCGATTGGCCAGAGTTGCAGCGTCTCCTCCATCGTGGGTCACACAAATCATCGCCATGGCGGGATTGGCATCCAGAATTCCCACAATCAGCTGTTTAAGATCACCCGCCATAACCGGGTCAAGAGACGCAAAGGGTTCGTCTAGCAGCAGCAACTCGGGCTTTATCGCCAGGCACCGAGCTAATGCAGCTCGACGGGCCATGCCCAGAGATAGCTGATCTGGCTGGCGCCAGCGACTGGAGCGGCCAAGCAATTCCACCACCAGCACGATTTTCCAAATCAGGGCCAGGCCGCCTCTGGTGGCAGCCATCAGGTAGGGAAACAGTTGCGGCACCCAAACGTCCCGAAACCGCTGCCAACGGCTGAAGCGATAAACCGTTGCCATATCCTCCAGCCGAAAGTCCGGGCTCCGGGCGCCCTCACGGACAGTTAAAGCAACGTTGGGAACTTTATTGATGACCACAGCCACGATCGCTGCTGACTCAACAAGGCCAAACCAAACGTACATCAGAATGATGGTAACCAATGCAGGCAGATTCAACAGCAGAACCAGTAGTGGATCAAAAAGGGCATTGATAAGGGCTGACAGCCCCATGATCAAGCCAATCAAAATGCCCAGCGTCATCGCCAGAAAAAATGCCAGCACCATCCTGCGCAGGGTGGCTGACACGTGGTACCAAAGATCAGCAAAACTGGCTTCCCGCATCAGAGTGTTCAGCACGTAGCAGCGGCAAGGTGCGATGCAGAAAGGTTAGCAACCACCCTCAAAGCCAGGCGATCACCATGCTTGCGGTCCAGTTGCCGATGTACGATATGATCCAGCTCCCAGTGCGCTGTCCCGAACTGCAACACACTCACTGATAGCTCCGGCAATTCCAGATCTGGTTTGCCGGGCTCGGCCCGGGCAATCGGCCCAAAACACTGAATGGCAACCAGCATAGCGACGCCAGTAAGTACGGAAAAACGCAAATTTCGTTGTGGTTTATTCATCTCCACACAATACGAACCAGAGCGGCGCGCAAAAATGGTACTTTGGTGTTTGTTCTTTGGTGCGATGGTCGCATTCAACTCAACACCGACATAACGTGTAATAGTTGTACGACAATAACAGTCAGAGATCCGCAGGCCACATTGGCCGCAGGAAACTCGCCGCCCGGGAATCGCTATGCTTGCCAAGCCGCATGCCACACATTCGCCTGAAACCGGCTATGATGAACCTTCAACAGTTCTCACTGACGAAAGAAAACAGGTAGAAACGTTCATGGAACCAGCCTACAAAATCCTGATTGCCGATGACCACCCACTTTTCCGGGAAGCAATCAGCAGTGTTATCGCGTCGGGTTTTGAAGGCAGCGAGATCCTCGAAACAGACGACCTGGACAGCGCGCTGATAATCGCCAAGGAAAACGACGATCTCGACCTGATTCTGCTGGATCTGAACATGCCCGGCATGCACGGCTTGAACGGGCTGATTACCCTGCGGAACGAAGCGCCCACCATTCCAGTGGTGATTGTGTCAGCCGAGGAAGAAAAGCAGGTGGTGCTGCAAGCCATCACCTACGGCGCTGTGGGCTTTATCACCAAATCTTCGCCCAGAGTTAAGATGACAGAAGCCATTCAACAAATACTCAATGGCAACGTGTACCTGCCCTCTGACATCATTCGCACGGGAAAAGAAAGCACGGGCCGGCGCCGACGTAACGATGACAATCCGGTTTCCCCCGAGCTGCTCAACTCCCTGACCCGGCGCCAGTTACTGGTGCTGGAGCGAATGTCCAAGGGTGAGTCCAACAAGCAGATTGCCTACAACCTGAACATTGCCGAAACCACCGTTAAGGCTCACGTTTCTGCAATATTGCGCAAACTCAGCGTGCACAACCGGGTGCAGGCTATTTTATCCGCCAGCGATGTGGACTTCAGTCAATATTTGAAGCGCTAACCAGGCCCGCCAATCAAATGGTTGAGCGTGCTTCGGAGCTTCAATGGTTTGACCGGTTTGTTCATCAGCACGTAGCCCAGGTCACGGATTTGCTGCTTCAGCTCGTTGGTGTAGTTTGCGGTAATCATCACCACTGGAGCGGGGCAATGTCGCCGACCATTAACGCTGGCCACAACATCCACTCCGGTTTCGTCGTTATCAAGGTGATAGTCCGCCAGAATAAGGTCCACCGGGCTGGCCACCGGATCAAGCTGGCGTTCCAGGTCTGCCAGTGAAATGGCGCAGGTTACCCGGCAATCCCAGCCTTCCAACAGGGTTTTCATACCATCGCAGATAGCGCGATCGTTATCGATTACCCAAATCCTTGCGCCCTCCATGCCTTGTCGAGCCGCCAAATGCTGCACTTCAGTGGCTGCGCACCTGGGCTGTAATTGCCCCAGTGGTACACGCACACTGAACACCGAACCTTTGCCTTCCACCGACGACACCGTAATGTCGTGGTCTAATATGCGCGCAATTTTGTCCACAATGGCCAAGCCCAGGCCCAGCCCTTTATCAGGGCGTGATCCCTCAGGGCGAATACGCTTGAACTCCTGAAAAATTTCGCCGCGTTTATCGTGTGGAATGCCTGGCCCAGTGTCCCAGACTTGCACCAGCACGTGCCCCGCTTGCCGCCTGCAGCCCAATAAAATTCGGCCGCTGCTGGTGTAGCGGATAGCGTTAGTCAGAAAATTTCGCAGAATGCGAGCCAACAGCTGGGAGTCGGATTTCACAATGGCCGAAGACGGCACAAAATCCAGAACAAGACCTTCAGCAATGGCCATTTGCTGGCATTCACGGG
Source organism: Marinobacter sp. (assembly GCA_036960525.1). Classification (GTDB taxonomy): domain Bacteria; phylum Pseudomonadota; class Gammaproteobacteria; order Pseudomonadales; family Oleiphilaceae; genus Marinobacter. The sequence continues at coordinate 44,816 of JBALXR010000010.1, forward strand.
CGATATTATTCAACAAATCACGCAGATCAAACGAAGTCACGTCTGGCTTGATAACGCCAGCATCCAGCTTCGAAATGTCCACTAGAGTTCCAAGCAAATTTTCCACGTCGTCTAAGGAGGTGCTAACAGAGCGCACCAAGCTCTCGGCTCTTGGACCAAAGGATTGTTCTAATAAGGCGCTGGTAAACAGCCTGGCGGCGTTCAGGGGTTGCAGCAAATCATGGCTTACAGCGGCCAAAAATTTGGTTTTTGAAAGGTTAGCCTGTTCCGCTTCCTGCTTCGCTTCAGTAAGGGCCGACGTGCGTTCCTTGATGCGGCACTCAAGATCGTCATAGGCCCGCTCTAACGCAAGTGCGGTTTTACGACGCTCGGTAATGTCTCGAATGAGCACAAAGAAGCCGACAACATCATCTTGCTCATCAAAGTTCGGAACGTAAGAGCGCAGCATATGCCGCACATGCCCCTCCTCACCAATTTCTTCGAATTCGAAGTTCACATTATGACCGGCCAGCACCTCCAACATCTGCGGCAGTAGCCGCTGGTACAGTTCTTCGGAATGCACATGGTCAAGGCGCTTGCCTAAAGGTGACTCGCCGTTGCGGCCATACCAGGTTTCGTATACCTGATTGCAGAACTGGATGCTCAAATCGGCGCCCACATAGGCAATCAATGCCGGCACATGGTCTGTCACCACGCGAATCCAACGTTCGCTCTCTTCAAGCGCTTTGATTCGGCGCGCCATTTCGCTGTTTTTCACATCGGTGATATCGGAATACAGCACCACCCGACCTCCCTCTCGGGTAGGTCTTTCGGTCATTTGTACCCATCGTTCATTGGAAAGAAGAAACACGACACCGTCTGAATCGGGCTCGCGGTGTTCTTCCACAATCAAACCTGACGCAAACGCCAGTTCTCGAACCGTTTCGATACTGGTGCCCGCAGTCGGTACAGCGACACCTGCATGGCGCCAGTAGCTGCGAAAGCGGCTGTTGCTCTGAACCAGAAGGTGGCTATGGTCAAACAACACAAAACCATCAGCAATGCTTTCAATGGCGTCGCTAAGACGTTGACGGGTTGTTTCCGCTTCCTCGCGGGCACGATTCAGCGCCTTATTGCTGTTACGGAGCTCGTCCATTGCGTCGCTCAACGCTTCTGTGCGTTCACGCACTTGTTCAGCAAGCACTACCGAATGCTCAAACGCAGCATAAGGCTCAGGCTTGTGGGCCGTGCCCGATTCCACCCTGACAATCAGCGCATCACGAATTTTGCGCAGGCGCTCATTTTCTGCTTCCAGCAGATCAATACGTCGAATCAGCGCTTCGTTCGGATGCGCCTGATCGTTACAAGGAACCGGCATCAGGCTGGCCAATAACCACCCCCGTAAATGTCTGGTTGATGTGCATACCGTTAAACTGCTCGCCGTAGCTGTTAAAACCAACCACTTTATGCTGCCGCAAAAACGCCGACACTTCTTCTGATTTACCCGTCACTTCGGCTTCAAGGCGACGTAGAAAACAATCGCAGCCAATGGTGATTAATGGCGGCCCAACAATGTTTTCAGAAATTTCAAGCTGTTCACGCACGCTGTCTAGCAGCGACTGTGGCTCCATAGACGTCATCACAATCCCGGTTTCGACTGCGCAGTAAAAAGTCAGGCTCTTGTCAGGATTGACGCATTGAATGGAGCGCACAAAATAGTGACCTCCGACCTTCACGCCCAGTGGGTGCAGTGCGAACACCGTACGGTCTAGCTGACTGGTAGCAACGCCAACCGCTCGGGCGTAGGCATCTGCAGCAGGTTCGGCATTTAGTTCATAGACCGTTCTGCTGTTTGAGCAGGCACGGGTAACAACCAGCTTTTCCTGCCCTTCCGTCATGTGATGGCTGGAAAATACCCGGAAGTCCAAGGGCGTATTCACCAACATCACCGTGGCTGCACCCGCATGAAAGCGCCCGTCGTGAAATACATGAGTGTTAGAGAGGCGCTCATCATCGCCGGCGGACCCACCGAATTGCGGGATGCTGCCAAGCGCCGCATTAAGCGTGGCAAGCACCAACTCTTCACGGCTTGAAAGCCCGTCTAACAGGGTGATGGCAAAAGTGTTGCCTTTGATGGGCGCCAGGCGCGCGTTACGACAATTCGTAAGCAGGCCATCAATAACATTTTGCGCATCAAGGAGCGAAAACCGGTCCATTTCACGAATCAGCGCGCAGTCGATCGAGAAAAAGCGACTGTCGAAGCCAATCGCTGTAATGCACCCCCGATCATAACCACGGCTGGTAATTTCGCCTGCCGAGGTGCAGCCTGACAGGCGCACATCAGGAAACACCTTCTGCAAAGCCGGCCCAAGCCTCTCAAGGTCGTACTCTGCAGAACAGAAAAACAGGACATAGCCCAAGTGCGAATGGCTGAGCTGGCTGGCCAGACTTTTCGCCGCCAGAACTGGCTCGCGAAGGCACGTACTGGCCACACGAACGGCGGGCTGAGTCATTACTGACTGCATAGGGAGTAGTTCCGCAGAAAAAGATCGTCTCAAATATTCTACGGATTGCAGCCGGTTCGCCAATTCAACTTCAGTGCTTTTTATAGGTGCCCCAAAATCATCGTAAGCCATTGATTAGAAAACTCCTTTATCAATGCCAGACAACAAGGCCGGTACACCCATCAGAAAACCAGCACTTTAGTTCTAGCCGGCAACGCAAACAAGGCGGCAGAGCCAGGGCTCCACCGCTTGTAATGAAGCGTTATCAGAAGGTGACAACCGCACCCAGGGCGATGGTGTCTACGTCGGTGCTGGTAACACCGGTGGTGCGGTTCTGGTCCTCATACATATTGTATTCGGCCACCAGCTTGAAATTACTGTTCACATCGTGAAAGAAGCCGATGGTAGTGCTCTCGGTTTCAAGATTGAGAATTTCAGCGTCGGTTTCACCGTAAGACAGCACGATTCGATTTGGCCCGAAGGTGTATGCGCCCTGCACCAGAAAACCGTCGGCATCGTCTTCAGTCAAGGCACCGTTGCCAATCAACACCGGATTGTCGCCCTGTGAGGTAAAGCCAGACGCCGCCAGAGTAAGCCCGGCAAGCGATGCTTTAAGGCCGTAACCAACGCCAGTACTGTCAACGGTGGTGCTACCGTTTTCCGCAGATTGATAACGGCCATTCACCCAACCGGTAAGCGCTAAGTTGCTTAAAGAAGTGGAGTAGGTCACCTCAGATTCAAACCGCGGTGCTGCGTTCTCATCAGCTGCAGTACCGGTAACCGTGTCCGCCGGATCCAGAACGCCAACAGCAATATTAAAACCGGACATTTCGGGCGCCCGGTAGGTTATCTGGGCTGACGGTGTTGGGTACGGATAGCCGGCGCGAATATTGCCGAATGACACACCTCCCGCGGTACCGGGAGAACCGAAGCCCATCAGGATTTCATCAAGGAAAATGTTAGAGCGTGCGTACAGACCAAAATCTTTACCAATTAGCACCTGACCAAAACCACCGTCAACGGTGGCGTAAAACTGGCGCACATCAATAGCAGTATCGATTCCTGAATCCAGGCTATCGTTGATGGACGTCCAGAATGACGAACGACCACCCAGAGTTAAGTCACCCATCTCTTTGCCGAAATTAAAGCCGATAGTGTTGGGCAAGAAACCCATTTTCACGCGGGAGTCGCGGGTGTTATTCACGTTGTTGTCACGATTTACGTAAAAAGCGTTGAAATAACCATCAACCGAAAAAGACGTGCCGTCCTCGTTATACAACTCCACCGCCGCATTCGCCGCCGCACTGGCTCCCATTGCAGCCGCCATCGCAATGACCAGGCCTGACCGTCTGATTTTATTGTTGTTCATAATTCCCCCGGGGTATGTTTGGACATTCAGAACGAAACGCTGTGTTAGCGGCGCCGCAAGCGAGATCTTTCGCCTGAACTCCATAATCGGCGAACGCGGATAACCGAGGTATTCGCCGGGGGCGTCGGTTTCATACTTATTTGGGAGGGATTAGAAATCCGAACTTTGGTATGAGAGCATTTCGACCAATACACGCAAATGCTAAAACAAAAAAAGCCCCCGAAGGGGCCAGTCACCAGACCGAATCAACGTCTGTTGATCAGTGGCTGATCATCCACGGCCGCATGGAGGGGAACATTTTTTTTCCGTCGGCTGTGTAAAACAGCAGGGACTTGCCAGGTTTGGGTGAACCACAGCCGCAACTGCGGCTGTGTTCTTTGTCATTCTCCCGACGATCGGCGGTTGAAAAAACAGGCTCGTGGCGGGAACGCTCATTCCGTTCCAACGCCGTCCGCTTTGCAGAATCCATGGCCGCAATCTGCGGAGCCAACACAATGACCCTGGGCGACAGCACTTTGCAGCTGGGGCATTCTGCCGGTTTGGCGGCGTCTGCCATGGTCGCCAATGTGTTAAACAGGCCGTGCTCCCGACACTTATAGTCATACACAGGCATGGTACTTACTCCTTGTCTTTCGACAGCGGTAAATCCACTCCGCCAGTGACCATTTTCTTCGGCCCGTCGGCGCAGGGGTTAATATCGAAATCGAAGATGCCCGTTGGCAGCCAGAGCGTGGCACAGGCGTTCGGGATATCCACCACGCCGCTTATGTGGCCTTCCACCGGCGCACAACCCAGAATCGCGTAGGCCTGAGCCTTGGTGTAACCGAATTTGGTCATGTATTCGATGGCGTTCAGGCAGGCCTGACGATAGGCTACGTGTACGTCCAGATAATGCTGGCCGCCGTCTTCGTCAACGGAGATACCTTCAAAAATCACATAATCATCATAACGGGGCTTGATGGGGCTGGGCTTGAACACCGGGTTCTTGATGCCGTACTTCTTGATGCCATCTTTGATCAGATTAACCCGCAGGTGAATCCAGCCTGCCATTTCAATGGCGCCACAGAAGGTGATTTCACCATCGCCCTGACTGAAGTGAAGGTCGCCCACCGACAGACCGGCACCGTCCACATACACCGGGAAGTAAACTTTCGAACCACGGGAAAGATCTTTAATGTCGCAGTTACCACCGTGCTCACGGGGCGGCACTGTGCGGGCGCCTTCGGCACCTGCGGCTTTGGCCGCATCGCCTTTTAACTGGCCCATGTGGGCGGTATCACCGTGCGGCAATGTGGCCAGTGCCGGCACACGCTCCGGATCAGTAGCGACCAGCCCTGCCTCACGCTTGTTCCATGTGTCCAGCAGCTCTTTCGACGGCAGGCAGCCAATCAGGCCCGGGTGAATCAATCCGGCAAATTCCACATTGGGAATATGGCGGGATTTGGTGAACATGCCATTAAAGTCCCAGATGCTTTTCTGGGCGTCCGGGAAGTGCTCGGTCAGAAAGCCACCGCCGTTCTGTTTGGAAAAGAAGCCGTTAAAACCCCACTGGCTCTCTTTGAAGGTGCCGATATCAAGAATGTCGACTTCCAAAAGATCGCCGGGCTGCGCACCCTCCACACCAATCGGCCCCGACAGAAAGTGCACCTGAGTCAGATCCACATCGCGCACGTCGTCGGCGCTATCATCGTTTTTAATCTGGCCACCGGTCCAGTCATAGCACTCGACAATGAAGTCATCGCCGGGCTTAACGGTGGCAACCAGAGGAATGTCCGGGTGCCAGCGGTTGTGGATTTTGTCGTTCTCGTAGGCCGACTTCGACAAATCAATCTTGATAATAGTTTCAGCCATAGCGGCGGCTCCTTGGGGTTATTGGCTTACACGTTTAGTTAACGGCTCTACTATCCGAAATTCAGCCCCCGGGGGGGTATTCGCGAAATACCCCCGGTGCCTACGTCATTCGACGTATTGGTGCGCGCTCACCTCTCTACATTTCATGCTGGCCTCGAACCGGTAGCAGTGCGAATACGCTAGCAGCGCCCGTGCTATCGCCGTTTCCAGGCGCTGACGGAAGGCCCGCAGCGTTTCCCGGGCGCCATAGCGGACATCGTAACCGCGACACAGCTCATCTCTCAGCTTAAGCGAAAGAGACAGATTGGCCTGTTTTTTTGACAATCGGCGATTCAGGCCCGCCAACTCGATATCCAACAGTGTCTCCAGCCAATTGTCTGTAAGGCGATTGAAAGTAAGAATCTGGTCAATTCGGTTGAGGAATTCGGGGTCGAAATGCTGGCGCAGAGCGGTATTGCGTATGACCTCGACGTTGCCAGAGGGAAACATCAGCCGGCCGGTATCCAGCACGTTCAGCAGGGTGCGCACCACCTCCTTGCTGGCTTTTTCGATTTCATCAAACAAGACAATACCGGGTTTGCTGAACGAGCCCTCTGTACCTTGTCCAGATCAAACAGACTGTGGCCTTCCCTACTGCCCACGTAACCCGGCGGTGCACCCGTGAGCGCGGCGGCGTAATGTTCCTGGGCCAGGGTGTTCATATCGATGCAACACAGGCCATCGCGATTGCCGTGAATGGCTTCGGCGATCAGGCGTACGGTTTCGGTTTCGGTTTCGGTTTCGGTTTCGGTTTTGCCTTCGCCGGTGGAGCCAAGAAACAAGTGCACCGCCAGTGGTCGGTTTTCCTCGCCGAGATCGACTTTCACCCGCACCAGCATAGATTCCATGGCCGTCAGAGCGTCTTCCTGGCCAACGATGTTTTCCCGTAGGCAGGACATAACGGCATCTGGCTCAAAGCAGAACCGGGAGGCACGAGCCGGGCCTGCAACGGCCCGACTCTTTTCAATGGATTCCCGGTTAGCTTCCAGCCGTTCATTGATAAACGGCATCAGCAACTCCCGGCTTTAAGCCCCTGCGGATTTTTCCTTGCCATCGACTGGCAGGTTGCCCACCGGGCACTCGGCCACACCCACGGTTTTACGGGTCATGGCCTCCACGTTTTCCTGCGCTTTTTGGGCGTTCATCACCCAAGTACGGTAAAACTCGAACGGGCAG
>JBALXR010000110.1:0-8978 GCA_036960525.1 Marinobacter sp.
GAAAACCGGGATCAATCACCCCTTGGGTAAAAACATGATAGGGGCTTTCCATCAGCCTCAAGCCGTGCTGATTGATACCGGTACCCTGGGGACGCTGCCAGACCGGGAAGTCTGTGCCGGGATGGCGGAAGTGATCAAGTACGGTCTGATTCGCGATCTGCCTTTTCTGCACTGGCTGGACCAGAATCTTGAGTCTTTACTTGAAAAAGATCCGCTGCAGGTCGCAGAAGCCATCTACCGTTCTTGTGTCTGCAAAGCGGAAGTGGTGGCCATTGATGAACGGGAAGGCGGCCTAAGGGCAATACTCAATCTTGGCCACACCTTCGGTCACGCTATTGAGACGTTCGCCGGCTATGGCAATTGGTTACACGGAGAAGCCGTTGGCACCGGCATGCTGATGGCAGCGGATCTTTCCGCTCGCGAAGGTTTTATCAGTGCCGTCGAATGTCAGCAGATTTGTAGCCTGATCAGTCGTGCCGGATTGCCGCAGCTGGCGCCTGCAGCTATGCGCCCGGACGACTTCATAGAGCTGATGGCAGTGGATAAAAAGAATGTAGATGGGCAGCTCAGGCTGGTTCTGCTGAAGGCGGTGGGCGAAGCGGTTGTGACAGCCAAAGCTGCCCGCAAAAACCTTGAAGCAACCCTGAACGCTTTTTGCCAGCGTTGAGCCCAGAGCCCGAGACGATATCGCCATGGTCAACGACGACAATTTGAACAGTCAGGAAGCCGGAGGTCTTTTCCCCCGCCTGCAGGAGCGCTTCGGTCTGCGGGCAGACCCTTCAGCAATGGAAGCTCCATTTTTTGCCGGCGCGCAGCGCCAATCTGCCCTTGAATCCTTGTGTCAAATGAGTGGTTTCGGCGACATGGCCGTGTTGCTCAGCGCCCCATCCGGGCTGGGCAAAACTCGGCTGCTGTCAGAACTGGTGCGCAGTGAATCGTCGCGGCTGGAGTTTCATCGCCTGGGTAGTGCAGCGTTGGGTAGCCCCCAGGCACTGGTGCGGGATTTGTCTATAGTGGCCCGCGGTCTGGATTTAGAGACTGGTCCCAAAGCTGTCCTGTCGCAGTTTTTTAAGTGGTCTGAGCAGCGTGCCGGCAAAGGCCAGCGCATGGTACTGCTGATTGATAACGCCGAGCAGGCGCCGATAGAGGTGTTGAATCTTTTGCTTAACGGTTTTTTGGCTGCCAATCGTAGTTTGGCAGCTTTGCCGGTGTTCGCCGGCGCGGAAGTGCTGCCTGGCATGATGGAGCTTGCGCAAGAGGCTTCGGGTGCTGTGCACCAGATTACACTGGCGCCTTTAAGCCGCGATGAATTGGCGGACTATTTGCGGCCGAGGGTGAAGCTTGCAGGCGGAAATGCCGATGAACTGTTAAGCCCGGACCGCTTAAAACAGATTTATACCCGCAGTCTGGGTAATTTTTCCGCGATTCAACGTATAACTCCAAGTGTATGGCTGAATATGGCGGGACGTGCTGCTCCTGCGCGGCAGTTTGCCAGAATGCCCTGGCGTACGTTGGGATGGCCTTTACTGGCGCTCGTTTTGCTGGCTGCTTCTTGGTGGTTTGTTTCCCGCCAGTACGACACAGTGATGAGCGAAGAAGGCGCCAGCGCCACGGCGCAGACGCCAGAGCGCGTGCGCAAGAGCATAACGATCGGCCCGGAGGTGGCGCCAGAGCAAAGCACGGCAGCGCAGCCAGCGCCGTCAGCGAGCCCGGGCGCACCAGAGTCGGTCATTGATACGGATGATTCAGAACCGAAATTAGAGCCAGAGCCGATGGTGCAGCCCGAATCTGTCGCGCAGCCAACACCGCGCTCAGGCAACCAGCTTGCGGCAGGTGAAGGTTCCATTGCAGGCAGTGACTCCATTGAACAACAGGTTATTGACAACCCTGAGCCTGAACAAGCAACGTTAGTTGAGCCCGAGCCCGAGCCCGAGCCCGAGCCCGAGCCCGAGCCCGAGCTGGCAGCGGTATCTAAAGCTCAGCTTGCGCCTGCGCCGCGAACCGCAGTGGAGGCCGTACAGGCTCAAGCTGCTTTTACACCGGCTATGCCGGATCGGTTCGTGCCCTTGCTGCAGCGCCGCAGCAGTGGTGGCTGGACCATCCAGCTGGTTGCCGGCAACCTGGAGCAGACCGCATTGAGTATTCTGCGTCGTTATCCGCAGGTTGATGCAATGGTGTATACCCGTGGTGAGCGTAACGGTAAACAGTGGTTCATGGTGTTTCAAGGCAATTACCCCAGTAAGGTTGCCGCGCAGCAGGCGGCGCAAGCGCTTCCTGCTGGCCTGGTGTCGGGGGAGCCTTGGGTGCGTGAGAATCGAAGTTTGTAGCCCCGAACACCCAAAAGTGACTCTCTTTGGTGCGTTGGTAGGGTTCCCGGGTTTTTCGTGACCCGTTATGGTGCATAACGTTAGAAATTTTAAATTGCTGTTTGAGAGGCGAATTTTCATCTGCGTAAACTGTCGTACCTATGTTAAAAATGTCATAGAGCTATCTGTCTGATTTTCGATAGCTCTTTGATAAAAGAGCTTTTACAGAGAGATCGTGCTTATGACAACTGGCTTGTACCAACTCGGTGAATTCAAAGATAACTGTGGCTTTGGCCTGATTGCTCACACCAAGGGCGAAGCCAGCCATCAATTGCTACAAACGGCCATCGAGTCCCTAACGTGTATGACTCACCGCGGCGGTATCGCCGCCGATGGTAAAACCGGCGATGGTTGCGGCCTGTTGTTGCAAAGCCCGGACAGTTTTCTCCGCAAAATTGCCCGTGCACAGTTTGGCAAAGAGCCCGGTGATCTGTTCGCTGTGGGTCAAGTGTTTCTGAGCCCCGAAGAAGATCAGGCAGCGGCCGCAAAAGCGGTTCTGGAAAGGCGCCTATGTGAGCAGGGGCTGGAGGTGATGGGTTGGCGCGACGTGCCTGTTGATACCGCTTTCCTGGGCCCCATGGCGCTGGATTGCATGCCACGCATTGAACAGGTGTTTGTATTGCCTGCGGGCAAACCAGAAAGTGAGTTTGCCATCAACTTGTTTGTTGGCCGCCGTTTTGCCGAGCTCGATCTGGCTGACGACAGCGAATTCTATATTTGCAGCCTGTCGCACCGCACGCTGGCCTACAAAGGTTTGATGATGCCTGCAGACCTGGCGAATTTCTATCGCGACCTGGACGACCCGGATTTGCAGACCGCCATTTGCGTATTCCACCAGCGGTTTTCGACTAACACCATGCCGCGCTGGCCGCTGGCGCAGCCATTTCGTTATCTTGCCCACAATGGCGAGATCAACACCATTGATGGCAACCGTAATTGGGCGATTGCCCGTGCAGCCAAATTCAGCTCGCCGCGTCTGCCAGACCTGAAAACGCTGCAGCCTCTGGTTAACCTGACAGGCTCCGATTCCTCTAGCATGGACAACATGCTGGAAGTGTTGTTGGCAGGTGGTGTCGATTTGTTCCGCGCTGCGCGGATGATGGTGCCGCCGGCATGGCAAAACGTAGACACCATGGACGCAGACCTGCGCGCCTTTTACGAATACAATTCCATGCACATGGAACCCTGGGACGGCCCTGCCGGCCTGGTATTGACCGACGGCCGCTATGCCTTGTGTATGCTTGACCGCAACGGCCTGCGCCCGGCGCGCTGGGTACATACCAAAAACGATTTTCTCACCATCGCCTCGGAGATCGGCACCTACGGTTACAAGCCGGATGACGTGTTAGCCAAGGGTCGCGTTGGCCCCGGGCAGATGCTGGCCATTGATACAGAAACCGGCGAAATTCTGCACACCCGCGATATCGATCAGCGTCTGAAAACAGCTCAGCCTTACAAGCGTTGGCTGCGGGAAAACGCTCTTCGGGTCGAGTCCACGCTGCATCAGGACGCCCCGGATTTCGAACTGCTGGGCCCCGACGAAATTCTGGTGCACCAGAAGATGTTCAACGTGTCATTTGAAGAACGCGACCAGATACTGCGCCCTTTGGGCGAGAACGGTCAGGAAGCCGTGGGTTCTATGGGTGACGATACGCCCATGGCGGTGTTGTCGAGCAAAGTGCGTCACCTGGCGGACTATTTCCGCCAAAAGTTTGCCCAAGTTACTAACCCGCCCATTGATCCGCTGCGCGAAGCCATCGTGATGTCGTTGGAAACCTGTCTGGGTGCCGAGCGCAATGTGTTTGAAGAAGCGGCCGAGCATGCTGATCGGGTGATTCTGAATACCCCAGTTCTGTCGCCGGCAAAATTTCATCGTATGTTGGCGAGTGAGCGCCCCGGCTTTGCAGTAGCAGCAATTCCATTGAGTTATGCCCCGGAAGAAGGCCTTCAGCAGGCTGTCAGGCGTGTGTGCGCCGCTGCAGAGCAGGCGGTGCGTGATGGCAAATCACAAATTCTTCTGAGTGACAGCAACTTGCAACAGGGTCAGCTGCCCGTGAACGCGCTCATGGCGACCGGTGCAGTGCACCATCATCTTGTGGCTCAGGGCTTACGCTGCGACTCCAACATTGTGGTAGAAACCGGTTGGGCGCGAGATCCTCACCATTTCGCGGTGTTGTTCGGCTTTGGCGCCACGGCGGTGTACCCGTACTTGGCGTACCAGGTGCTTAATGACCTGATTCGCACCGGCGAAATGCTGGTGGATCCCATCGACGCCAAGAATAACTATCGCAAAGGCATCAACAAAGGCCTACTGAAAATACTGTCCAAAATGGGCATTTCTACCATTGCTTCTTATCGCGGAGCGCAGCTGTTTGAAGCCATCGGGCTGGCAGATGAAGTAGCCGATTTGTGCTTCAAGGGCGTGCCCTGCCGGATTCAGGGTGCCGATTTCTATGATTTCCAGCACGACCAGGAACAACTGGCTAAGCTGGCGTGGAAACCGCGGAAGCCCCTGTCACCGGGTGGCATTCTGAAGTACGTGCACGGCCAGGAATACCACGCTTTCAATCCGGATATTGTGGCCAAGTTGCAAGACGCTGTTACCAGCGGCGACTATCGCCAATATCAGGAATACGCCGGGCTGGTCAATCATCGGCCGGTGGCCACACTGCGTGATCTGCTCGGGCTCCGCGAAGGCATTCAGCCGGTGGACCTGGCCGACGTTGAGCCGGTAGAGAAAATTTTTACCCGCTTTGATTCAGCGGGGATGTCACTCGGGGCGCTGTCGCCAGAGGCCCACGAAGCCTTGGCGGTGGCCATGAACAACTTGGGTGGGCGGTCCAACTCCGGTGAAGGTGGTGAAGACCCTGCTCGCTATGGCAACGAGAAACGTTCCAAAATAAAACAGATAGCCTCAGGCCGCTTCGGCGTCACTGCTGAATATTTGCGTAGCGCTGACGTTATGCAGATAAAAATTGCCCAGGGCGCCAAACCGGGCGAAGGCGGCCAACTGCCAGGCGGTAAAGTGAACGAGCTGATTGCTCGTTTGCGTTATTCGGTGCCGGGCGTAACGCTGATTTCGCCACCACCACATCACGATATTTACTCTATCGAGGATTTGGCCCAGCTAATTTTTGATTTGAAGCAGGTTAACCCGCAAGCGCTGGTGTCGGTGAAGCTGGTGTCTGAGCCGGGCGTGGGCACGATCGCAGCGGGTGTCGTCAAAGCCTATGCTGATCTGATTACGGTGTCGGGTTACGACGGTGGTACGGCGGCCAGCCCGCTAAGCTCTATCCGTTATGCCGGTTCGCCCTGGGAGCTGGGGCTGGCCGAAACTCAGCAAGCCCTGCGGGCCAACGATCTGCGCGGCAGAGTTCGCCTGCAAACCGATGGCGGCATAAAAACCGGCCTGGATGTGGTGAAGGCCGCTATTCTGGGTGCCGAGAGCTTTGCGTTTGGCACCACGCCAATGGTAGCGCTGGGTTGTAAGTTCCTTCGAATTTGCCACCTGAACAACTGTGCCACCGGTGTGGCCACCCAGAATGAGCAGCTGCGCGAGGAGCACTTTAAAGGCACCGTGGAAATGGCGATGAACTTCTTCCGGTTTGTAGCGGAAGAAACTCGCGAATGGATGGCACGGCTGGGAGTGCATTCCCTGCACGAACTGGTGGGCCGCACAGACCTTCTGGTGCATCTGCCGGGTGACACCGAGCGCCAGCGCAAGCTGGACCTGAGCCGCTTGCTAAACAACGATCAGATTCCAGCGGACAAACCTCAAACCTGCCAGGTTGAACGCAACGAGCCTTTTGATAAGGGAACGCTTGCGGAAAAAATGCTCAGTGACGTCCGCAGTGCTATCGACAACAAGAGCGGCGGTGCCTGGAGTTACCGGGTAACGAACTGTGACCGCTCCATTGGTGCGCGACTGTCGGGTGAAATTGCGGCTCTGCATGGCAACCAGAGTATGGCCGACGCCCCCATTACGCTGGACTTGACCGGAACGGCCGGCCAGAGCTTTGGTGTGTGGAACGTCGCCGGTCTGAATTTGATATTGGAAGGCGACGCCAACGATTATGTGGGTAAAGGCATGACCGGCGGTAAGCTGGTGCTTTATCCGCCCCGTGGCAGTGTTTTCAAGGCCCAGGAAACGGCGATTATCGGTAACACCTGTCTATACGGCGCCACCGGCGGCAAACTGTTTGCGGCCGGTACGGCCGGTGAGCGTTTTGCCGTGCGCAATTCCGGCGCCCATGCGGTGGTAGAGGGCGCAGGTGACCATTGTTGTGAGTACATGACAGGCGGTCTAGTGACTGTTCTAGGCAGCACTGGACACAACTTCGGAGCGGGCATGACCGGTGGTTTTGCTTATGTGCTGGACCAGAACAATACTTTCGTTGACAAATACAACCACGAACTTGTGGAGATACAGCGAATCTCCAGTGAAGATATGGAAGCCTATCGCAACCACCTACGCAGCATCATTCGTGGACATATAGCCGAAACTGGCAGTGAGTGGGGCCAGCAGTTGTTGGCGAATTTCGACGATTACATTGGCCGGTTCTGGCTGGTGAAGCCCAAGGCCGCAAACTTGCGCAGCCTGCTGGCCAACACCCGGGCGCGCCCGGAATAAAGCCAGTGCGGGCCCGCCCGTCGACACCCAACGGATACGCCCCGCGGCGAATCAGTGCGAACAGACGAATGTAGAGAGCTAACCATGAAAGAGCGATTGAATAACGACTTCCAGTTTGTAGAAGTAGGGCGCGTAGACCCGAAAAAGGTCCCGGCCCGCAAGCGCAAAAAGGAATTCAATGAAATTTACACACCCTTCACCCAGGATCAGGCGGCGTCCCAGTCTCATCGTTGTCTGGAGTGTGGTAACCCCTACTGTGAATGGAAGTGCCCGGTACACAACTACATTCCCAACTGGCTGAAACTGGTTTCTGAAGGCAATATCATGAAGGCCGTGGAGCTTTGCCATCAGACCAATTCACTGCCCGAGGTATGTGGGCGGGTGTGCCCGCAAGATCGCCTGTGTGAGGGTGATTGCACCTTGAATGACGGTTACGGCGCGGTGACCATCGGCTCGGTAGAAAAATACATTACGGATACTGCCTTTGCTCTAGGTTGGAAGCCGGACATGTCTAAGGTGGTGCGCACCGACAAGCGCGTGGCGGTGATTGGGGCAGGCCCCGCGGGTCTCGCATGCGCCGACGTGCTGGTGCGTAGCGGTGTAACGCCGGTGGTCTTCGACATTTACCCGGAAATTGGCGGACTGCTGACTTTTGGCATCCCCGAGTTCAAATTGGAAAAGTCGGTAATGGCACGCCGCCGCAAAGTGTTTGAAGAAATGGGCGTTGAATTCCGCCTGTCCACCGAGGTGGGTAAACACATCCAGATGAGCGATTTGCTCAGCGACTACGATGCGGTATTTATGGGCATGGGCACCTACACGTCAATGCAAGGTGATTTTCCAGGCGAAGATCTGGCCGGCGTTCATAAGGCTCTGCCATTTCTGATTTCTAACGTAAATCGCCGTCTGGGCTTTGAAGCCAACGCCGAAGATTTTATCGATATGCAAGGTAAGCGGGTGGTGGTGCTTGGTGGCGGAGACACGGCTATGGATTGCAACCGCACCTCTATTCGCCAGCAAGCGGCCAGCGTGACCTGTGCTTACCGTCGCGATGAAGCCAATATGCCCGGCTCACGGCGGGAAGTATCGAATGCCCGCGAAGAAGGCGTGAACTTCATGTTTAATCGCCAACCGGTGGCCATCGTTGGTGACGGTCAGGTGGAAGGCGTGAAAGTGGTGTCTACCGAGCTTGGCGAGCCTGACGAAAACGGTCGCCGTCGGCCGGAAGTGATTCCGGGAACTGAGGAAATCATTCCTGCAGACGCGGTGCTGGTGGCCTTTGGTTTTCGCCCCAGCCCAGCAGAGTGGTTTGGCCAGCACCAGGTGCGCACCAGCGATTCTGGCCTGGTAACGGCGCCGGAGCAGGCGGATTTTGCCTTCCAGACCAGTAACCCCAAGGTGTTTGCGGGCGGCGACATGGTGCGCGGCTCCGACTTGGTGGTAACGGCCATATGGGAAGGTCGCCAGGCCGCCGAAGGCATTCTGGATTATCTGGATATCTGAAATCGGCGTTTATGTGAATCGGAGGGCGGCCTGTCAAACAGGTCGCCCTTTTTTATTGATACAAACGGGGTATCATTGCCTGCTAAATGTTATGACCTTTTAATGACTGAGAACGCTGGACATTTTTATGACTGAACTGAAGAACGATCGTTTCCTTCGCGCCCTGATGGGCCAGCCCGTAGACCGCACGCCGGTCTGGATGATGCGCCAGGCCGGTCGCTATCTGCCGGAATATCGCGCTACCCGCGCCAAGGCCGGTGACTTTCTCAGTTTGTGCAAAAACACGCCGCTGGCCTGTGAAGTGACTCTGCAACCGCTAGAGCGTTTTCCGCTGGACGCAGCCATTCTGTTTTCCGACATTCTGACCATTCCTGACGCGCTGGGTCTGGGCCTGTATTTTGAAACCGGTGAAGGCCCGAAGTTCAAACACACCATCCGTTCCGCTGCTGATGTAGACGCGCTGCCGAAAATCAACGCCG
>JBALXR010000111.1:0-8904 GCA_036960525.1 Marinobacter sp.
GGTTTTTCTTGGAGGGTTTGCTTTTGGTAATGGCTGGGATGATGCTCTTATGGGGGTGAGGGCAACCTTTGATTACGCTTTCTCAATTGCTTTTTGGGGAGCTCTCTTTGGATTCTTCATGCTATCTCTGCCCCGCTGGCTTGCCTATGGCAAGTTAAAAAACGTGATCCCCACCCGCTTTAACCGCCAACGCCGCGAAGTATGCTTCGTGCCAGAAGGCCAGAGAGAACCGATTTTCGTTCCTTGGGAAGAACTCGTCGCCTGGGTCACGGAAGCGCAGGGCGTGACGGAATACGGCGTACAGCATCAGTACGGTTTTGGCATTGGTTTCTATCATCCGGCGACAAACGAGAAATACACTCTGGAGTTTCAGACTTACGGCCAGCTTCAGGCCATCAGCAACTGGGAAGCCATCCGCGCCTACATGGAATACGAAGTTCACACCCTGAAAGAGATTCAGGATCCGTTAGATCTCCAGGGTCCGGACGATCCCCCTTGGGAAGGTATTCATGTGTTCCGCAACGCCCGCAAACGCCTTCATGACGAATATCGTGAAGGCACGCGGGGTGTGTTCTATCTGGTTGGTTGGTATCTCTACCATCTCATGACGTTCTGGACCATCCCCAACCGACTGGTGGAGTGGGAAGTTAAAAAGATCAAGCGCATGAGTCGAAAAACTCTGCCCCAGGCCATGTCTGTGTGGTCTGAACCCCTGCCGAAAAGCGACTGGGCTAAACCCGGCGAGGCGCTGTTGCGGCAAAGCAAGCGGGTGCTGGAACTGCAAAAAGCAGCGCCTGGCCGATCTACCTTGGAAGTCTTTGCTCAGGTAAGTGATGAGTGGGCAGGTGTCTGCAAGTAAGCTCACGCAATTTATGGGTGAACTCATTGAAATCGTCGAAGATAATTCCCTGAGCCACTCCCCTTGTCGAGTTTAAGGCAAGGCTCCCGGCCAACTCTGTGGCATCACAAACCAACGTTGTTCTTCGCGCCATTGGCCGCTGGCTTCATGGTATTTCAGTTGCGCGAACAGGCACGGCGACTGGTCTTGCTGGATCTGCTTCAGCATGTCCGCTGCCTGCTGTGGGCAAGGCGGGTTATTCTGCTGCCAGGGCCCAATCCAATGTGGCTTGCGCAGCACTACCCAGGCGTTGCAGTCCTCAGGGCGTAAGTTGTGCGCATACACCCAGTTGCCCCTTAGGTGGTCAGCAGGCACATAGGCGGGTACGTCTGCTTGTGGATTGGGCTGGATTGGATCGGCGCTGTTGGCAAGTGAAGAGGGCTGTGGGCGTAATGACGAACAGGCTGATGGGTGGAACAGATACCCGGGCATGAAAATCTGCGCAACCAAGGGCCCGCGGATGCTATGGGCCGCAAGCAATTCGCGGGCCTCAGGCGTTTGGCTGCGTTGGCTTTGCTGGTCTAGAAGACTGCGGGTTTTCAGATCCAGACGATCGTGGGCATTAGGGCCAAACCATTGTGTGTGGCCAAGGTAAAATTTTATGGCAATTTCGTGGTGCTCTATCCGCTGCAGGTGGCGGTTATACACTACAAAATCCAGTTCGCCGATGGTGCGTCCGTCGCTGTGAATCTGCTGGTTCTGCAGCAGTATGTCCCAGCCCAACAGGTTTTCCAGCAGCACCCGATACAGGCGTTCCACATAGTGGCCCATGCGTTTCTGCGGCGGCTCTCCTAGTAGAGCGGGTGCGTTCTGGGGGTGTGCATCCCAGTTCAGTAGGGTGGCCACATAATCGTTTGGTAAATAACGCTGCGGCGTGAAACTGAGCGGGCACTGCAGCAGCTGTGGCGAGCTGCACAGCCAGGCCAGGTGGCGAATGGCCGGGTTGCTTAGTGAAAACAGTGTGTTTGTGCTCATTGGTAAAGAATACCGTAAACTGTTGCTAGTAATGGTAACAGTAAGAAAACAGCCGTTCCGCCAGAACCGACAACAGGATTCTGGCGGTTCGAATGAAAGCGTAACGCTCAGGGGGCACTATGCAATATCTTCACACCATGATCCGGGTGAGTAATCTGGATGACACCCTGTATTTTTTCTGTGATTTGCTGGGAATGAAAGAGATCAGCCGCAAAGACAGCGATAAAGGCCGTTTTACCCTGGTGTTTCTGGCGGCGCCAGACGACGAGGGGCGAGTAAAAACTGATCGCGCGCCGTCGCTGGAGCTAACCTACAATTGGGATTCGGAAGAGTACAGCGGCGGTCGAAATTTTGGCCATCTGGCCTATCGCGTCGACGACATTTATCGTTTGTGTGAACACCTGCAAGCCAACGGCGTAACCATTAATCGCCCGCCCCGGGACGGCTACATGGCGTTCGTGCGCTCGCCCGATGGCATTTCTATCGAGCTGCTGCAAAAGGGTGAGGCGCTTGCGCCACAAGAGCCTTGGGCCAGTATGGAAAACAGCGGCAGCTGGTGAAGGCTGCATAAGCAGCGCGGGAACGGAATCCTGCGCTTGATAGACAAGGAGAGTACGAATGGAAGATTGGCAAGGATGCCTGGCACCGCAGTGTCAAAACGCGCTGGCGAATGCCCGCGATCTGGTATTGCAGCGCGGTGGAGCGGCGATCACCGTTGAAGATTTTTTGCTGGCGCTGCTAGACACTTGTTCCACGCTTACCCATTTTTTAACAACCTGCAATATTGATCTCGACGAGTTAACCCGCACTGTGCAATGCGAACAGCCGATTGTTACCGGGGTGTCTGCGGAAGGTTTACTGTCTAATCAGCTGGTGTACTGGTTTGCCAGAACACGCGAGTTGAACGATGCGCCCTGGTTAGACTGGCCTGTGCTGCTGCAAGCTCTGACTCACACAACCGAACGTTTGCAGGAAAAAGCTTACGTTGCCGTGTTGGAGCGGGTGTCGGCCTGGCCTGCAAGCGTTGATGCGCTGACAATGAAGTCTGGGTCTAACGCCGCCGGTGTGGCTGTGGTGATGGCGCAGGCGGACTGGATTGAACTTGCCCGAACCATAGCGGTAGAAATCAGCACAAACCCTACAACATTGTTGTGGGTGAAGGGCCCCCAAGGCTGCGGTAAAACCCGTTGGCTGGAAAGCTTGCTGCCTCTGCTGGGTATTGATTACAAGCGACTGAATTTGCGCTGCGAGTCTGAGGTGCTGAACGTTGCCGAAGGCGCCCGGAACAGGCTGCCTTCGTTTCAACACTATGGAGGGTGGCCGCTGTTGGTGATGGACGGCATAGCACCGCAGGATCTGTTGCAGTTGGCCGGTCGGCCTGGCAGTGCAGCGGGCGATGTGTTGGCGGCCTGGAATGGGCCCATGCTGCTACTGGCTGATGAACGCAACAAAACTCAGGCGCAGCCTTATGGCCACCTGAAGGTGTGCCTGGGTCGCTCTTTGGCGTGTGTAACGCTGCCGCCCTGCGGAGCTGACCAGCTCCGCTCTATAGTGGTGGCCCATCAGCCAGTGATAGAGCGCCAGTGGAACATAGAGATGGAGCCGGCGGTGATTGACTTTGCCGTGGCTCAGCGCCACCAGTGTGAGTGCAGCCCGGGCAAGCTGTTGACGTGGTTAGAACGCGCGGCTGCACGCCTGAATTTGTTTGCTTTGCGTGGCAGCAGCGAATCCGATGCTCTGGCAGCACAGATTCGAACTCTGGAGTGTCAGCGCCTGGTGGCCTATGCGCGCCAGATTAGTATTGACGAGCCAGACCTGGTGCTGGAAAAGTTGGTTCGGCAACAACAGGCCGCAGCAGGCGAGTGGCACCAGCGCGATGCGCGCGGAAGCTTGCGAAAGCTGGGCGTTGCTGATTTACAGGCCGAGCTGAAATGTTGGCTTGCAGCAAATTCGGCTGGCGTTCACACTGTTCGTCATTAGGCGCAACGATGCAGGTGTTGAACCCTTGTCATCATTTCTAAAATTGCTGGGAGATTGTTTGGGTGCAGGATCTTGAAATTTATATACGCGACCTTGAAGCCGGAGCGGTATCGCGATGGTTGTCTGATCAATTAAGCCAGGTGTCGCTGGATGACGAGGTTATCACCGGCTTTGTGAAAGGTCACGCCAGTTACAATGGTAGTCCGTTGTCGTTGTCGCTTTACCCGGGTGCTTTTGGCAAACGTTTTACCTGCCTGGTGATTGAGGGGCCAACGCTGCCCTGGAACAGCGATCTGGATTGTGCTCGCAGTGCCTGGCGCGCCATTGGTGGAGAGCTACGTTGCAGCCCGGGTAATTGGGCTGAAGGTGAGGTAGCCGAAGAAGAGAGGTGGTGGCGAATTGATGAGCGTGGTGAGCATCAGGCCATATGGAATTAGAGCGACATTGATAGAAGAGTGAATTAGCAAAAGAATAGAGAAAAAAAGGGATGGAGCTTATGGCCCCATCCCTTTTTTATTTTGAACAGCGAATTAAAAAGCTGTGTAGATTAATCGCTGAGAATTGACACGTTATCGGCCTGAAGGCCTTTGTCGGCGTCAATCACACTGAAGCGCACCAGCTGACCCTGGCGTAAAACGCGGCGACCGCTGCCGCGAATAGCGCGAAAGTGAACAAAGATTTCATCACCGCTGTCGCGAACAATAAAGCCGAAGCCTTTTTTCACGTTAAACCATTTAACGGTGCCTTCTTCGTCGCCCTCTGGGGTGTTGTCGTCGAAGTCATCATCGTCATCGTGGTGCATGTTACCGGCTTTTTGGGCCGGTGCGGGGGCCCTGCGAGGCGCTGCAGGTGCACGTGGCTGGGCGGCTTTAGCGGGCGCAGCTTTTGGTTGTTTGGCGCTGACCGCAACGGTGATAAAACCAGCAATGGCAAATATCACCACGGCAATCACGTAAGCGGCAATACCCTGGGCGCTGCCCAGAACGAAGGGGGTGCTATTGGCCACGGAACTGGTTTCAGACTGGGACAGAATCTGGAACAGCTCCGGGGTAAAGGAAGCCAGCAAAAAGCCGAGAATAAAGGGAGCGGGAATCGCGATCAATAAAGCAGCAACGATCGCTTTGGCTGGATTACGCATGTGAATTGAAAATCTCCTGAATGATAACGCTAACGATAAATAACCGGATATGGGGTAAAATGACACTTCCGGCTGCATGAAGGCGGCATCTTAACAGATAACAGCAGGAACTCACTAAAACCATGACGGATAAACGACTGGAACACCGGCTTGACGAGCTGGAAATGCGGATTGCGTTTCAGGACGACGTAATAAACACACTGAGCGAGCAGATGGCAACTCAGGAGCTGGAGCTGCGTCAGCTGTGGGAAGCCAAACAGCTACTGCACAGGCAGTTGAAAGAAGTGTCTGGTTCTAACCTTCGCAGTGAAGAGGAAGAAACCCCGCCGCCCCATTACTGAGGCAGCAGAGCGCTAACGCCTTACATGGCCCGTGAATGAGCCCGGCAAGTTACGTGTCAGGCCAATAGCTCCACCAGAATTTCTTCGTAAATCTTCGATAAGGTGTCCAGATCGTCTGCGCTGACGCATTCATTTACTTTATGAATGGTAGCGTTTATGGGCCCCAGTTCCACCACCTGAGCACCCGTAGGCGCGATAAAGCGACCGTCGGACGTGCCGCCAGACGTAGACAGTTCGGTTTCACGGCCGCAGACCCTTGCAATGGCGGCTTTTGATGCTGAAACCAGCGCGCCTTTGTCGGTCAGAAACGGTCGGCCACTCAGATGCCACTGCAGATCGTAACTCAGCGAGTGTCTTCCCAATACTGCTACAACCCGCTCTTCCAGGCTTTCCGCAGTGTTTTCAGTACAATAGCGGAAATTGAAGTGCACCAGGCATTCGCCGGGAATTATATTACTGCCGGTGCCAGCCTCCACCTTGGTAATCTGGAAAGTAGTGGGCGGAAAATAATCGTTGCCGTTGTCCCAGAACTCCTGCGCCAGATCGTGCAGTGCCGGAGCTACTTTATGTATCGGGTTTTCGGCCAGGTGCGGATAAGCCACGTGGCCTTGCACGCCGTGAACGGTCAGGTAGCCGTGCAGTGAGCCGCGGCGGCCATTTTTGATCACATCGCCGACCTCAACCGTGCTGGAGGGTTCGCCGATCAGGCACCAGTCGATCTTCTCGTTGCGGGCTTCCAGGGTTTCAATCACTTTTACTGTGCCATCGCCTGCCGGGCCTTCTTCGTCGCTGGTAATCAGCAACGCAATGGAGCCTCGGTGGTTCGGGTGCTTGCCCACAAAGCGTTCGCAAGCGGTTACAAAGGCCGCCAGGCTGCCTTTCATATCAGCTGCGCCGCGGCCGTGCAGCATGCCGTCTTTTATAACCGCTTCAAACGGTGGTATTGCCCAGTTTTTCTCCGGGCCCGTAGGCACAACGTCGGTGTGCCCGGCGAAGGCCAGAACCGGCCCTTCCGAACCCTTTCGAGCCCATAGATTATCGGTCGTGCCAAAGCGCAGGTTTTCTTCGGCAAAGCCGAGAGGCGCAAGGCGTGACATCATAAGCGGCTGACAGCCGACGTCGTCGGGTGTCACCGACGGCCGGCGAATCAGATCCATCGCCAGCTCGAGGGTCGGTGACAGGGCCTTATTGGGTAAAACAGTCATAAAGGCCCCGATCAGTTGTTGGCGTGCAGCTCGTGGTTCAGCTCAATGGCCGACTTGTTGGTTTTGCATTCCACCGCACCGTTTTCACTGTTGCGCCGGAACAGCAGGTCTGACTTGCTGGCCAGATCGCGGGCTTTGATGACTTCCACCAGTTTTCCTGCGTCGTCTAGCAGCGCCACTTTGGTGCCGGAAGTCAGGTACAGACCGGCTTCTACGGTGCAGCGGTCGCCCAAGGGAATGCCAATGCCGGCGTTGGCGCCAATCAGGCAGTTTTCACCCACTGAAATAATGATGTTGCCGCCGCCAGACAAAGTGCCCATGGTGGAACAGCCGCCGCCCAGGTCAGAGCCTTTGCCAACCATCACGCCGGCTGAAATACGGCCTTCGATCATGCTGGTACCTTCGGTGCCGGCGTTAAAGTTGATAAAGCCTTCATGCATCACCGTGGTGCCCTCGCCTACATAGGCGCCCAGGCGAACCCGAGCGGTGTCTGCAATGCGCACGCCCTGTGGCACGACGTAGTCAGTCATCTGCGGGAACTTATCCACCGATTTCACTTCCAGAGTGCGGCCTTCAAGGCGCGCTTGCAGCTGGCGCTCAGGAAGCTCGGTCAGGTCAATGGCGCCTTCGTTTGTCCAGGCCAGGTTTGGCAGAAGGCCAAAAATGCCGTCCAGTTTCAGGCTATGGGGCTTGGTCAGGCGGTGGGAAATCAGCTGCAGCTTCAGGTAAACCTCAGGCGTGCTGCTGGCGGAATCGTCTGTTTCCAGCAAAGTGACGACAACCGGGCGCTGGCTGCTGGCGGCTTTTTCGGCTAGCGCGGCCTGCTCGGTCTGGCCAATCTGGCGCAAACTGTTTGCCAGCTGGCTAAGTTGCTCGGCGTTGGCGCTGATGGCCTGATTGCCGCCTTGAAAGTTCAGCGCGCTGCGAACCACGTCTAGCAGCGTTTTATCGGGGATGATCAAAGGCTGTTGATAAAAAACTTCCAGCCATTCGCCCTGATTGTTTTGTGTGCCAATACCAATACCGAATGCAAAGCTCATTAGATGCGTGTTCCTGTTTGTTATCAGTGAATTGTGTTTTGTGATGTCAGGCTAATGTCAGTGATTAAAGCGCGCTGCCCAGTCATCGGCATTAAAGCCGACCGTCACCGCGCCCTGAAACTCCACCACGGGCCGTTTGATGATGGATGGGTTGTCCAACATGACGCGGTGGCCGGAAACGGCGTCAATACTCTCGCGAACGTCTTCCGGCAATTTGCGCCAGGTAGTTCCGCGGCGGTTTAGCAGGGCCTCCCAGCCGGCCGAATGCTCCCAGGCGGCGAGCAGTTCGCTGCTCAATCCGTCTTTTTTGAAATCATGAAAATGGTATTCAATGCGGTGCTCGTCTAGCCATTTTCGGGCTTTTTTTACCGTGTCGCAGTTGCGAATGCCGTACAGTTTTATCACGAATTTGCTCTTACAAAAGCCACAATGCGCTCCGCAGCTTCAACGCAGTCCTGCAGTGGCGCCACTAATGCCATGCGTATGCGGTTTTCACCCGGGTTATAGCCATCCACTGTGCGCGACAGGTAACGCCCGGGTAGCACGTGTACATTCTGCTGCGCCGAAAGCTCACGGGCGAAAACTTCGTCATTCATTCCCGCCGGAGTTTGCGGCCACAAATAGAACCCGGCGTCTGGGAAATCGACGTTCATCACCTGGCGCAAAATAGGCACCACGGCTTCAAACTTTGCGCGATAAGCGCGGCGGTTCTCTTTTACGTGTTCTTCATCACCCCAGGCTGCAATGCTGGCCAACTGGTTGTGGATGGGCATGGCGCAGCCGTGGTAGGTGCGGTATTTCAGGAAGCCCTCAAGAATGCGCGCATCACCGGCAACAAAACCAGAGCGCAGGCCTGGCAGATTGCTGCGTTTAGACAGGCTGTGAAACACCACGCAACGGGCAAAATCATTGCGGCCAATGGCTGCGCAAGTTTGCAGTAAGCCTTCAGGAGGGTTGGCTTCATCCGGGTAGAGTTCGGTATAGCACTCATCGGAAGCCACAATGAATTCGTGCTCATCAGCCAGTTCAATCACCCGGGCCAGAGTGGCACGCGGAATGACTGAACCGCTGGGGTTGCCCGGCGAGCATAAAAACAGAACCTGGCACTGCTGCCAGACCTGCGGGTCAATGGCATCAAAATCCGGAATGAAGCTATTGCTGCCGTCGCAGGCCAGGTAAACCGGTGTGGCACCGGCCAGGAAAGCTGCGCCTTCATAGACCTGATAAAACGGGTTTGGGCTGACCACTGTGGCTGCTTTGCTACGGTCGACCACCGCCTGCACCAGTGAGAAAATGCCTTCGCGGGTGCCGTTCACCGGCACTATAT
>JBALXR010000112.1:0-8778 GCA_036960525.1 Marinobacter sp.
GCGTTTTCCAGAGTCTGTTTTTGTTGCTCGGTGCGTGGTTCATGTTCGAATCCCAGCAGGTTGTAGGCGGGGCTGGTCAGAATCAGGTCAACGTTGTTGTTCTCTACTGCCATCTGCAGCTGGGCGTGGCCGTGTTGGTGCGGTTGCTGTTCGCTGGCAGTGCTGGTGGTGGCCAGTGCGAACAAGCACAGGCCAATGGCAACACTCAGAGAGTTTATGGATTTTAGAGATGTTAAAGGGTTGCGGGATGTCATGACTGGCTCCTGTAAAGTGATGTTATAACATATTCAGCCGAGTGCGATGAAAAAGCAACATAATGTGCTCTAAAGCAACAGAAAGTGCCATGCAGGCGCTGTAATGCTAGGATAATGGTAATCTTTATTATTCACCTATCAGGGTTTTTTCATGTCTGTATCCGATGCTTCCGCCGCTCCACATATCGAGATTTCTGCGGAATTCGAACGCTGGGCCAATGTGTTTTTGGCGCACAAAGCGTTCAGCCATCCATCTGAGTTACACGGCGTGCTGTGTGGTCGTTTCGCCGCCGGTGGGCGTATGCAAGAAGACGAGTGTGCCGCCATGGTGTGTGAACATATTGGCCTGGCTTCGACAGCGTTGGAAGAGTCGCCGGAGCTTAGGGTGTTCGCTGCGGGTATTTACCAGCAGGCCCTGGCGCAGCTAAGCAGTATGGATATGAGCTTTCAGCCCCTGCTACCAGATGATGATTATGCGCTTGAACAAAGGCTGGAATCGCTAATTTCCTGGGTTCGTGGTTTTTTGGCTGGTATGGCACTGGCGGCGGGTGAGTCGTTGGGCGAGGCGCCGGAGGAAATTCGCGAGCTGATGGAAGACATGGTCGCAATCAGCCAGCTGTCTGACGAAGAAGATGCAAGCGAAGAAAACGATCAGCAGCTGGTAGAAATTACCGAGTATGTCAGGCTGGGCGCGCTGGCGGTGTTTACTGAGTTTAACGAGCCGGAGCAACCGGCTAAGGCGCCCCCCACTCTTCATTAAGATTCACTAAAGCTGGCTGGAGATTGTATGACGTCAATGATACCTGTGAAGGAATTTGCGGAACGTCGCCGCAAGCTGATGGACCACATGGCTCCGGATAGTATTGCCATTCTGCCTTCGGCGCCGGAACGCGTGCGCAATCGCGACGTTTTGCATCCGTTTCGCCAAGACAGCGACTTTCATTATTTAACCGGCTTTGGTGAGCCTGAGTCGGTGTTGGTGTTGATTCCCGGGCGCGCTCATGGTGAATCGGTGTTGTTCTGCAAAGAGCGTGACCCGTTGAAAGAACAGTGGGACGGATTTTTAGTGGGCCAGGAAGGTGCTGTTGAGCGCTACGGCGTGGACGACGCTTTCCCGATTGGTGACATCGACGAGATCCTGCCGGGCCTTATTGAGGGCCGCAGCCGCATTTATTACCCGCTGGGTAAGGACCGTGGTTTTGACACCCGTGTTATGGACTGGGTAAAAGTGATTCGCAGCAAAGTGCGCACCGGTGCTCGCCCTCCCGGCGAATTTGCGGCCGTAGAACATCTTCTGCACGACCTGCGTCTTTATAAAAGCGCGAATGAAATCAAGGTGATGACCAAGGCTGGCGAAATTTCAGCCCAGGCCCACTGCAACGCCATGAAACTCGTCCGCGAGGGGCTGAGCGAATACCATCTCGAAGCCGAACTGATTCATACGTTCCGCCAGCACGGCACCCGCGAGACGGCGTATCCATCAATTGTGGGTGGCGGCGTGAACGGCTGTATTCTGCACTATATTGAAAACAGCGAGCCCCTGAACAACGGCGATCTGGTGTTGATCGATGCCGGTTGTGAGCTGGAATGCTACGCCTCCGACATTACTCGCACGTTTCCGGTGAGCGGCCATTTCAGTGAGCCTCAAAAAGCGCTTTACAACGTGGTGTTGGATGCCCAGTACGCGGCGATTGATGCCGTGCGCCCCGGCAATCACTGGAATCAGCCCCACGAAGCGGCGCTGAATGTGCTTGCCCAAGGTTTGATTGATTTGGGCCTGATTGCGGGGCCACTGGATGATGCCATTGCCAATGAAACTTTCAAGCCGTTTTTCATGCACCGCACCGGCCATTGGTTAGGGTTGGATGTGCACGATGTGGGTGACTATAAAGTGGGTGATGCCTGGCGTCAGCTGGAGCCGGGCATGGTTATGACGGTGGAGCCCGGGCTGTACGTGTCACCGAATAACACTGACGTGGATGAGCGCTGGCGCGGAATTGGCATTCGTATCGAAGACGATGTGGTGGTCACCAAAGACGGCTGCCACGTGCTGACTGACGGTGTGCCAAAAACAATCGACGATATTGAAGCGTTAATGGCGGGCTGAGCGTGACGGCAAACGATACGGATACCGATGTCCTGATTGCCGGCGGCGGTTTAGCCGGAGCGACCTTGGCTTTGGCGCTGGCGCGAATGGTACCGCAACTGCGTATAACCGTGGCAGAGACTTTTCCGCTCGCCAGCAATGCTGAGCCGAGCAGCTACCAGCCCAGCTACGATGCACGCTCCACCGCCCTGGCTTGGGGTTCGAGGCTGATTTATGAACAGTTGGGCTTGTGGCCGGCATTGGCCCAGCACGCCGCCCCGATACGCCACATTCACGTATCGGACCGAGGTCACTTTGGTGCTGCCCGCTTGCACGCAGCAGAATACCGGCAGGATGCCTTGGGCTACGTAGTGGATAACCGCTGGATGGGCCTGTGTTTGGTGCGTGAGCTGTTAAAAACGCAGGTGCATTGGTTGGCGCCGGCGGAGGTAACTGACATGACCCGCCACAGCGACAATGTGCGCGTGACGGTAACTACCGCAGGCGAGGCCAGGGAACTGAGCGCGCGCTGCCTGGTGGTCGCCGACGGCGGCCGTTCCGATTTGCGTGAGCGCTTGGGATTTCAGGTTCGGCACCAGCCCTACTGCCAGAATGCGTTGATTGCTAACGTAACCACTGCCGACAGTCATCAGTTTGCTGCATACGAGCGCTTTACTGACAGCGGCCCGATGGCGTTGCTGCCCCACGGCTCGCCAACTCACGCAAGCCATCAGTCAGCGCTGGTGTGGACCTTGTCGGATTCCGAGTTGGAGGAGGTGTTGGCCATGCCAGACGCCGACAAATGCAGGCGTTTACAGCAACGTTTTGGCTGGCGCTTGGGCCGCTTCACCCGCATTGGTGAATGCAATCACTACCCGCTGGCGCTAACGCTGGTAGACAACCCGGTGCGCCCGGGCGTTGCGTTGGTGGGCAACGCTGCCCACAGTTTGCACCCGGTGGCGGGCCAAGGTTTTAATCTGGCTTTGCGCGGATTAATGACGCTGGTTGAGCAGTTCCGCCTGGCCAGTGAGCAAGGCAGCAACCCCGGTGAACTTTCGGTACTGCAGCGTTACCAGCAATTACACCAGAGCGATCGCGTGCAAACCGCTGGTTTTTCCGACTCCCTGATTCAGATTTTTGGCTCTCGATTGTTACCGCTCGCTGCGGCCAGAGATGCCGGTTTAATGGGGTTAGACCTACTGCCCGCAGCAAAACGCTGGTTCGCAGGGAACGCCATGGGCCTGGGCGGTCGCAAAGCCCGCATTCAGCGCCCCGGTTCCCGTAACAGCAAGGCGTTGAGCCATGACTGAAACGCATAGTTCACAAACACCCGCCGTGGCGGACATCATAATTGTTGGTGGCGG
The DNA here is from genome assembly GCA_036960525.1 of Marinobacter sp. Classification (GTDB taxonomy): domain Bacteria; phylum Pseudomonadota; class Gammaproteobacteria; order Pseudomonadales; family Oleiphilaceae; genus Marinobacter. The sequence continues at coordinate 3,705 of JBALXR010000112.1, forward strand.
TATGGTGGGGTCGGCGCTGGCTTTGGGGTTGGCGCAACAGGGTTGGGACGTTGTTTTGGTTGAGGCCAGCCCCCTGGCGAGTGTGCAGGCCGCTGCGCAGCCGGCGACCGGTGTCGATGACTTCGAACCCCGTGTGAGCGCCATATCCATGGCCAGCCAGCGGTTGCTGGAAGGGCTTGGTGCTTGGGCGGAAGTGGCCGCAGGTCGTCACTGTCCGTACCAGATGATGACCGTTTGGGACGCTGAAGGCACGGGCCGTATCGAATTCGACGCCGCAGAGATGCGCGCCGAAGCGCTAGGCACGATTGTCGAAAACCGCCACGTTGTGCGGGCCCTGTTCAATGCTCTGGAAGTCAGCTCCGCGACCATTGTCAGCAGCGCCAAGGTTGCTGGCTGGCAGGCGGAAGGGCCGGATGGAAAAGAGGAAAAGGCGCCGGGTATTCGGCTCGAAGACGGTCAATACTTGCGAGCGCGGCTGGTGGTAGCGGCAGACGGCGCGCAGTCGCGGTTGCGTCAGCTTGTAGGCTTGCCCACCCGCGAATGGGATTATGATCAACAGGCCATTGTGGCCACGGTGCGCAGCAAACAGGAGCACCAGTACACCGCGCGGCAAAGTTTCTCCCGCACTGGCCCGCTGGCATTGCTGCCGTTGCAGGCTGACAACGGCGACGAACATTTCTGTTCGATTGTGTGGTCTCAAAACACGCTTGAAGCCCGACGCCTGATGGCGCTGGATGACGTCGCTTTCAATGCCGAACTGACGAGGGCAATCGAGCTGCCGGAGGGTTCGGTTGAAGCGGTTTCCCGTCGCTTTGCCTTTCCTCTGCGCCAGCGCCACGCCATGGATTACACAGCGCCGGGCTTCGCGCTGGTGGGCGATGCCGCGCACAGTATTCATCCGCTGGCGGGCCAGGGTGCCAACCTGGGTTATGGCGACGTGGCGGTGTTGCTAGAGGAATTAATGCGTGCCCGAAAGTTGGGCCTGAACCCCGGCGATGCTCTGGTGCTTGGGCGCTACCAGCGCCGCCGAAAATCGGAAAATTTGACCATGATGGCCGCCATGGAAGGTTTAAAGCAGCTGTTTGGCCGCGACGAACTGCCATTACGCTGGCTGCGCAATCAGGGCATGAACTGGCTTAACCAGTTAACGCCCCTGAAAAACCGCCTGGCCGCCGAGGCAATGGGTTTAAAGGATTAAACCTCTGTAAGCCGCCATTGTAGCCGTCTTGTTTGGGCGTCAGACTGGTGTTTTCACATCTCAGGGAAGTATTGATGGCCGGAAGCAGCCTGTTCGCATTGATCGACGACATAGCCACCATACTTGACGACATATCGTTGATGACTAAGGCTGCCACCAAGAAAACCGCTGGCGTACTTGGGGATGACCTGGCGTTGAACTCGCAGCAGGTTGCCGGCGTAAAGCCTTCGCGGGAGTTGCCGGTGGTGTGGGCGGTGGCGAAAGGGTCGCTGCTGAATAAGGCGATTCTGGTGCCTGCGGCGGTGGCCATCAGCTTTTTTGTGCCCTGGCTGGTAACCCCATTGCTGATGCTCGGCGGTGCTTTTCTATGTTACGAGGGCGCGGAAAAACTGGTGCACCGGTTTTTGCACAAAGCCGAACACGACCAGCATAAAAAAGACCTGAAAGAAGCTCTGAAAAATCCGCAAGCCGACCTGAAAAAAGTGGAAAAAGACAAAATAAAGGGCGCCATCCGCACCGATTTTATTCTGTCAGCAGAAATCATCGCTATTACCCTTGGCACAGTGACTCAACAGCCCATCGGCATGCAGTTCGCTGTGCTGTCAGTGGTGGCGTTTATGATTACCGTGGGTGTTTACGGTCTGGTGGCGGGTATTGTAAAACTGGACGATGGCGGCCTGTACCTGACGAAAAAAGACAGCGCCCTGGCGCAAAAACTGGGCCACGGTATTTTGTGGTTTGCGCCCTATATGATGAAAACCCTGTCGGTACTTGGCACCATTGCCATGTTTTTGGTGGGCGGGGGTATTCTTACCCATGGTTTTTCCGCCATCGGTCACGGTATTGAGAGTGTTGCCGAGGGGCTGGGAGATATGGCCGCATCAGTAGTGCCCATAGTGGCCAACGGTGTGTTCGGGCTGATCGCAGGGTTGTTGCTGGTAGCGGTGCTGACGCCACTGATAAAACGATTTAAAAAGCCGGAAGCTCAGCAAAACTGACGGTTGGACAGGCTTATATGCAGCCGTCAAACAACCGGCTGATCAGCACCGGTACCGCGGTTTCTACCCGCAGTATGCGTTGGCCCAGATGTACAGCCTGGCACCCTGCTTGCTGCAATTTATCCACCTCGTAATCGGTGAAGCCACCTTCGGGGCCAACACAAAGGGCCGCCGGGCCTTGCAGATGCACAGGGCAAGATTGCGCACTGCCGGGGTGCGCCACCAGTGCCTGTTTGCCGGCCAGAAGCGCCGGTAGCTCGTCTTCCACAAAGGGCTTGAACAGTTTGCGAATGTGTACGTTTGGCATCAATGTGTCGCGAGCTTGCTCCAACCCCAGCACCAAGTTGTCATGCAGCGCTTGTTCTTGCAGCCATGGGGTTTGCCAAAAGCTCTTTTCCACTTTGTAACTGTTGATCAGCCACAGTTCTTTTACACCCAAAGTAGCGCAGGTTTGTAGAGTACGACGGAACATTTTTGGCCGCGGCATGGCCAGCATCAGTGTAAGCGGCAGAGGTGTTGGCGGGGCTTGGCCAAGACTGATGTGAAGTTCGGCGTAGTGCTCGGTCAGGCTGGTAACCCGGCCCACGCCGATATTGCCGTTCACTTGGCCCACCGGCACGCTGTCGCCCACGGCGATTTTACGAATGCTGCGTAAATGCTCCAGGCGGCGATCGCTCAAGCGCACGGTATCGGCAGAAATGAAATCTGCGGCGAACAGCAGGGCCAGATTCATTCGCTGCCGGGCTTTTTGGCCTCGTCGGCAACCGCAACTTTGCGCTTCATCAGGCGGCCGAACAGAATACCAAGTTCAAACAAAATCCACATGGGCAGCGCCAGCAAGGTTTGCGAGATAATGTCCGGCGGGGTCAGCAGCATGCCGATAATAAAGCAACCAACCACCACATAGGGGCGCTTGGCAGCCAGGTCATCCGGCGTGGTGATGCCGGTAATAATCAGCAGAATGGTGGCAATGGGAATCTCGAACGCCACGCCAAACGCAAAAAACATTTTCAACACGAAATTCAGATAGCTGGTGATGTCTGGCAGCTCCACAATGCCCTCGGGGCCAACCGAGGTAAAGAAGCCGAAAACCAGTGGAAACACCACGTAGTAGGCAAAAGCAGCGCCCAGATAGAACAGCAGCACTGACGAGAAAAGCAGTGGAAAAGCTATTTTTTTCTCGTGAGCGTAGAGGCCGGGGGCAATAAAGCTCCAAAGCTGGTACAGAATGACCGGGATGGCGGCAAACACCGCCAGCACTAAGGCCAACTTCAGAGGGGCAAAAAACGGCGAGGTAACATCGGTGGCAATCATGCTCTGGCCTATCGGCAGCAGGCTGCGGATAGGTTCAGACAACCAAAGGTAAAGTTCGTTGGCAAAAGGGTAAATAAAGGCGAAACACACTACCACCGCCAGCACCATTTTAAGCAGGCGATTACGCAATTCCAGTAGATGTTCAATCAGCGGCATTTCAGGCTGGTCGGGCACGTGGTTATCGGCCCCGGTCTGTTCTGTCATGAACGCTTATCCGAAGCATCCCCAGAGCTGGGGGAAGGTTTGTTAAGGTCGATCGGACTTTCTGGGGCCTTTTCCAGCGAGCTGTTGGCGGGTTTTGCGATGGAGGATGTTCCATCTTCGTCCCACAGTCCAGACAGCGCGGACGTTACCTTGCGGTTGGCTTGATCCAGTTGTTTCTGTGCCGGTTTGACCATGTTTTCGTATTTCTTAGCTTCATCTAGGGCATCACGGACGGTTTTTTGGACATCCTCCAAACCCACATCGCCAGCCTTGCGCAGGCCTTGGCGAAGTTCTTCGGCCTTTAGCTCACGGTCAAGCTCTGAGGTAAATTGGCCCATCATACGACGCGCAGACCCTATCCAGCGCCCGGCAGCGCGCGCAGCCGAGGGCAAGCGCTCAGGCCCCAGCACCAGCAAAGCAATAACGCCGCAGATTAGTAGCTCAAGAAAGCCGATATCAAACATTCAGCGAATTCTCCAATGAACTCTCCAGAGAACCCTCAGCTTTGGGTTTTATCCCGGGCTTTGTCGTCCGCAGCGGACTGCTGAAACTGTGCGCTGTCTTTCTCCTCCAGATTATCCGGATTGGAGGTGTCGGTTTTACCATCGTCATCGGTCATGGACTTTTTAAAACCACGAATGGCGCCGCCAAGATCGGTACCGATATTGCGCAGTTTTTTAGTTCCAAACAGCAAAATAACAATGCCGAGTACAATAAGAAGTTGCCAAATACTGATGCCCATGGTGAATCCTCGTTCTAATGTTGGCAGTGGACGCTATTGTACGCCACTGGTGGCACTGTAAAAAACCTCTTGTGAGTTAGATACCCCTATTCCTGGCGTGATGATTTTTCTTCCAGGCCCGACAAGTCGAATCGCCGTGCCAGTTCGCGAGTAATGTCTTCCGGCCCGGCACCCAAACGTGACAGCATAACAAGGGTGTGAAACCACAAATCGGCGGTTTCGGCAATCAGCTCTTCGGTGTTTCCGCTGTGCTCGGCGTCTTTGGCAGCCAGCAGGGTTTCAGTGCACTCCTCGCCAACCTTTTCCAAAATTTTGTTCAACCCTTTGGCGTGTAAGCTGGCCACATAAGAGCTTTCAGGGTCGGCGTTCTTGCGGGCTTCCAGCACCTGCGCCAGTTGTTGCAATACGTCACTCACCGTTGGTCTCCTGGGCACTTTGTGCTGTGTTGTAAATGGCGCTTGGGTCTTTCAGTACGGGCTCTACACTTTGCCATTGGCCATGTTGCAGCGATTGATAAAAGCAACTTCGCCTACCGGTGTGACAGGCAATCCCGCCTTTTTGTTCGACCTTCAGTAAAATTACATCGGCGTCGCAGTCCAGGCGAATATCTTTTATCAC
>JBALXR010000113.1:0-4907 GCA_036960525.1 Marinobacter sp.
GGTGCTTACGGCGGTGGTGCGGCGCAGGACAGCGTAAACGGCACTTTCAAATTCTTCTCTTATCGCGACCCGCGCCTGGCCGATACCCTGGCGGATTTTGACAAGTCTCTGGAGTGGTTGGTGGAAACCGATCACAGCTATCAAGATTTGGAAGAATCAATTCTGGGTGTTATTGGTCAGCTGGATAAACCTCACTCGCCGGCCGGGGCAGCGCGCCATGCGTTTCATAGTGCATTGTTTGGCCGCAGCGCGGAACAGCGTGGGCGCTTCCGCGAGCGGGTTCTGGCCACAACCATTGATGACCTGAAGCGGGTAGCTGCAGATTGGCTGGCGCCAGAAAGGGCCAGCACGGCAGTGGTCACCAGCGCCGATAATCGCGCGCTGGTGGAGCAGTTGGGCCTGGGTATTCAGGAGCTGTAAGACGGGTACCAGCAAGCAGGCAAACCGGGCTCAACGATTTCGCTTGAGCCCGGTAGCTACCATAATACGGGTCGATATTTCTTCCACCGAGTAAGCCGTGGTGTTTAAAAATGGCACGCGCTCGCGGCGGTATATCAGCTCTATTTCTTCGATTTCATGCATGCATTGGTTGATGGACGCGTAGCGGGAGTTTGGCTTGCGTTCGTTGCGAATGGTGGCCAGCCGTTCCGGATCGATCGTCAAGCCGAACACTTTTTGTTTGTGGGGTCGCAGTGCTTTTGGTAGCTGCTGGTCGCTCAGGTCTTCTTCGGTGATCGGGTAATTGGCAGCCTTCACACCGTATTGCAGGGCCAGATACAAACAGGTGGGGGTTTTGCCGCTGCGGGATGCGCCCACCAGAATCAGGTCGGCTTCGTCGTAATGGCGAATGCGCGCACCGTCGTCGTTATCCAGTGCAAAGTTCACCGCGTTTATACGGCGCTCGTAATTGTCGCCGTTCACAATGGAGTGTGATTTGCCCACGGTGTAGGAAGATGCAGACTGCAGTTCCTTTTCCAGCGGGTTCAAAAACGTTCCGAATATATCCACCATAAAGCCGTTTGCGGTAGACACAATTGTGCGGATATCGCTGTTCACAATGGTGTCAAACACCAAAGGGCGGGCATCGTCGTTTTCAGCGGCAAGGTTGATGCGCTCGACAATTTCCTGGGCTTTATTCTCGTCATCAATGTAAGGAACAGTGATGCGTTCAAAATCGATTTTCTCGAACTGAGCTAGCAGCGCGTGTCCTAGCCCTTCGGCAGTCAGGCCTGTTCCGTCTGACAGAAAGAATGCGGTGCGTTTCATGTTGGAGCGGTCCCCTAGGTAATTGCCACAATTTCCAGTATTATACATTCCAAATTCGACGCACCAAATTAAACGCTCCAAATTCGACACCCCACATTCGACACTCCGCGAAACCGACTCAAGGGAGATGCATTTTGCACGATTACATTATTTGGTTTGAACACCTGGGAATGTCTGATGTGGACCGGGTAGGCGGTAAAAACGCTTCCCTCGGTGAAATGATCAGTAATCTCGCCAATGCGGGCGTGACTGTGCCGGGCGGGTTTGCGACGACCTCTCACGCCTACCGTGAGTTTCTGGCGACCGATGGTCTGAAAGACAAAATTGATGAAACCCTGGACGCGCTCGACGTTAGCGACGTTAACGAATTGGCCCGCGTTGGCGCGAAAATCCGCCAATGGGTGATTGATACGCCTTTCCCCGAAGTGCTGAATAATGCACTAGCCGAAGCTTATGCCCAGCTACAAAACGGCAACCCTAACATGGCGGTTGCGGTGCGCTCCTCCGCTACAGCGGAAGACCTGCCAGACGCCTCTTTTGCGGGCCAGCAGGAAACCTTCCTGAACGTGGTGGGCCTGGACAAGATTCGCACGTCGGTGAAAGAAGTATTTGCCTCTTTGTTTAACGACCGCGCGATTTCGTACCGTGTTCACCATGGCTTCGACCACAAGCTGGTTGCCCTGTCGGCAGGCATCCAGAAAATGGTGCGAAGTGAAACCGCCGCAAGCGGCGTTATGTTTACTCTGGACACTGAATCCGGTTTCCGCGGTGTGGTGTTTATCACCGGCTCCTATGGGCTGGGCGAGACCGTTGTGCAGGGCGCAGTGAACCCTGACGAGTTTTACGTGCACAAGTCCACGCTGACCGCTGGCCGCCCTGCGGTGCTACGCCGCAACTTGGGCAGCAAAGCGATCAAAATGATTTACCACACAAACCCGACCGAGGGTGAGTTTGTGGAAACTGTGAAGGTCAACGCAGCCGAACGTGGCCGCTTCTGCATTACCGATGCGGAAGTTGAAGAGCTGGCCAAACAGGCGATGATTATTGAAAATCACTACCAGCGCCCAATGGACATCGAGTGGGCCAAAGACGGAGACGACGGCCGAATTTACATTGTGCAGGCGCGTCCGGAAACCGTAAAAAGCCGCGCGTCAGCCAACGTGATGGAGCGCTACCTGCTGAAAGAAACCGGCAAGGTGTTGGTGGAAGGTCGCAGCATTGGCCACAAGATTGGTGCCGGCCCGGTGAAAATCATCACCAGCATCAATGAAATGGACAAGGTGCAAGACGGCGATGTGTTAGTCACCGACATGACCGATCCAGACTGGGAACCGGTGATGAAGCGCGCGTCTGCCATCGTCACCGATCGTGGCGGCCGCACCTGCCACGCGGCCATTATTGCCCGTGAACTGGGTATTCCTGCGGTGGTTGGCTGTGGTGATGCCACTGAATTGCTGAACAACGGCCAGGAAGTGACGGTTTCATGCGCTGAAGGCGACACCGGGTTTATTTATGAGGGTGCGCTGGACTTCGAGCTGCGCGAAAATACCATAGAATCCATGCCCAATATTCCGTTCAAGATTATGATGAACGTGGGCAACCCGGACCGCGCCTTTGATTTTCAAGCGCTGCCAAACGAAGGCGTTGGCCTGGCCCGCCTGGAATTTATCATCAATCGAATGATTGGCGTTCACCCCAAGGCGCTGTTGAACTACGACACTCTGCCGCGGGATATTCAGCAGACGGTCGACAAGCGTATTTCTGGTTACTCTTCGCCGGTGGATTTTTACGTCGACAAGCTGGTAGAGGGTATTTCCACCCTGGCAGCGGCGTTCGCACCGAAGAAAGTGATTGTGCGCATGTCAGACTTTAAGTCTAACGAATACGCCAACCTGATTGGCGGCGCGCTTTACGAGCCGGACGAGGAAAACCCGATGTTGGGGTTCCGCGGCGCGTCGCGCTACATCTCTGAAACCTTCCGTGACTGTTTCGAGCTGGAATGCCGTGCCATGAAGCGGGTGCGTAACGAGATGGGCTTCACCAACGTAGAGGTGATGATTCCGTTTGTACGCACCGTAGGCGAAGCGGCTCAGGTTATGGATTTGCTGGCAGAGAACGGTCTGAAGCGGGGCGAGAATGGCCTGCGGGTGATCATGATGTGCGAACTGCCCAGTAACGCGCTGTTGGCGGATCAGTTCCTGGAGCACTTTGACGGTTTTTCTATCGGTTCTAACGATCTTACCCAGCTTACTTTGGGCCTGGACCGGGATTCCGGCATTATTGCCCACTTGTTTGATGAGCGTAACGACGCGGTAAAAGTGCTTTTGTCGAGCGCAATTCAGGCCTGCCGGAAAGCCGGTAAGTACATTGGTATTTGTGGGCAGGGCCCGTCTGACCATCCTGACTTGGCCAAATGGCTGATGGAGCAGGGCATCGACAGCGTGTCTTTGAACCCGGATTCGGTTCTGGACACCTGGTTCTTTTTAGCAGATCAGAAACCAGACTGATGAGTAGACGCCGCCTGCATCGCATTCATTGCACCCGTAATCGATGCAGGCGGCGTGTCTGGTTCTATCACGATACGGTTGAACCTAAACCCCTGACAGGGGACGGATTTCAAGTCCATTCCCTATTTCCCGGTGCTGATAAAAGGAGTGATTACGCTGTGTCCGAGAAGAGCGTGTCTGATGCTGACGGCTTGACGGTAAGAACGGTCATAACCCCGGATCTTTGCGACGAATTTCCTGAGGTACAGGTGGTTGAGCCGGGGTTTCGCAATTTTGGCGCCATCGACAACTTTGGTGGCGAGATTGTTACCGTTAAGTGTTTTGAAGATAATTCGGTGGTGAAGCAGCAGTTAGGCTTACCGGGCCTTGGCCGGGTAATGGTCGTCGACGGTGGTGGTTCAAAACGTAACGCGCTGCTTGGGGACATGCTGGCGGAAAAAGCGGCCAGTAACGGTTGGGCCGGGCTGATTATTTATGGCTGTATCCGTGATGCCGATGTGATCGCCAAAACCGTTCTTGGGGTGCAAGCTCTGGGAACCCACCCGCGCAAAACTGAAAAGCGTGATTTTGGCGATCTGAACATTGCCGTGACCTTTGGTGGCGTTACCTTCCACCCGGGGCATTTTGTGTACGCTGATAACAACGGCATTATTGTGTCGGAAAAAGCGCTGGTCTGATTGGCCGACTGCGAATAGGGGGCAGATTTTAAATCTGTCCCTTACTTTTTTGGACCGGGGACAGACTTCAAGTCTGTCCCCTATCTTGCTCTCTGACCGGGGACAGATTTGAAATCTGTCCCCTATCTTGCTCTACTGACAGGGGACAGACTTGAAGTCTGTCCCCTACCTTTAGTCAGTCACTTCGGCAATGTTCACACCTAACAAAAAACCGTCACCTTCGGGCTCGCAACGCAGCACTTCGCACAGGGTTTCCAATGGCGGAAACTTGTCGCTTGTGGGGTGTAGGGTGGTGCTCAGTTCAGAACCTACAGCCATTCGCTGAGCCACCAGAATCTGCATTCCCGAAGCGCTCAGGTCACGGCATACACCGGCAAAGGTATTACCGTTACTGTCTATAATTTCAATATCTGTGTTCACCTGCATTCGATGAAAATCACGCTTTTCTGAATATTCC
>JBALXR010000113.1:5006-8731 GCA_036960525.1 Marinobacter sp.
CTCATAGCAGTCAGGCCCAGTTGTCGCTTTTACGGGTGGGTTTCAGCATCGGTATCAGCAGTGCCAACAACACACCGCCTAGTACCAAGCCGGCGCCGAGCAGCATGAAATCTGATTCTTTACCGGCTTCCATACGCTCGTTTTCAGCTGTCAGTACCTCCAGCTCATTACGGATTTTTTGATTTTCTTCCAACAACTCGCCATTGCGGCGTTCAAGATTAATCGAGTTGGCGGCGATATCCTTGATGCGTTTGAGTTCGGCCATCAGTTCGGACGAGCGGTCGGCCAGGCTGCTTTCAGAATTTTGCAGGCTGTCGCGTTCACCGGTTACGCTTGCCAGTAGGTCCTGCATCTTGCGTACCTCCGCCTGTGCGGCGTCGAGGTCCTGACGCGCCTTTTTGAGCTGTGTTGCGGCAATGGGTGTCGAACTCAGATACTGGCTGGACACCCAGCCCTCAGTGCCCTTGGCGGTGCGTACTTTGGTATAGCCATCCTTGTCGGATTCCAGCAACTCCATCGGGGTGCCGCTGGGAACGGCGTTCTCAATGATCCGGAATTGGCTGCCTGCGCCAGAGCGTACCGGCAGGTAGATTTTGTCGTCTACCCACACCGTTCTGGCCTGGGCTGTGGCAATGGACGAGAACACGAAAACGAGGACAACAAGCAGACGAAAAGGGGTCACTGGGCGGGGTTCCTGAAAGTTTCTGTTTGAACAAAAAATGGATAAGAACGTAATTTTGGCACACTGGCTTTGTCGATCAAGTGCGTATTCATTACCAAACGCTCATGGCGGCCTTTATTCAACATATATTGCAGAGTACTAGGGCAATACCCGTTTGAACGGTTTGACCTTTACCTGCTGGTAAACCCCGGCGCTGACGTAAGGGTCTGCGTCTGCCCAGCTTTGCGCTTGTTCAAGTGATTCAAATTCGGCTATTACCAGGCTGCCACTGAAACCGGCATCGCCCGGGTCATTGGTATCTATGGCCGGGTGAGGGCCCGCGACCAATAAGCGGCCTTCATTGGTCAGTGCCTGCAAACGCTCCAAGTGAGCCGGGCGGGCACTTTGGCGGAGTGCCAGGCTGTTTTTGACGTCTTCACTGATAATAGCGTAGTACATAAAAGGGCGCTCTTCGTTTAGGTTCGGCGTTTAGGTTCGGTGTTTAAGCTCGGTCGTATTGGTGATGGCTGTTATAGTGGGTCGCTTTTAGGTTTTTTACCCTTCCCCCGTAATCAGGAATGCTTGTGACCATAATGCAGCAACAGCCAACTCAGCAGCATGACACGACTATACCGCAACAATCACCGTTGTGCATCGACCTGCATTGCCACAGTACTGCCTCAGACGGCGCTCTAAGCCCCGCTGATTTGCTGGCCCGAGCGCATGAGAAGGGTGTTAGCCATTTGGCATTAACCGATCACGATACCCTTAACGGTTTGGGGTCGGCGCGCCTTGCCGCTCAGGATTACAATATTGAGCTGATTTCCGGCGTTGAACTGTCTTGCGCCTGGAGAAGCCATACCATTCATATTGTAGGCCTGGACTTTGCCGAAGATGATCCACAGTTTCTGTTGCGATTGCAGCAACAGAATGCCAATCGCCACGCCCGTGCCGGCGTGATTGTAGAGCGTATGGCCAGGCTGAAGGTTGATAATTTGCTAGAACACGCGACCAAACACGCCGGTGGCGATGTGCCAGGGCGCCCACACTTTGCCCAGGCGTTAGTCGATGCCGGTGTGGTCAAGAATATTGCACAGGCTTTTAAACGTCACTTGGGCGCAGGCAAGCCGGGAGATGTAAAGGCGTATTGGCCAGAGTTGGAAGAAGTGGTGCGCTGGGTAAACGACGCTGGCGGTATAGCGGTGCTGGCGCATCCGCGTAAGTACGACTTGAGCGCGACCAAATTGCGGGACCTGGTGGCGGATTTCCGACGTGCCGGTGGCCAAGGCATGGAAGTTTGCGGTTCGGGCCTGACATCTTCAGACATCAGTTTTTTGGTGCAGCTTTGCCAAAACGAGGGATTGTGGGCGTCTCAGGGCAGTGATTTCCATACGCCTAAGGCGCCTTGGGCAGAGCTGGGGCGCATACAAAAAATGCCAGAAGGGCTCTCACCCGTCTGGCATCATTTCAAGCAACCCATCGCGCTTTAATTCTGCCGCCCGCGCTTTTATAAGCGTGGGCGCGCTAACGCAATAGCTTAACGCGCCGAATCAGTCCGGCGCGTGGAACAGCAAGTACAGGTCTGTGAGCGAATCGGGAATCGCTTCGGCCATCTGTGTCGACAGGGTTTCGCTGTCGCGCACGTTCTGGAAGTCTTCATCTTCGAACAAGCCTGACAGCGCCAGCATGGGCAGAATCAGATCGCCCACTTCTTCTTCGCTAGCGGCTTCCATCCAGGCGTCTTCCCGCTCCATAAAGGTTTCAATGAATCCGGCGCACCAGTTTTCCAGTGCGTTCATAGGGTCATCGTCTTCCGGCTCGGGTAGTTCCAGGGCTTGGCCCATATCCAGCGCATTGGCCATGGCACCGCTCAGTTGCTGCACGCAGCGACTGAACACGTCTGGCACCTTGCCACCGGGAAGGTCGTCAACGCCTGTGGCCAACAGGAACAGCTCGTCTACTGAGTAGTCTACCGGTCCCACAACGCTGGCACATACCAAGCCGTGAAAGCCGAAGAAGTCTACTGCGTCTTCGCCCCAGGGCTCTGCAAACAGAATTTCCTCCAGGGCTTCAATGTCAGCGTCGTTTAGCATAATTACTCGCTCCCGCCGTTTTCCGCAGCATCTGCTGCGCGCTGGCGCTTACGTACTTCACGTGGGTCGTTATAGGCCCGGCCCGGTGCGACTGGTGCTGCCGGAGTTTCGGATACTGCTTCGGCTACCTGTGCTGCTGCTGGCTGCTCTATAGCAACGTCGGCTTCGGCTGCATTGTCGTCGTTGGCGCCAGTGTTTGCAGGCTGCGGCTCTTGCTCGCTAGCGGTCTCTGTTTTCGCCGCTTTTGCTTTGCGGGCAGGGGTGCGCTTGCGGGTTGGCTTGGTTGGCCTATCCGCGCTTTCGTCCTCTGCATCGACCGGCGTGGCCTCGGCGGTATGAGTCTCGGCCTTGGGGGCTTCAACTTCGGTAGCTTCAACCGGTACGCTATCTGTGTCCGGGCTGTTTACCTCAGGTGCGTCGGCTTTTTCGGCCTTGTCTGCAGCCTTTCGAGTGCCGCCATTGTAGGCGTCTATCCTGGAAGGTACGGCCTTGGCAGCAGGAACAGTTGCGCTTTCCTCGGCTGCATCAACAGGCGCTTCGGATACAGGCGCAGCTGGTTTGCTTACCTCTGGCTCCGGCGCTTTTTCCAGCGGCTTTGTTGCAACAGGCTGCTCGCTGGTTGTTTCAGGCGATGCATCGCCCAGGTTTTGTGCAACCTGCGGTGTTGCTTGCTCGGCAGGTTTTGCTACGTCTGCAGGCTGTGCCTGAGCAACTACAGGCTGCTCAGCGGCCTTGGACTTCGCTTTGGCGCGATCTTCTGCGTCACGGGTTTCCGGCTGCGTATCTTGCTGATGAATTTCACTGCGAGCTGCTTTGCGCTCAGCCGGGTTTGATACCGGTTTCTCCGCCGGTGAGCCATCACGGCCACGGCTGCGGCGAGGCTTGCTGCGGCGCTTTTCGTCACCACCGGCTTTGCCTGCGACTGCGGGGCTTTGCGCATCGTTCTGATCGTCATAGCTTGGGCTTGGGCC
>JBALXR010000114.1:0-8676 GCA_036960525.1 Marinobacter sp.
CCGGCAGCGCCCGGCACATTGTGGTACTGGCCACCGACGAAACCGATGCCAACTCCGACAGTATAACGTTCGACATTGCCCACCGCCTGAGTGAGCTCAACCTGGGCTACCAAACCACCGCAGAGTGTGTGGCCGATAGAAATCGCAGCCGTTTGAAAGTACTGGGCATACGTGCCGTTATTCGCCCGGTGCGCACCTACCCGGAAATTATGGTGCGCGCGGTGGTGGCACCCGGATCAGAAAAAGTACTGGAAGACATGTTCAACTATGAACATGACCACCCCCACCGCTACGATTTGCTGCTCGAAGACCTGAATTGGGCCGACATTGTCAGCGCATTGATTCGCCACGGCATAGGTACGGCCCTGGCCTACATAGACAACGATGGCGAAGTGGTTTGCCAGCCACCCATTAAAGAACCGATCAAAGGCAAAGGCCTGATTGTGATGGTACGTTCCAGCGATACCCCGGGCCTGGATGTGGTGAAAGAAGCCCTTGAGCGCTACCGGAAGTTTCTGGAAAAGTGGCGTAACAGCCAGGAAAGTGACAGCACAGGCTCTTGAACCATGATGTTACTCCCCTTTTCAGCGCCTAATGAACGCCCTGTTCGCCTGCCATGTGACTCAGCATTGCCAGCTGCATCTGGCCTAATAACGGCTGCTGCAACAGGCTGCTGACTCTTGTGCCGCCTTGCAGCTGTGCAACAAGCGCTGCCCAGGGCTGGCTTACACCGCAGCGTGCCGCAAGTTGCGCCAGGGCATCAAGATTCAGACCATTCATATCTACAGCCTGTTGTTTTAGCCAGCTCTGGCTCAAACGCTGGAGCAGGCTGTTCAAAGGAACACCCGGCTCGCCTGAGTGCTCCGCCTCCTCGGCGACGTCAGCGATTTCACCAGCCTTCTCACCAGCCCCCCCAACAGCACGCACACCGGCCTTTGCCATATCCGCCAGGAAATAACCCTGCTCGGCCTTGCTCACCAGATTCAAAAACACCGGGCATTGTTGCGCCAGCTTTTGTGCCCAGATCAACAGGCTGTCTGGGTTGCCGGATTTTAGTTCGAATTCAATTTCGCAAAGGGCGCGGCTTTGTTCGTTAGCGATAATCTCGCCGGTATCCACCGCCACTTCGATGACTGCGCTGCCGTCTGTCAGCATAATCACCTGGCGTTCAAAGTTGGTTTCAAACACCGGTGCCAGCCGCGCCAGATTCACGTTATCCGCCAGCGGTGTGTCCGCCAGTAAGCCCAGTTGTAAGTGCGGGCCGGGAACCTGCCACTCCCATTCATTGCGTTTGTGGGCGCCGTTGACAAATTCACCCTGGGTTTTCAGGGTTTGTATTGTGCGGCCACCTGCCTGGCGTAAACGCAGGGCGATGCGCTGGCCGTTCAGCTCGTTGCTGGGGGTGTCGTAGTAGGTGTTCACCAGGCGCTTGTGCACGCCTTTGCTGGCCCCTGGCTGCTCCAGCAGCCAGGCCACGGCCTGGGGAACCTGTTGCGGGTGCAGGGTCAGTTTGATTTCTAGTTCGACAGCCATAAACATTCCTGCTGGATAAATTTTACTCATAAAAAAACCGGCGATCCGAAGATCACCGGTTTCTATTACTACCGAATTAGCTAATTAATTTAGCTGAATTAGAAGTAGTAAACAGCGCCAACAGCAGCAACTTGCTTCTGGTCGGAACCAGCAACTGCGCCGTCATAATCTGCGTCGTTTGAGTAGAAGAAAGCTTCCGTGTAAACGTACATGTTGTCGGAAAGGTTATGCAGCGCTTGCACGGCAATTACGTCTTCTTGGTCACCGTTGGTCAGGCCAACAGTGTCGTCTTCAACAACTTGGTAGGCCAAAGAGAACTGGTTAGCGCCCAGTGCGTAAACACCAATAACGCCGAATTCATTTTTTACGTCTTTACGGATTTGATACTCACCGGTAAGGCTCAGATCGCCCATGCTGTAGGTGGCGCGTAAGCCGTAAGTGTTTTCATTGTTCGGGTCAACGACGTCATTTTTTGAATACGCAAGAGTCCCATCGTTCGAGTCCATAGCAAATGCCAGCTCTAAGGCGTCTACCGTATAGATCGCAGCCAACTGATACGGATAGGATTTTCCGCCAACTGTGCTATCACCATTAACCTGTAACGAAGCGCCCAGCGTCAGACCGCCAAAAGATGGCGACGAGTACTGAATCTGGTCGCCTTCGCCAGTTGAGTAGCTGCCGTCAAGGCCGGTTCCGATTTCGTGGAAGTTAGCAATTTTTACAATGGCGCGCTCGTAGGTGGAATCGTCCGTGCCTACCCATAGTTGACCAAAGCTGTCGCTTTTCACACCGATGTAGGCTTCATCCAGCTTATCGATACCGCTACTGTTGGCCTTATCATCAGCATTGATGCCTTCCAGCTCAAGCTTGAAAAAACCGGTCAGGCCAGGAGCGATCAAGTGTTCGTGTTTGACACCCAGCGTTGAGCCGTTGTCGAATTGGTCAATCTCGGAGCCGGCGTTATCGATGCTTTCGTTGGCAATAGCATACTGAATGTTGCCGTATACAGACGGCATGGAATCCATTTTGGCCGCCATTTCAGCAGCAGAAATGGTAGATTGAGCAGCAACAGCGCCAGAGAAGGAGATAGCGGCGATAGCCGATGCGATAAGTGTCTTTTTCATTTTTACGTTTTCCTTTTGGGGTTTTATTCAGGTTTTAACGTCGAGATGAATCCCGATTTTAGGTACTACTTGTCAGCTTAAGTGGGCTAAATCATCCATAAACTCCGTGTCACTTTCGTGACACACACTGACTGACGTTGTAACTCTCTACTTATTTCTTATTGTCCGGCTTGACTCTCAATGGGTTAGCGAGCGTTTTTCATGCTTCACATTACATTCCCTTTTTAATACACCAACCGAACTTTTGCAAATTGTTAATATGCATTTATCAGCTTTTCTAACGATTTCTCTGCATATTTAATGATCGAAAGATCTGTCTTTACAATTTTTCGACTATTTATGCAGCCTTTGACTGCAGTAAAAATGTGACAGGGCCATCGTTTATAAGCCCAACCTGCATATCTGCGCCAAATTCACCCTGTTCCACTTTGTCTTCGCCCAAGGCGCTGAAAGCTTCCTCCACAAACTGAGTGTAAAGCTTACGGGCGTTGTCTGGTGCAGCTGCTGTGGAGAAGCTGGCGCGCGCGCCATTGCTGGTGTCGGCGGCTAACGTGAATTGGGGAACAACCAGCAGATCGCCGCCAAGACTTTTCAGACTCAGATTCATACGGCCTTGCTGATCAGGGAAAATGCGGTAATTGATGGTTCGTCGGCACAGGTCTTTTGCCTGCTGCTGCGTGTCGGACTGCTCGATTCCCAGCAACAATAGAACACCGCGGCCAATACTCGCGATGGTATTGCCTTCGATAATAACCTTGGCTTCTGTCACACGCTGGAGCAATGCTTTCATTCGAAATTCCCGTAGGTGGGAGTCGACAGTTTATTACGAACCGGCAAGAGTTTATCCATGCTGGCTCAGTATGGCAACCCCACGGGGCCCGACACCTGACTTTGTCATCTTTTTTGTCGGGTTTTTTGTCAGCTCGCCCGCTCGGCTTTTGCAGCTACACTTTCCACCGCACGCATCAGGGCGTCTACAATGGCGGGCTCTGACGCGCTGTGGCCGGCGTCGCGAATAATCTGCAACTCCGCTTGCGGCCAAGCACGACTAAGAGCCAGTGCGTTGTCCAGAGGACACACCATGTCGTAACGGCCGTGCACAATGACCGCCGGAATGTTTGCCAGTTTATGGGCATCGCGCACAATTTGATCGGGTTCAAGAAACGACTGATTCATAAAGTAGTGACATTCGATACGCGCCAGGGCGATCGCCACGTGAGGGTGGCCAAAGTGTTCGACTACGTCTGGGTTGGGGTGCAAGGTAGCGCAGCGCCCTTCCCAAATAGACCAGGCCTTTGCGGCCTGAATCTGCTCCAGTTCATTGCGACTGGTCAGGCGCTTATAGTAGGCCGGCACCATATCGCCACGCTCGTTTTCTGGAATCTGCGCCAGGTAATCTTCCCAGTAGTCAGGGAATACCCGGCTCGCACCGTTCTGGTAAAACCAGTGAATATCTTCGGGCCGGCACAGGAAAATGCCCCGCAACACCATGCCTGTTACCCGCTGCGGATGGGCCTGAGCGTACACCAGGCTTAAGGTTGAGCCCCAACTGCCACCGAACAGCAGCCACTGATCAATACCCAAAAACTCACGCAGGGTTTCTATATCCACTATCAAACGGTCGGTACTGTTGTTTACAAGCTCCGCCAGCGGCGTTGAGCGCCCTGCGCCGCGCTGATCCATCAGAATAATGCGGAACCGTTCGGCATCAAAAAAACGCCGATGATAATCCTCACAACCTGCACCGGGGCCGCCGTGTATAAATAGCACCGGTATGCCATCAGGGTTACCACTTTCTTCAACGTAAAGTTGGTGGGGCTCTTCAACCGCCAGACGATGTGTAGCGTAGGGCTTTATATCGGGAAACAAGGTGCGCATGAAGGCTCCGCAGTCATAGGAATGATGACATTAGTGTAGCGAAGTTAACGCGCAGCAAGGCATCATTGATGAACGGCACGCCAAAAAAAACCGGCCGCTGTTTCCAGCGGCCGGTTTTTTCTACGCTGACAGCGTTACTTCTTGCCGGCGCGCTTACGATCGTTTTCGGTCAGGTGCTTTTTGCGTAAACGGATCGACTTGGGCGTAACTTCCACCAGCTCGTCGTCGTCAATAAACTCCAGCGCCTGCTCCAGGGTGTGCTTGATGGGCGGAACCAGAGGAATCACTTCGTCTTTGCCAGACGCGCGCATGTTATCCAGCTTTTTTCCCTTAGTAGGGTTGATCACCAGATCGTTATCGCGGCTGTGAATACCACACAGTTGGCCTTCGTAAATAGCTTGGCCTGGCTCAAGGAACAGTTTGCCACGGCTTTGCAGGGTTTCAAGCGAGTAAGTCAGCGCTGTGCCTGTGGCCATGGAAACCAACACGCCGTTCTGGCGACTGGTAACATCACCGGCCTTGACCGGGCCGTAATGGCTGAAGGTTGAGGTCAGAATACCAGTACCGGATGTCATGGTCAGGAACGAGTTCCGGAAGCCAATCAAGCCACGGGCTGGAATGGTGTATTCCAGACGCATGCGGCCTTTACCATCGGGAACCATGTTGGTGAGTTCGCCCTTGCGCAACCCAAACTGCTCCATCAAAGGGCCTTGATGCTGCTCTTCAATGTCGACGATGACATTTTCATAAGGCTCGTGCTTTACGCCATCCACTACCTTGATGACGACTTCCGGGCGGCCTACGGCCAGCTCAAAATTTTCACGACGCATGTTTTCAATCAACACCGACAGGTGCAACTCGCCGCGGCCAGACACCTTGAATTTATCCATGGTGTCGCCGTCTTCAACCCGCAGCGCTACGTTGTGCAGTAGCTCTTTTTCAAGACGGTCTTTGATATTACGGCTGGTCACAAACTTGCCTTCTTTACCGCAGAAGGGAGAATCGTTGACCTGGAAAGTCATGGACACGGTAGGCTCGTCAACCGTCAGCGGCGGCAGAGCCTCTACAGTATTGAGGTCGCACAGGGTGTCAGAGATGTGAATCTGGTCCAGACCGCTGACGCAGATAATATCGCCGGCTTGGGCTTCATTCACTTCAACCCGATGCAGGCCGGAGTGGCCCATGATTTTCAAAATACGACCCTGGCGCTTTTTGCCATCGGCACCGACAGCAATCACCGGTGTATTGGTTTTTATCTTGCCGCGGGCAATACGACCAATACCGATAACGCCTAGAAAGCTGCTGTAATCCAGCTGCGAGATCTGCATCTGGAAGGGGCCTTCCCGGTCAACATTAGGCGCCGGCACGTGGTCAACGATGGCCTGGAATACCGGGTCCATGTTGTCGACCAGGTTTTCATGCTCCAAACCGGAAATACCGTTAAGCGCACTGGCGTAAACAATCGGGAAGTCCAGCTGCTCGTCGGTAGCGCCCAGGCTGTCAAACAGGTCAAACACCTGCTCTACAACCCAGTCCGGACGGGCGCCCGGGCGATCAATTTTGTTAACAATCACAATCGGACGCAAACCCGCAGCAAAAGCTTTCTGGGTTACAAAACGAGTTTGTGGCATGGGGCCATCGATGGAATCAACCACCAGCAGCACACAGTCCACCATGCTCATTACACGTTCCACTTCGCCGCCAAAATCGGCGTGCCCCGGGGTGTCTACGATGTTGATGTCGTAGCCGTTCCATTTCAGCGCGGTGTTTTTGGCCAAAATGGTGATGCCACGTTCTTTTTCCTGATCGTTGGAATCCATAACGCGCTCGCTTTCGAGCTCTTTACGGTCCAGGGTGCCAGAGAGGCGCAGCAGTTTGTCGACCAGCGTGGTTTTACCATGGTCAACGTGGGCAATAATGGCGATATTACGAAGCTTCTCAATCACAACTTTAGTCCTGCGGCATGCTTACAATGACCTGAGAGGGCGCTAAGGAGGCTGGGCCTCACTTGGACCGTCTCAAATCTATAAAATGAACCCATTCGCTGGCACTGGGCGTGGCCAGGCTCTGGCACAAGGTAATCGCCAGAGCAATGAGGGTCGCGCATTATAGCGAAAAGTCGGTTTCGATAATATGCGCTTGAATGTTTATTTCTTAAACAATTTACGCACCAGTATTGGGCAGAAAACAGAAAGTTGCACAAATATGGTGCGAGGGTGACCGTTTACAGACCTTAGACAGCACCTACACCCTGCGTGCTAGCCCTCCATTCTGTAGAGTTCCGGCCCATAGGCTTGGACACATTGAAACTGGCAAGCTGTTTGCTTAGCCTTGTGCAAAGGCCGAGACATAGCCCGTGACAAGACGACTAACGGCCGCTTAAAAGGAAGGTAACTCACACAGGCATTTGCTAAGCTGCGCAAATCCTGAAACAGAATTGGCTTTCACACCCCCCAACGGAGTATGCAGATGTCCAAGACCATTGACTTGATCACCCAGCACGATGTGAAGTGGATCGACTTACGTTTTACCGATACCCACGGCAAAGAGCACCACGTAACCATACCAGCCACCGAAGCCTCTGAAGACTTTTTCATCGACGGCAAAATGTTCGATGGCTCTTCGATTTCTGGTTGGAAAGGCATTAACGAATCCGACATGATTTTAATGCCGGATGACTCCAGCGCAGTGGTTGACCCGTTCACCGAAGAGTCCACCGTCAACATCAGCTGCGACATTGTAGAACCCACCACCATGCAAGGCTACGAACGCGACCCTCGTTCAGTAGCGCGCCGCACCGAAGAATACCTTAAGTCTACCGGCATCGCCGACAGCGCTTTGTTTGGCCCCGAGCCCGAGTTCTTCGTGTTCGATTCGGTGAAATGGAAGACCGATATGCAGGGTTCCATGTACGAAATTCATTCTGAAGAGGCTGCCTGGTCGTCCGGCAAAGATTTTGATGGCAATAACACTGGACATCGCCCGCGCGTAAAAGGCGGCTACTTCCCGGTGCCTCCGGTAGACAGTCTGCACGATTTGCGCGGCGCCATGTGCGGCGCTATGGCGTCTATGGGCCTGGAAATTGAAGTGCACCACCACGAAGTCGGTACTGCTGGCCAGTGCGAAATTGGCGTTGGCGCGGCTACCCTGACCCGAAAAGCCGATGAAGTGCAGATTCTGAAATACTGTGTGCACAACGTAGCCCATGCCTACGGCAAAACCGCGACCTTTATGCCCAAGCCAGTTGTGGGTGATAACGGCTCGGGCATGCACGTACACATGTCGTTGAGCAAAGATGGCAAGAACCTGTTTGCCGGCGACAGCTATGCTGGAC
Organism: Marinobacter sp.; assembly: GCA_036960525.1. Taxonomy (GTDB): domain Bacteria; phylum Pseudomonadota; class Gammaproteobacteria; order Pseudomonadales; family Oleiphilaceae; genus Marinobacter. Next base: position 7,870 of record JBALXR010000114.1, read on the forward strand.
TTAGTGAGATGGCATTGCATTACGTTGGCGGCATCATCAAGCACGCCAAAGCGATAAATGCTTTCACCAACCCCGCCACCAACAGCTATAAGCGTTTGGTACCGCACTACGAAGCCCCGGTAATGCTGGCCTACTCTGCCCGCAACCGCTCAGCTTCTATCCGGATTCCCTACGTGAACAGCCCGAAGGCACGCCGCGTTGAAGTGCGTTTCCCAGACCCGGCTGCCAACCCTTACCTGGCATTTTCAGCACTGATGATGGCCGGCCTGGACGGTATCCAGAACAAGATCCATCCTGGCGACGCCATGGACAAAGATCTTTACGATCTGCCTAAAGAAGAAGCTCTGAACATTCCGAAAGTGGCCGAGACTCTGCAGGAAGCGCTGCAGTGCCTGGAAGCCGATCATGAGTTTTTGACCCGTGGCGGCGTGTTCACCGAAGACATGATTCGCGCTTACATTGACCTCAAACGTGCTGACGTAGAGCGTATGAATATGACCACTCACCCGGTTGAATTCGAACTTTACTACTCCTGCTAAGCGCCTGGCACAACCGCAGTGCCGAGGGCTAGTCTAAACCGGAGACAGACCGGGGGCAGATTTCAAATCTGTCCCCGCAAAAGCTCCCGGTGGCAACACCACGAAAAAACCGGAGCGGCTGTCCATCAGCCCCTCCGGTTTTTTTGTGTCTGCGATTTTTTATATCTGCACGGCTATCGACGCGGCGTTGAAATATAGCGTCCGGGCGCTGATAATCAGGCTCACATACAGTCCCGAGGAAAGCGTATGAAACCGGCTATTGTGATTG
>JBALXR010000115.1:0-8585 GCA_036960525.1 Marinobacter sp.
CAGCAAGGCCCGGGCGACTGTCCGATCTGTGGGATGGCGCTTGAGCCACTGTTTCCCACACTCAAGGGGATGAACCGGTGGTCGGGCACGGCAGTCTGCACACCGCATCTTTGTACCGCGCAGACTCCCAGCCACAAAAATTGATCTGCAGCAAGGAAAAAGGTGGTTTGACAATAAATTCAAGCTAAATTCAGGTTGATGACCTTTAATGAGGAAGTCGAGTATAAATCTCATTAAAGGGCTTCAACATGAAACGTTTGACTACAGTAATTGCTGTCTCTTTGATTATTGCCGCACCGGCTTTATGGGCTGCTGGTTCGGAAAACCAGCAGCGGCGTGGCGGCATGATGGTGTCTCCGGACCAGATGCAGGAAATGCAGCAGAATATGTCCCAAATGCAGGATATGTCCAGCCAGATGCGGCAAAGTTCCGGACAAGGTCATTACGAGCTCATGGAGGAGCATATGGAACGCATGCAAAAGCAGATGCACATGATGCGCGACGGTATGATGGGCAGCCGAGGCATGATGAATGGCCAGGGAATGATGAGCGGTCAAGGTATGATGAGCGGCCAGGGTATTAAGGGGAATTCAAACCAGGACCAATCCACAATCAAACCGGAGGATCGCTTCGAGTTTATGGAAGAGCGCATGGATCAGATGCAGCTGATGATGGAACAAATGCTGGAACATCAGCAGCTGCAAGGCCGCACAAAATAACCTACCGTGTAATCCCCGGGCACCCTGTTGTGTCACCAGTGCCCGGAGCTTCAGGTTGGGATTTTTTACAGATCTAACTGCGCGCAATCAATGCAGTAGAGGCTGGTAGGGTCGACCTTCAAGCGCTTTGGATTGATGGGCTCGCCGCATTCCCTGCAGCCCCCGTATTCATCGTTGTCGATCCGAAGGAGGGCGGCTTCAATCAGCCGTAACTGGCGGTCTGCCCGCACCTTTCCAGCTTGCGCCAGTGCCTGGCTTTGCAGAGCATCCATCCGTGAGAGTCGGCCGACGCTTTGCTGATCCAGGTGAACAGTACCGCTGGATTCATCCCGCACATCACTGGTGGAAAGCAGGTCGTCACGTTGCTTTAACAGCAATACGCGGAACTCGTCCAGGTTTTCAGTTGCCATATCCAGGTCGCCCTATTAAGTGTGTGAGAGCTGGCTCGCAGGACAGCGCTCTTCAGTTCAGCAGCTAAAATTAAAACCATGACTTTGAAATATTGGGTAACTTTGGCGTTGTCAGCTCAGGGTTCCGGCAAGCCACCCGGCATGCTTTTTCTGAAGGAAGTGCCTTAAAACACTTACTGTCAGTAAACGTCGTCTTGATAACGCGCCTTGGTTCTAAACTCATCTACGTCTAGGTACAATCACGTTAAGATTGGGCCAAACACCTGGTCCACTTCAACTGGCCTTAGTGTAGGGTTGGTGTTTAAAACACTGGATTCAAGGCAAAAGCACAATGAGTACACCACCAGCATCGACCCCCGAGTTCAATGCAGCTCCCAGATCTCTGAGGCAGACACTCAGAGCGTATTGCAAGCCACGCCTGGCACGCAGTATTGTGGAGATCTTGATCACCGCACTCCCTTTTGGGTTGATCTGGGCTTTGATGTGGTTCACGGTCAGTGCCGGATACTGGCCGGTGGCCCTGCTGTTGGCAGTCCCTGCGGCGGGATTTCTGGTACGCCTGTTCATGATCCAGCATGACTGCAGCCACAGGTCGTTTTTCCATTCACGACGCAGCAATGACTGGACCGGCCGTATCATCGGTGTGCTTACCCTTACACCCCATGATTTCTGGCGTCATTCCCACAACATTCACCATGCCAGCTCTGGCAACCTGGACCGGCCGCCCATTGGCGGGCTAGACACCCTCACAGTGCGCGAGTTCCAGACTCTGTCCAGATGGCAGCAATGGCGCTACCGCCTTTACCGCCACCCTCTGGTGCTATTCGGTTTCGGCCCCATGTACACGTTTCTGCTGGACTACCGGCTGCCTTTTGGCTTCATGCGTGCAGGCAGGATGCCCTGGATCAGCACTCTGGGCACCAACGCGGCCATTGCGGTTCTGGCGACGTGCGTAATCTGGCTGATCGGGTTGGGACCTTTTCTGCTGGTACAGATCCCGATCACGCTGCTGGCTGCCACCATGGGAGTTTGGCTGTTCTACGTCCAGCATCAGTTCGAGGCCACCTACTGGGAACGCAATGAAAACTGGAACGCCCATGACTCTGCGCTGCAGGGTAGCTCCTACTACGTACTGCCGGGTATTCTGCGCTGGTTCAGCGCCAACATCGGCGTGCATCATGTTCACCATTTAGCTAGCCGAATTCCTTGCTACCGCCTGCCCGAGGTATTGAAGGACTACCCGGAACTTCAAACATTCAACCGGGTTACGTTGCGCGAGAGCATCGAATCGGTGCGCCTGGCGCTCTGGGACGAGAACAAACGGGAGCTGGTTTCTTTCAGGGAAGCGATGGCGTAATCGGAGTAGCGAAAAACCAAGCACGTCCCGCTTGACTAAGTTTCCATGTGTCCATATTCTTAGACACATGGAAACTTTAGAAGCTACAGCAATCTTTGGCGCGCTCTCTCAAGAGACTCGACTGGAGGCATTTCGGCTTTTGGTTCGTCATGAGCCAGAAGGGCTTCCGGCTGGTGAGATCGCAAGACAACTGGGTGTACCGCACAACACCATGTCTGCACATTTGTCGGTGCTTGCCCGAGCAGAGCTTGTTCTCTCCCAGCGCCAGAGTCGCTCCATTATCTATCGAGCGAATTTGAGTTGTGTGCAAGAAACAATCAAATTTCTGGTTAATGACTGCTGTGCAGGCCATCCACAGGTCTGTGAGCCGCTCACATCTTCGTTGATTGCGTGTCCTACCCAATCGGACACACCATAAGATCTTGTGGAATGATTCACTGTACAGGAACCGCACAATGACCCTTATGCCCCTATTGCATGACATGCCCAACATCGACCCTGATAAGCTTCACGCTATCGATATTGAGGCATTGGTCGGCCCCGGCGCGTCTCGGCATGCCCCCCGTATTCTGATGCTCTACGGCTCGCTGCGACAGCGGTCTTTTTCCCGATTGGTTTCCGAGGAAGCGGGGAGGCTGCTGAGTTGGTTTGGCTGTGAAGTTCGAACCTTCGACCCTACCGGACTGCCGCTCCCCGACGCCGAGGACGCGTCTCATCCGAAGGTTGCAGAGTTGCGCGAACTCGCCGAATGGTCTGAGGGCATGGTGTGGTGTTCACCGGAACGCCATGGCGCTATGACGGGCATTATGAAGGCACAAATTGACTGGATTCCGCTGACGCTAGGAGCCGTACGCCCAACCCAAGGCAAGACTCTGGCCGTGATGCAGGTCTGTGGTGGCTCGCAGTCGTTCAACAGCGTGAATCAACTGCGCGTGTTAGGGCGCTGGATGCGCATGTTGACCATCCCGAACCAGTCGTCAGTGCCCAGGGCTTTCATGGAATTCGACGAAAACGACCGCATGAAATCGTCGCCCTTTTACGATCGCATCGTTGATGTTATGGAGGAGTTAGTGAAGTTCACCTGGCTGGTACGCGACCGCAACATTGCGTTGACCGATCGTTACTCAGAGCGCAAAGAGAACGCTGATACGCTGTCAAATCGTGTCAATCAGCGCGCGATCTGACGCCAGAAACTCAATAGCCGCTGATAGAACGCAGTGCTCAATGATCAAAGGAAACGAGGCATGACCAAACCTGAAAACTCACAGTTCCCCAGCCCGTCTGAAGGTATGGGGTTGTTCGAACGTTTTCTTACGCTCTGGGTGGCTCTGGCTATAGTAGCGGGTGTGCTGATAGGGCAGTTTGCTCCCGCCATCCCCGAGACCTTGTCACGCTTTGAGGTTGCACAGGTTTCAATTCCCGTCGCGGTGCTGATTTGGGCGATGATCTTTCCCATGATGGTGCAGGTCGACTTCACGTCGGTTCTCGGCGTTCGCCGTCAGCCCAAGGGGCTCGTTATTACCACGGCGGTGAACTGGCTGGTCAAGCCCTTCACTATGTTTGCTATTGCCTGGTTCTTTTTTACCGTGGTGTTCGCGCCTCTGATACCCGCGGATCGGGCCAATGAATACCTGGCTGGCGCTATATTGCTGGGTGCTGCGCCCTGTACCGCCATGGTTTTCGTGTGGAGCTATCTGACGCGGGGCGACGCGGCCTACACTCTGGTTCAAGTGGCGCTCAATGATTTAATCATGCTGTTCGCCTTCGCGCCCATCGTCGTTTTCCTGCTGGGCGTGTCAAACATTCAGGTGCCATGGGATACGGTTATCCTGTCAGTGGTGCTGTATATTGTTATTCCGCTGGGCGCCGGCTATTTGACTCGTCAGGCAATTATCAAGCGACGCGGACTCGAATGGTTCAGCAGCGTTTTCATGAAACGCCTGGCACCGATCACACCCATTGGCTTGATCATCACCCTGGTGTTGCTGTTCGCTTTCCAGGGCGACGTGATTATCGCTAATCCGTTGCACATTGTGCTGATTGCTATCCCGCTGATTCTTCAGACCGTGCTGATCTTCTTCATCGCTTACGGTTGGGCGAAAGCCTGGAAGGTACCCCATTGCGTTGCGGCGCCCGCCGGTATGATCGGCGCCAGTAATTTCTTTGAACTGGCCGTGGCGGTCGCCATTGCACTGTTTGGTTTGCAGTCCGGCGCGGCGCTGGTAACGGTGGTCGGTGTGTTGGTAGAGGTGCCCGTTATGCTGGCTCTGGTGCGTTTTGCCAACGCCACCCGCGGCCACTTTCCAGCAGCGAAAGAGCCTTCCCGTTAAGCCTCGACGGGTGGTCCAAAGCTCAGGCCAGTAACTGCTGGATGTCTTCTGCACTGGCTACTTTTCCTTCAATAACGATCTCGCCATCAATGGCCAGTGCTGGCGTGCGCATGATGCCCGCATCAATAATGGCATTGGTGTCGGTCACTTTCTCGACTTCGTATTGGAGACCCTTCGCATTTGCGGCTTGTTCTGCATTCAGAGTCAGCTGTTTGCATTTGGAGCAGCCACTACCATAAACAGTAAATTTCATGGTTTGTCTTCGCTTTTGGTGTGATTTCAAAAGGTGGAATTACCACCAGTTGCCATAAACAAAACCAGTGGTGGTGGCCATCACCACAACCAACGCACAATAAACCAATGTTTTTTGCGTACCCAGTATGGTGCGTATAACCAGCATGTTCGGTAATGACAGTGCCGGACCTGCCAAGAGCAGTGCCAGGGCCGGCCCTTTGCCCATACCCGATCCCATCAACGCTTCAACAATCGGTACTTCGGTCAGGGTAGAGAAGTACATCAGTGCACCCAGTACCGAGGCGATGACTGTGGAGGCCAGTGTGTTGTCGCCCACGGCCATCGCGACCCATTCTGAAGGGATAATCCCTTCATGACCGGGACGACCCAGCGCAAAGCCTGCAATGAATACCCCGCCTAAAAGCAGCGGCAGGATCTGTTTCGCAAAATCCCAGCTTTGTAGGGCCCACTCGCGATCCTGGTCACGCAATGCCGCGATAATCATCAAACCGGCAATGCCAATGGCAAAGGGCAGTTCAGGTGCGCTTGGCACGATTACGGCGGCAGTCACGACGACAGCTGTCAGCATCAGAAGTTGAGTTGGCGGCCAGTGCCAGCGCCAGACCAACAGGCCCGCCAGAGCGGCGGACAACAGTGCCGTAATCTGCCATTTCCACTGGTAGATCTGCATCCAGGCTGCGCTGTCGGCAGCCGCCCAGTTCGCGAATACCAGCACCCCGACCATCAGAGTGAAAAACAGCACAATGGCGCTCATTGGTTTATCGGTGTTACCACCGCCAAATCCGCGAGTATTCTTGACCGTTCGCTGTGCCTCTTCCTTACGATAGATCAGGTGCATGATGGTGCCGATCACCAGTGCAAAAAAAATGGCTCCGACGGCTCGGGCAATACCGATCTCAGGCCCCAGCACTTTGGCCGTAACAACGACGGCCATGATATTAATTGCAGGCCCTGAATACAAAAAAGCAATCGCCGCGCCCAGGCCTGCACCGCGTTTGTAAATGCCGCCGAACAGGGGCATGTCATCTTTGGTCAGTAAACATCTTCGAGGTAGCGCCCTTGGGCTCTCAACTCATCGACGTCCATGTGCGATGGTTTGAGGATAGAATCAAACACCTGACTTACGCCAGAAGCCATATCTCGGCCACCACACACCAGCACCTGAGCGCCTTTCTCAATCAATTGCCGCAACGCGGTTTCATCACCCATGATGGCATCCTGAACATAGGCTCTTTCTGCTGATCGTGAAAACGCCGTATTCAGTCCGGTAAGACGGTGGTCATCCAGATAACCGCCAAGCTCCGGCTGATAGAGAAAATCCGATTGTGAATTGCGTCCACCCCAGTATAGGTACATCGGATTAAGGTCAGTATTTTTTCGGATAAAGCCGGCCAGTGGGCCTATACCTGCGCCGGCGCCCACCAGAATAATGGGCGTTGCACCGCCCGCCGGACGAAAGCCTTGGTTTTGCTGGATAAACCCGCTGATCCGATCTCCCGGTTTGAGGCTGTGCAGATACCCTGAACACAGGCCATTGGTCTGTTTCCCGACGCAGATTTCCAACTGCCCATCCGATGCCGAAGACGCGAGTGAGTACAATCGGGCCGTGTTATTTTCGGGCGGCGCAACGCCAAACAAGTCACCCGCCTCGAAACTCGGCAGATCTGACCGGCTTCTGAAAGACAACATCTGCCAACCACTTCTGCGATTTTGTACCGGCCTGAAACGCAATATGCTGGTAGGCGCGTTTACCGCAACGCCATAGTCCACACGCTCAACAAGCTCGAACTCTGAAGTGACGGCAGGCACGGGGTTATGAGTCAGTAACAATGAAACGCCCATGTGCTCGCTGATAGCCTCGCCCCATTCACGAAACTGCGATGCGGATCTGCGATCAATTCTGCTTTTAGCGGTTCAGTTGAGCTTCTGGACTCCCGGGCTGAGTGATGAACAATTTCTGACGCTCAGTGGGTACCTTGCCATCAATTTCATGTTTATCACCATGATGCAGGCTACCCGCCCTGGGTGACTGGAATCGCCGCTACAAGGGGCTGGCTCAGGCCGAAGTCGCTTGCAGGCGCAGTCTGATAAATTAAACATTGGCGGAAACCCTGCCAGCAATGAGTAGACTAAGATGAGCAATTATCGTGGAACACCACTTTTAAGTATCGCCTTGGGTGGTGATATTACTATTAGTGGCCTTGATATTAGCGTGACCACGCGAAAGGGTGACCACGCGAAAGGGTGATGTGCGCCTGGTGGGTGCTGTTGACACGCAGGCGCAAATCGAAATTGCAGTAAAGCTGGCGCAGGGGGCAGACGGCGCTCACACCATCAATAATGAACTAACCATCAATAATTGAGCCTGCTGCGAGCTATTCTCTTTAAAGAAATTGTCTAAAAAGTCGTTCTCTATAACCTAAGTGATTGGTGAAGCCTATGAGCCATATTGAAATCCATCGATCACATCGCGTAGGTTGGCTACGCGCTGCCGTCCTCGGTGCCAACGACGGAATAGTGTCTACGGCGAGCCTTATTATTGGTGTTGCTGCGGCCGGCAGCACTCGTGAAGGCATTCTTCTGGCAGGACTTGCCGGCTTAGTTGCAGGCGCCATGTCTATGGCTGCGGGTGAGTACGTGTCGGTCAGCTCTCAGTCTGATACTGAAAAGGCCGATCTGGCTCTTGAAAAAAAATCCTTAGCAGAAGACTTTGAGTTTGAAACAGAGGAACTCGCTCTAATATACGAACGCAGAGGGCTCGATTCGGCTTTGGCGAAGCAAGTTGCTGGTCAGCTAATGGCCCACGATGCACTCGGTGCACACGCCAGAGACGAAATCGGGATCTCGGAAAGTGCGCCCGCTCAACCTGTCCAGGCAGCGTTCTCTTCGGCGGGTACTTTTACTGTGGGTGCGGCACTCCCGTTGGCCGCGGCGTGGGTTGTGCCGGCTAGCCAACTTATTTCTGTTGTTGCTGTGTCGTCACTGGTTTTTCTCGCTCTTTTAGGCGGAATGGCTGCGCGTGCGGGTGGGGCGTCAATCGCTATCGGCGCAATCAGGGTCACATTTTGGGGTGCACTGGCAATGGCGCTTACAGCTGGCGTAGGTCGAATATTCGGTGTGGTTGCATGATGCCTCAGAGAAGATGGCTGCGGATCATCAAACAATCAGCTTGGAAAACCTTCTGAGATAAACCGCAATCTGTCAATTTTTGACATTTTCCTGATGAAACCTCCACAAAGCCATGACATGGGGTGGGCTATCGTAGCCTCTCAATGTCAGGCCGACTTTTTTAGTCGCCAATGTGGTGGTTATTTTCATAATGAACAGATTCTTACCGCTTCAGTTGCAAGGATTTATGGCCGCCGGCGGCCTTGCCACGGTGTTTCACTGGCTTGTGATGGCAGCGCTGATCGCCGCAGGCCTTGAACCAACACTGGCAACCGCAAGCGGAAGCGTGTCTGGCGCAGCACTCAACTATGGCCTCCAGCGGCGCCTGGCGTTCCGCAATGCCGGT
>JBALXR010000116.1:0-8577 GCA_036960525.1 Marinobacter sp.
GCGGTGCACAGTTGGGCGCCGAGGCCTGGCGCGTAACGTTGCAGGAAGCGCTGGCGCTGAAGCGTTTTGCACTGTGGCTTCAGCCGGTGATGAGTTGTGCAGGGCTGGTTCTTGGTAAGCCGCTTTACCATCAGGTATTTTCGCGCATTAATACGGCCGATGGCGCACTAAAGGCCGCGCTGTTTGTGCCTATGGCGGAGCACCTCGGGCTGATTGCGGCTATTGATCGTCAATTGGTACACAGCGTTCTGGCACACCTGCGCCTGCGTCCGCAGATGCCGCTGGCTATTTCGTTGGGCAATGCCTCAGTCAAAGACCCAAAGTTTCAGCAGGACCTGCTGGCGGAATTAAAAGCAGCAGGAGCGGTGGCCCGTCACCTGTGGGTGGGCATTTCGGAGTTGGCCATTCACCGCCACCGCGAGGCAGCTACCCGGCTCGTGCAGTCGCTGAACGACTTGCAGGTGTCGGTGGTGGTTGATCGTTTTGGCGTAGGCGGAGTGCCGTTTAGCTATTTGAAAAATCTGCGACTCGAAGCTCTGCGAATTGACAACAGCTTCACCCACGGCATTAACGAACATGGTGATAATCGCTTCTTTTTGAAGTCGGTTGTTGATATTGCCCACAGTCGCGGTGTGAAAGTGTTTGCCAGTGGCGTGGAAACCGTCGAGGAATTCAAGGTACTGTGTGATTTGGGCATTGATGGTGCAATGGGCTACCATCTCGGGCGTCCGTTTACCGCAGACAACCACCAATTGACAGGGGAATAAGACGCTTATGCCAGGCAAAATCAGGCAGTATTTCAAGGACAAAAACGGTGATGCCCGGGACTCCTCCGGTGGTGGAATGGTTGTTAAACTGCTGCTTATCATTGTGGTTGCTTACCTGCTGATTGCTATGATCGTAGGTATGTACTGGAGCAGCGAGCCCGACAGTTTTTCGGTGCGTGAACACACCCGTGCTACCGCCAACGCCATGCAGCGTGAACCGGTGACGGGTTTTGCCACTACCGCTACCATGATCCGAATCGCGGAAACCTTGCTGGACAAGCCCGGCGGTTACATTACCAACGACATTTTCCCTCCGGGTCTCTGGCTGGACAACGTGCCCAACTGGGAATTCGGTGTGTTGGTGCAGGTGCGTGATCTGGCCCGAGCCATGCGTCAAGACATCAGTCGCGCCCAGAGCCAGTCTTCGGAAGACGCGGACCTGATCATTGCTGAGCCCCAGTTGCACTTTGATAGCGATAGCTGGGCAATTCCCTCAACCGAATCTGAATATCGTCACGGGATCACCGCTTTGAAGCGTTATTTGAAGCGGCTGTCGAGCCCTGATCAGGCCGATGCGCAGTTCTATGCCCGTGCCGATAGCTTGAACAGTTGGTTAGCTGATCTGGAAACCCGTTTGGGCAGCTTGTCCCGCACCTTGGGTGAGAGTGTGGGTAAAGCTTCGATTTCCGACACGGTAGCGGATTTTGAAGGTCAGGATCCGCTGGAAGAGCGAGCCGAAGGCGTTGCTGTAAAAACTGACTGGACCAAGATAGACGATGTGTTTTACGAGGCCCGAGGCAGTTCTTGGGCGTTACTGCATATATTCCGTGCCATTGAGGTGGATTTCCGCAAGGTATTGCAGGACAAGAACGCTACGGCCAGCGTTAAGCAGATCATCATTGAGCTTGAGGGAGCGCAGGGCGACATGTGGAGCCCGGTGATTCTCAACGGCAGTGGCTTTGGCGTGATGGCCAACCATTCGCTGACCATGGCGGCCTATTTGTCGCGGGCCAACGCGGCGATCAGTGACATGCGGGAGTTACTGTCGCGGGGCTAACAATGGGCTCTCACTGATGTGCACTCAACAAAAACCGGGCTTGATACCCGGTTTTTTTTGAGTGGTATAAGGCGATACGCTTTTAGCCGCCGTAAGCTTTGATGGCGTCAACAATGGCTTTCTTCGCAGCCGCTGCGTTATCCCAGCCTTGGATTTTCACCCATTTTCCGGTTTCCAGCGCTTTGTAGTTTTCAAAGAAGTGATGAATTTGGTTGCGCAGCAGTTCTGGCAAGTCAGTCACGTCTTTTACGTGGGCGTAAGCCGTGGTCAGTTTGTCGTGTGGTACGGCGACCAGCTTGGCGTCGCCGCCGGCTTCGTCTTCCATGTTCAGGACGCCTACCGGGCGGCAGCGAATCACACAGCCAGCCTGAATCGGGTAGGGGGTAATGACCAGTACGTCCAGGGCATCACCGTCGTCGGCCAGAGTGTGGGGAATAAAGCCGTAGTTGGCCGGGTAAAACATGGGCGTAGCCATAAAACGGTCTACCACCAAGGCGCCCATGTCTTTGTCCAGCTCGTACTTCACCGGTGAGCTGTTTGCCGGGATTTCAATGGCAACATAGATATCGTCGGGTGCATTTTTGCCGGCAGGGATGTTATCGAAGTGCATCGGATGGTCCTTCCTGGGTAGGGTTAAAAAGTGAACGCCATTGTACGAAACTGCGCCGCTCTGTGGAACTAAACGTTGGTCTGGCATGGCAACCGAGCTTGGTTTTCATGCCAGCCGAGTGGGTCAGCCGCGTTTGAGAGTCTGTACGCCGGTTTTTGTACCTAGCAGCAGCAGATCGGCGGGGCGGCGGGCAAACAGGCCGTTGGTGACCACACCTACAATCTGGTTCAGGCGTTCTTCCACTTGAATCGGGCGCGACAGGTCCAGGTTATAAACGTCAATAATGATGTTGCCGTTGTCGGTGGTGAAATCATCGCGGTACACCGGATCGCCGCCAAGTTTCACGATTTCCCGGCCGACGTGGCTGCGGGCCATAGACAACACTTCCAGTGGCAGTGGGAACTCACCCAGAATGTCCACTTTTTTGGACTCGTCGGCAATGCAGATAAACGTCTGCGCCACTTCAGCCACAATCTTTTCCCGCGTCAGCGCGCCGCCGCCGCCTTTGATCAGTTCCAACTGTTCGTTGACTTCATCGGCGCCGTCTACGTAAAACTCCAGATCTGCCGTACTGTTCAGCTCATAAACGGGAATGCCGTAGCTTTTCAGGCGCTCAGCCGTGGCTTCGGAGCTGGCCACGGCGCCGTCAAAATCGTTGCGAATGGCTGCCAGCAAATCAATAAAGCAGTTGGCAGTGCTGCCGGTGCCCACACCAATGATGCTGCTGCTGTTCAGGCGGGGGCTGATGTAATCGATAGCGGCTTTGGCGACCGCTTGCTTCAGTTCGTCCTGGTTCATGGTTGAGCCCGTTGCGGAAAATGAATGGGATCTTTGTAGTATACAGCGTCCGGGCGGGCTGCTTATAGACGGTTGCGGGTAAAACTTTCTACACTACGCGTTCTTCCAGTGATGCTTCACTCTAAATTTCTTTCGAATTACTGGGAATTTCTTTTGAATTACGCCTAATTCATTCTTAAATTACATTGCGGAATCGATATGCCCCAACGCTATATCAAGAAAATACTGAATGCCCGCGTTTACGATGTTGCCAATAAAACGCCGCTGACCGAGGCCGTTAGTCTGTCGCGGCGTTTCGGCAACAACATTTTTTTGAAGCGTGAAGATTTGCAGCCAGTATTCTCGTTCAAGATTCGCGGGGCCTATAACAAGCTGGTGCAGCTGTCGGAGGAGCAGAAGGCCAAAGGTGTAATCTGTGCGTCTGCCGGTAATCACGCCCAGGGTGTGGCCTTGTCGGCAAAAAAATTGGGCATCAAGGCAGTCATCGTAATGCCCCAGACGACGCCGGAGATTAAAGTGAAGTCTGTGCGTGAACACGGCGCCAAGGTAGTGCTCAGAGGCGACGCTTTCGACGAAGCCGCGGCCCACGCCCACGAGCTGATTGAAAAGCATGGTTACACTTACATCCCTCCCTACGATGATCCAGACGTGATCGCCGGCCAGGGCACGGTCGCCATGGAGTTGTTGTTGCAATTCAGCAAGCCCATCCACGCGGTGTTTATCTGTGTCGGCGGTGGCGGGTTGATTGCCGGTATGGCCGCCTACATAAAATACCTGCGCCCGGAGATAAAAGTGATAGGTGTAGAGCCGGAAGACTCAAACTGCTTGCAGGCAGCCATGAAAGCCGGCGAGCGGGTAATACTGGACGAAGTTGGGATATTTGCCGATGGTGTGGCGGTCAAACAGATAGGTGCCTACCCTTGGGAAATCTGCAAAGATCACGTAGACGAAGTGATCACTGTATCCACCGATGAAATCTGTGCCGCGATCAAAGACATTTTTGAAGACACCCGTTCCATTGCCGAGCCCGCCGGGGCGCTTGGTGTGGCCGGTATTAAAAAATACATAGAACGGGAAAAAATCGAAAACGAAAATCTGATCGCGACGCTCAGCGGCGCCAATATGAACTTTGACCGTCTGCGTTATATTTCGGAGCGCACCGAAATTGGCGAGAAGCGCGAAGCCATCCTGGCGGTGACCATTCCTGAAAAACCAGGCGCCTTCAAAGCCTTTATCAACGCTCTGCACAAGCGCAGTATTACCGAGTTCAATTACCGCTACGCGGACAGCAAGCAAGCCACAATATTTGTCGGCATTCAGATTCAGGCCGGTGGTTTGGGTCGCGATGAGCTGGTGCGGGAACTGCGCGAAACCGGTTATTTGGTACTGGACCTGACAGACAGCGACTTGGCCAAACAGCACATTCGCCACATGGTGGGAGGACACGCTCCGGGCATCAGCAATGAAAAAGTGTTTCAGTTCGAGTTCCCCGAGCGTCCCGGTGCCTTACTGAAGTTTTTGATGTCGCTTGGCACGCGTTGGAATATTTCGATGTTTCATTACCGTAATCACGGTGCGGCGTATAGTCGCGTGCTGTTAGGCGCTGAAGTGGACGATGACGAAGTAAGGGATTTTGAAAAAATGCTAGAGAAGGTCGGTTTCCGCTATGAAAACATGACCAATAACGAAGCCTACCAGCTGTTTCTTGGGGCAGGAAACAACAACAGCCACTCTAGCTGATGGTGTCGCGGGACCTGAGTGCCTGCTTGGATTTTTGAGTTACTGAAAGTTAATCTGTCAAAAATTGTAAAATGGCGGAGGAGTGATAGTCTTTCGTCATTCTACTGACGGCGGCATCAGTCCCCCCGTTTCCTGTATCGGTTACCACCGCTGTTCCGGAGTTAAGAAATGGGCCGCAAGCCAGATATGATCCGCACCATCGCACTGATATTTGCTGCGGGCCTTATAATTACCGGATTCACCTCGCTGCAAGCGTCTGAACAGAGCCCCCTGGCTGCGGCACCTTGGTATCAGGCCATTACCCGATAACGGCCACACTCGGTGACCACCGAGTGTAAAGGCACATCCCAAGGCTCAATCGGTAAGCTATCTACCCTCTGAAAATCATGAGCCAAGCCGATCAGCTTGGGCGCTAGTTGTGGTCGGGTGCGGCTGAAGGCAAATGTCCGGTCGTAAAATCCTCCGCCCATACCCAGCCTTCCTCCGTGCTCGTCAAACCCTACCAGCGGAAACAATATTGCGTCCATCGCCCAGGCTGGCCGTTTCAGGCCGGCGTTAAACGCAGGTTCCGCAATGCCAAAACGATTGGGGTGCAGGCGGGTGTGCAAAGTGTAAGGGCTAAAAACCAGCTTTCCGGGTACTAGCGGATGCAATACCGGTAAGTAAACGCGTACTCCACGGCGACGCGCAGCCTGCATATAGGGCAGCGGGCTGATTTCGCCATCGTTTGGCAAGTAAATGGCAATGTGGCGGGCGCGATAAAGATCTGGGTTGGTTAACAGGCGTTTGGCCAGTTGCTGCGATGCGTGTCTTTGTTGTAAAGGAGACAAAGCATTGCGTTGTTGACGCAAATGTCTACGCAATTGATTGCGAGAAGTACTCTGGTGTGCAGAAAGCGGTAAAAAAGAAGGGTGGGCGATGTTGTCGCTCAAAATAAAGCTTCCCGGGCTGCCGTTATCGGATGTAGGCCCTTGAACCCGAAGTTCAAGGTCGGTGGCCGCTGTGACATATTAGGCTTTCCCCCGCAGGGGACATGCACACAATGCCCTAAAGTGGCCACCTGGGTAAAGCGCATCGGCTCGAGGACGTACCCGACGAGCGCACAGCCCAGGAAGGTGAGTCCATTATAAGGTCAAGATGGGGGCTTATTGCAAGTGCTCTTGGTTGTTCCGTTAAAAAACGTCACTTAATGCTGTTTTATATGCTTTTTTTGTTACTTTAGGGCGATGCTTAGCTTGTCGTCCATGGCCTTTAACAAGGTGCTGCTGCCTTCCGACATTGTGTCGCGCTCCAGCATTTCGTTGGCGATATTCAGCGCCGCCATCACCGCAATTCGCTCGGTTCCAAACACCTTACCGCTGTTACGGATCTCCCGCATTTTACGGTCTAGATGTCGTGCCGACCGCAACAATGCTTCCTGTTCGTCTTCGGGGCAGGTAACCAGGTATTCCTTGTCGAGAATTCTCACCTCAACAGTAGATTTGGTGGACATTAATGCTGCTCCAGTGCCCTCAGGCGGCCTATCATGGCTTCAAGTTTGGTTTTTGCGAGGTCATTCTTGTGAACCAGTTGAGCCCGCTCGCGAATCCAGTCGTCCTGGCGACTCTTTAGTGTCTGGTTTTCCAGTTCAAGTTTGCCGTAGCGCTCAAGAAGCTGATCCAGTTTGTCCGCCAACACCTGCACTTCGGGCTGTTCCATGGGGCGCCTGATCTCAATGGATGATAAGAACCGATAACTATAAGTGTGCACGGGATACCGGTCAATTTACAGCTCTGTCATCCCCTTTTGAGTAAAGACTTCAGACATCATCCAGTACTTGCCAGCCTGGCCGCCGGCTGCGCCGCCATGCGCTCAGCGCCGGTACCAAACCAATCACCAGCGCTGCAACCGGAACCGCGGCCAGCAGAACCCACTCGACCTGATTCAGTGGGCGCAGTGTGAGCAATACGCCGTAGTTGGCTTGCAGCCAAGGGCTGACGGCGGCTATACCGGCCGCGCCCAGCGCCAAGGCTAAAACGCAGGCCAGCAGCGCGATTGCCAATGATTCCAGCAGGTACAGGCTGGCAATTAAACTCGCGGAGGCCCCGGTTGCGCGAAGTATGGCGATTTCGGCTGATCGCTGGGCCTGTAGCGTCAGCAGCACCGTGGCGAGGCTGATCAGGCATACCACGACCACAAAGCCGGTGATGCCGAGCAGCGCTTTTTCAAACTGGCCCAACAGGCGCCAGAGCTCGCTCAGGGCAACGCCGGGCAGTATGGCGGTTAGCGGCTCTGCACCATAGGTGTTGATGTCGCGCTGGATACGAAAGGTCAGTACTTTGCGTTCTACGCCGGCAAACGCGGCGGTAATGTTGGACGGGGTAAAATGGCGCTGTTTGGCCTTTTCCAGGGTTAAAGTGCGCCCGGGAATACCCACGCCAGACTCCCAGCCCACATGCATGGCCTCCATGCTGTCCAGGCTGATATAAACAGCCTGGTCTACCGGCGTGCCTGTGGCATCAAGCACGCCGGCTACGGTAAACGGCGTGCTGTCGTGGCGGGCGAAGCTCACACTGCCACCGCCGTGGCCCATGATGAGCTGGTCGCCAACACTATGATTGAAAGCACGGGCTACATCGGCGCCCAATACCACCTCAAACAGCTCGTTGAACCACTGGCCGCGTTGCAGTGCCAGCGGCTGGCTGCGGCCATAGCGAAAGTGCTCGAACATGGCGCCGGTGGTCGCCACCACCCTATGTCCGTTATAGCTATCGCCCAGGGAAATGGGGATCAGCCAGCTTAAGCGTTCGTCACCTTTTAGAGCTTGATAACTTTGCCAGCTCAGGTTGTTGGTTGCATCGCCAATGTGAAACACGCTGTATAGCAACAGGTTTAACTGACCGCTGCGGGCGCCGATGATTAGATCTGTATTGCTGATGGTGTTGGTGAACGAATGGCGAATCTCGCTGCGCACATACTGTATGCCCAGCAGCAGACTCACGCTGAGCGTGAGGGTGAGGGTAACCAGTAGCAGTATCCGCCGGCGGTGCCAAAGGCTGGATTTAGTGAGCGTCAAAGCAAGGCGGGCTGTCATGCTGGTGGTCATGAGGATAGCCATGATGGTTGCTCCAGTTCAATCTGGTGGTGAAAATGGTGTGCCAGGGCCGAGTCATGACTGACAAACACGACCGAGGTTCTATTTTGCTGTGCCATTTCCAGCAGTAACTGCATAAAGCGGTCGCGATTGTTGCTGTCCAGCGCCGAAGTCGGCTCGTCAGCCAGAATCAGCTCCGGTGCGCCCATCAGCGCGCGGGCTGCCGCAACCCGCTGTTGCTGACCAATGCTCAGCTGCGCAGGTTTGCGGCTATGTAATTCCTGGGGAATGGAGAGCGCTGTCAGAAGTGTTTTTGCTTTGGCGTTAATGGCGGCCCGGGTGTCTGAAGCACGAGCTCCTGAGCTGATGCGGTCACGGCGAACGGGGGACAGCTGACAGGGAAGAATGACATTAGCCACCGCGCTCAAATAGGGCACCAGGTTGAACTGCTGAAATATCACACCGATATGGTCGGCGCGGAAACGATCCCGTGCCAAGGGTGCCAGGCTCCCTATAGACTTTCCTAGCAGGC
>JBALXR010000117.1:0-8573 GCA_036960525.1 Marinobacter sp.
CCAGTGGATTTCGACCTGATGGCGCAGGACTATAGACCGGGGGACCGTTCCCGCCGGGAAGACGACCGCTATCTGTTTCTGGAAGCCATGCTGTCGGCCCGCGAGCAGCTTTACATTAGCTGGGTAGGGCGCAGCATTCGCGACGATTCGCCACGGCCGCCATCGGTGCTGGTGGGCCAGTTACAGGATCATTTGAACGGTTTGTGGCACCTGCCAGGGCAACCCGATGTCGCGGTAACGGATGCACTGACCACCTGCCATCCGCTTCAACCGTTCAGCCGCGACTATTTTCCCCAAACCCGACACGCCCGCAGCCTGTTCACCTACGAACACGAATGGCGCAGCGCCCACAGCACTGTCTCGACGGACGCGCAACAGAAGGCACTGGCGTACCAGCAGCCGGAAGAACCCGTCACCCTGAATGATCTGACCGGCTTTTTGAAAAAACCGATAGACACGTTTTACCAGCGCCGCCTGCAAGTGCGCTTTGAAGACGTGGAAGACGACGACACCGACACCGAAAACTTTGATTTAAACGGCCTCGACCGCTGGCGCCTGGACACCGAACTGATTGAACAAGCCGTGCTGAAAGCCAGTAACGAGGAAGATTTGGAACAACATCTGGAAACTACCCTTGACCGCATGGCAAGGCGCGGCGACCTGGGCATGGGCATTACCGAGCACCGGCTACGCAACGAGCTGTCTGGCCGGCTGCCAAATTTATTCGAACGTTATCAAAGCGCGCTGGCCGAATGGCCCGAGGAAGTTGGCGAACCGCTGCCGTTTGAATATCGCTTGGTCAGCAGCATCGGCTCGATTGAAGTGCTGGATCTGATTGACCATCTGCGCCGCAATTCAGAGGGCAAGCTCTGCCGGTTGGTCATTGCCGGCTCCAGCCTGCTCACTGGCAGTGGGCAGACCAAAAAAATTCGCTACGCCAATCTGATGCGTGACTGGGTGATTCATCTGGCCGGGCAAATCGCAGCCCACCCTTTTGAAACCCTGATTTTAGGAAAAGAAGAAAAGCGCAATGTGCGCTTCGCACCTCTGACAAAGGAAACCGCATGCCAGCATCTGGACGCCATATTGGCGCGCTGGATGGACGCCAGCACACGCGCGTTACCGGTGCACTGTGAAGCCGGTTTCGCCTGGATTTATAGCTTTTACCAAAGCAAAAAGTTTCTTGGTGAGCACGAACGCGCCATCAGCGACGCCGAGCAGGCCTACACCACCGCGCTGGAACGCGACACCGGCTATTTGCGCGGCGCCTTTGACAGCGCTGAATTATTGTTGGAAAGCGGCGAATTTGAAGCACTGTTGCACGAACTCTATGTGCCCCTGTGGGAAGCCGAACAAGGCAAATCCGCCGCCGGTCAGTTCGAGGACAAGGTATGACAGCCACTAAACCTTTCGCAGCACCCGTAATGGCAAAGCCCAACCCCAATCTTGAACCATTGGCGCTACCCCTGAACGGCAGCACACTGATTGAAGCCAGCGCCGGAACCGGCAAAACCTTCACCATTGCGATTTTATACGTGCGCCTGATACTGGGCCACGGTCAGCCGGAGGGCGGCGCCCTGGCCGCAGGCCTGGTACCGCCAAACCTGCTGGTGGTGACCTTTACCGACGCCGCCACCAAAGAGCTGCGGGACCGCATTCGCGTTCGGCTGACCCAAGCCGCCGAAGTGTTTTCCAATATCGCCGACAGCACACTGCCTACTGCAGAAACCGCGCTGATTCACCAGCTGCGGGATGAAGGCTACCCAAACCCGGCCACCTGGCCGGACTGCCGCAAAAAACTGCTGTTAGCCGCAGAATGGATGGATGAAGCCGCGGTGTCTACCATTCACGCTTGGTGCAACCGCATGCTCAGCGAGCACGCCTTCGACAGCGGCAGCCTGTTCCGGCTTACCCTGGAAACCGACCAAAGCAGCCTGATGAGCGAAGTGGTGCGGGATTACTGGCGTACGTTTATCTATCCGTTATCAGCGGAGCTGATGGACGAGGTTATTGATCACTGGAAAACCCCAGGCCATCTGCAAAAGGCGGTGCGCAATTTGCTCCTGGCTGTTGATTCCCTCGACGCGGCTAGCGGCGATGTAGCACAGTTGATTGAGGCCACAGCACAGCAACGCAAAGGTCAATCACAGACATTGAAATCCCACCCTTGGGCCGAATGGAAGCCCGAAGTAACCAACATGTTGCTGGCACTGAACAAAAGCAAACGCCTGCACGGCGGCAGTATGAAGCCGATGATTACGGCCTGGGACACATTACTAGACTGGGCAAGCTCCGATGAACTCTACCCAGCGGGGCTGGAGAAAGCCGGCTTTCAGAACCAGACACCAGACGTGCTTGCGACAAAACTCAAAGGCGATGGCGATGTACCACATCACCAGGCTTTTGACGTTATCGCAGAACTGATCGCCTTTAGTGAAAACCTGCCCAGCGCCGAGGCCGATATTCTTCGCCACTCGACCCATTGGATTGCGGCGCGGCTGGAATCGGAAAAACAGAAACGCTCGGAAATGGGTTTTGATGACCTGCTGACCCGGCTAGATGACGCCTTGCACGGCCCCCGTGGCGATCAACTGGCCGCCACCATTCGCCGCCAGTTCCCGGTCGCGTTAATCGATGAGTTTCAGGACACCGATCCGGTTCAGTATCGCATCTTCGACCGCATTTACCGGGTAGCAGAGAATCATCCGGATACCTGCCTGCTGATGATCGGCGATCCAAAACAAGCCATTTACGGCTTCCGCGGCGCCGACATTTACACCTATCTGGACGCCCGCACCGGCGCCCGCGACCGCACCTGGACACTGGGCCGAAACTTCCGTTCGTCCCGGTCCATGGTGGCAGCGGTGAACCGGGTGTTCGAGTATGGCGACCAACACAGCCCCGAAGGCGCTTTTCTATTCGGCAAAGGCGATGCATCAGCGCTGCCATTTCGGGCTGTAGAGGCCAAGGGCACCAAGCGCCTTTGGGCCACCAACGGCGAGCTGCAACCCAGCTTGATGTTGTGGGCCACTGAAAGCGAAAACACCGATAAAAGCGGCAATCGAAAAGGCCTGGCAAAAGGCAATGCCACCCTTGATGTGGCTGGTACCTGCGCCAGTGAAATTGCCCGCCTGCTGACATTAGGCCAGCAGCGTTTGGCCGGTTTTGCACTGGAAACCGACCTGAATGACATCGAGCCGCTAGAACCCAAAGACATCGCTATTTTGGTGAACAACCGTAACGAAGCTGCAGCGGTGCGAAATGCACTAGGGCAACGGGAAATAAAGAGCGTATACCTGTCCGACCGGGATTCGGTACTGACGTCTCAAGAGTCAAAAGAAGTGCTGTGCTGGCTAAAAGCGTTCGCCGAACCCCGCCAGCTGGCCTATGCCCGCGCGGCCCTAGCCACACCAACCTTGGGTTTGCCTTGGACCTATCTTGACCAGCTACTGACCAACGAGATGGCCCTGGAGGGTGAAATCGAGCGCTTCATGGGCTACCAGCAGCAGTGGCAAAGCCAGGGCGTGCTGCCAATGCTGCGCAGCTTTTTGATGGATTTTGACGTACCCGGTAGGCTACTACAGCGCGTTGGCGGCGAGCGCCGGCTAACCGACATTTTGCACATTGCCGAACTGCTGCAGCAAGACAGCCTGCAACTGGACGGCGAACATGCACTGGTGCACCACTTTACCGCCATTCTGCGGGCCGCCGACGAAGAAGACGAACATCGCACTCTGCGTCTGGAAAGCGACGCCGGACTGGTAAAAGTGATCACCGTGCACAAGTCCAAAGGCCTGGAATACCCGCTAGTATTTTTGCCCTTTGGCACCGCCTACCGCGCGGAAAACGAGAAACAGGCGTTTGTGCGTTATCACAACGACAAAGACCAGCTGATCACCGTGTTCGACCCCACACCAAACGACGTCAAACAGGCAGACAAAGAGCGTCTGGGCGAAGACATCCGCAAACTCTACGTCGCCTTGACCCGCGCCCGATTTGCCACTTGGGTGGGCGTGACCGAAATCGAAAATTGGCAGCTCAGCGGCTTGGGGTATCTGCTAAGCGGTAACCCTGCCGCCAAACAATCGCTGGGTGACGCCCTGCAACAACTGGCCGCTGACCACAGCGATCTCTTGGTGGAATCCTTACCGGAAGCCACCGATGAACGTTTTTCAGAACCCGCGCCCGCAGCCCTGGGGCCTGCATTGGTGTCTACCCGCGAGGCTCGCGAGGACTGGTGGATTGCCAGCTATTCATCCCTGGAATACAGCGGCCTGTCTGGCACCGGCATTGTGTTTTCCAGTGAGTTCGAAGACGCTGAAACCCAGAACCTGATCGAAGAAGGCAACCACGTCAGCGATGAAGAAGACGCTGCCATTCTGCTCAGCCACAGCCTGCACTATTTCCCCAAGGGCGCAGGCCCCGGCACCTTCCTGCACGATATTCTGGAATGGTGTGTACAGCAGGGCCTGCAACACCTTGTGGATAACCCAACGCTGCTGCGAGAGCAGCTTACCCGCCGCTGCAGTACCCGGGGCTGGAGCGATTGG
Source organism: Marinobacter sp. (assembly GCA_036960525.1). GTDB lineage: Bacteria > Pseudomonadota > Gammaproteobacteria > Pseudomonadales > Oleiphilaceae > Marinobacter. Next base: position 4,551 of record JBALXR010000117.1, read on the forward strand.
GTAAACACTCTGGAACATTGGATACTCGCGCTGATGCGCCAGCCGCTGCCGCTGGGTGATAGCGGCGACAGCATCAGTCTGGCCAGCCTGAAGACGCTGCGCCCGGAACTGGAGTTCTGGTTTGAAAGCCGCAACGTCAGCACCCGCGCACTGGACAAGCTGGTTACTCAACACACTCTCAATGGCGCTGACCGTCCACGAGTGGAAGGCGGACGCTTCAACGGCATGCTCAAAGGCTTTATTGATCTGGTGTTTGAACACAACGGGCAGTATTACGTGCTGGACTACAAATCCAATGTGCTAGGCGACGGCGACAGCGCCTACACCAACCAGGCCATGGGCGAAGCCATCTTGGAAAAACGCTATGACCTGCAATATGTGCTTTATCTGCTGGCCCTGCACCGGCTGCTGAAAGCACGTCTGCCAGATTACGATTATGACCAACACGTTGGCGGTGCGGTCTATCTGTTTTTGCGCGGCATCCATGCGCCGGGAGCCGGGGCGTTTTGCGACAAGCCACCGAAAGCATTGATGGAGCAACTGGATGCCATGTTTGATGGCAAAGCTGCCGCCGCAGAGGAAGCAGCATGAGCAAAACCCGGAATTTCGACAACCAGTTTGCCTTTGATCTGGACGAGGCGACACCTGTTATCGCCAGCTCCCCTAACAACAGGCTGGCCCTGCAGCACACCGATGCTCTGCTAGAACAGCTGAACGCATGGCAACAAGCCGGCTGGATACGCCCGCTAGACGTACGTTTTGCGCAGCTGATCCGGGATTTATCAGACGAGCAGGGTAAAGCACCGGCACCCCTGGCTTTACTCCTCGCCGCACTGGTCTCCCATCAAGTGGGCCGCGGCCACGTGTGCGTGGACCTTGCAACTCTGATGGCTGATGCCGCAACCACATTGTCACTGCCGCCGGAAGAGCCAACGGCCGCCAGCAGCCAGAACAAGGCAAGCCGGGCCAGCTCTGATAAAGAGCTTTTCACAGATCCGACAAACACTGACCCTGGCCAAACCCGGCCAAGCGATCTGTTGGCACAGGTGTCCGTGCCGGAGTGCCTTGCCGTACTGAACGATGCGTTAGCAGTCAGTGATGGCTCGCACACCACGCCGCTGGTGCTGAGTGGAACCCGTTTGTATCTGCGCCGATTCTGGCGCTATGAGCAGCACATTGCTGCCGGCATACAACAGCGCCTGGCGCTGCCGTCCCCTCTGGCTGACCCGTTATCGCCCGCGGCGGCCACTTTGAGCCAGGCGCTGGACGTGCTGTTTAAACCGCAGGGCGCTTTAAACTCGCAAAATCCCCAAAGCTCTGTCGATTACCAAAAGCTGGCCTGTGCCTTGGCGGCCCGCAACCGCTTTGCAGTGATTACCGGCGGCCCCGGTACCGGCAAAACCACCACGGTGGTCAACTTGCTTGCGGCCTTGCAGTCAGTCGCAGGTGAATCACCGGAGCGGGAAGGGGGGAGCGGGAAGAAAGGTAAAAAGTACCGCATTCGCCTGGCCGCACCGACAGGCAAAGCCGCGGCACGACTGAATGAATCCATCGGCGGCGCTGTCAGCCGGCTGCCCTTGGCACAGCTACCGGGGCAGGTCGCCTTGGCGGATATACCCACCAAGGTAACCACCCTGCACCGGCTGCTTGGCAGCCGTCCAGACACTCGCAAGTTCCGCCACAACCGCGATAACCCACTGTTGGTGGATATTCTGGTGATTGACGAAGCCTCTATGGTGGATCTGGATATGATGGCGTCGGTGTTCGATGCACTGCCGGCAAACGCCCAGCTCGTTCTGTTAGGTGACAAAGACCAACTAGCTTCGGTAGACGCCGGTGCGGTGCTGGGCGAACTGTGCCAGCGTGCGCCTAACGGGCATTATCTGCCAGCGACAGTGCAATGGCTGAAAGCCATTGCCGGCACCGACATTCCAGCAATTTTGCAGGATTCAAACGGCCAGCCTCTGGACCAGGCGGTGGCCATGCTGCGCAAGAGTTATCGATTTGCCGAAGGCAGCGGCATTCGCCACCTGGCCGAAGCGGTTAACACCAACACGCTGAACACCGACACCCTGCAGCAGGCCCGTGACGCAACCTTTGAGGATGTGGTGTGGCTCAATGGCCGCAGCAAAAAACCATCACTGGAGAGCACCCAGGCGCTGATCTGTGGCCATGCGGTCAGTGGTAGCCAGCAGGCGTTCAATAATAACGGGGAAGGACGAATGGATGGCAACGGCCAGCCTCTTCCTCCACCGGTCGGTTACCGCCGCTACTTAACACTGATGCAGAATCACAATCTGGACAGCAACAGCACAATTGGGCAGTGGGACCAACTGGCCAAATCGGTATTGCAGGCTTTCAGTGACTTTCAAATACTCTGCGCCCTGCGCCGAGGGCCCTGGGGCGTGGAAGGGCTGAACGACTTGATCGCGCACCATCTTCTGGCACAAGGGCTGATTCCGCGGGCCGAGGGCTGGTACGCCGGGCGGCCGGTGCTGGTTACCGGTAACGATTACAACCTGGGGCTGATGAACGGCGACGTCGGCATTACCTTCAGCGTTGCCTCTGACGTGGGCGCGGTCACGAACCCGCAAAGTGATGATAAGAAAACACAGACAGTGTTGCGCGTGGCTTTTCCCACCAGCGACGGCAGCGGCGACATTCGCTGGATTTCACCCAGCCGGCTGCAACAACTGGAAACCGTGTACGCCATGACCGTGCATAAATCCCAAGGCTCGGAGTTCAATCACACCTGTTTGATACTGCCCGACAGGGTAAGCCCGGTACTAACGCGGGAGCTGATTTACACCGGCATTACCCGGGCAAGAAACTGGTTCAGCCTGATAACCGGCGACGCCAGCGTGTTCAGCGAGAGTGTGGGGCAAAGAGTGGTGCGGGCTTCAGGATTGGGTGCGGTGCTTGGCGATTCAATAGAGGAATCGCTTTGAGGTGACGCCAGCACGGAGGACAGTCTCTGTGTCGGCGTTTCGAAAATTTCTGCAGCCATGGATGGCTGCAGTTAAGCCATAAAGGAACGTACTTGCGGGCGATTTTCGAAACGTCGACACAGAGACCGGCTCGCACAACCGTCTCGAATCGACGATGCGTTTAGTCTTTTTCAGTGGTTTCTTCATCACTATGCTGTTGCTGCAACCACAACCGGGCGTAGTAGCCATCTTTCACCAGCAATTCATTGTGGCCCCCACTCTCCACAATCTGGCCCTCGTCCATCACCAGAATGGTGTCGGCGTCGCGCACGGTAGATAGGCGGTGAGCAATTACTAACGTAGTACGCTGCTGGGTAACCGCGTTAAGAGCATCCAGAATGGCCTGTTCAGAAATCGAATCCAGCGACGAAGTCGCTTCGTCCAGAATCAACAGCGGCGGATTTTTTAGCAGTACACGGGCAATGGCTACGCGCTGTTTTTCGCCACCGGAAAGCTTCAGGCCACGCTCACCCACTCTGGTGCTGTAGCCATCCGGCAGGCTGCGGATAAACACATCCAGGTTCGCCTGGCGGGCCGCGTGGTGTACTTCGGCTTCGCTGGCGCCGGGGCGGCCGTAGGCCAGGTTGCTGTAAATAGTGTCGTTGAACAGCACTGTGTCTTGCGGCACCACGCCAATAGCCGAGCGCAGGCTGTCTTGGGTAATATTTCGAATGTCTTGCCCGTCAATGGTGATGCTACCGCTGTTTACATCGAAAAAGCGGAACAGCAGCCGTGCCAATGTGGATTTACCAGCACCGCTGGCGCCAACCACCGCAATGGTGTGGCCTGCGGGTATGGTGATGTTTACGCCTTTCAGAATGGCCCGTTCCTGATGGTAGCTGAAGCGAACGTCGTGGAATTGCACTTCGCCTTTTGTAATCGCCAGAGCTTTGGCATCGGCGGCGTCTTCAATCGCCGGCTTGTCGCCCAATAATCCGAACAGGCGCTCTACATTCACCAGCGACTGGCGAATCTCACGGTACACAAACCCCAAAGCATTTAGCGGAATGAACAACTGGATCAGGTAGGCATTCAC
>JBALXR010000118.1:0-8535 GCA_036960525.1 Marinobacter sp.
GAACCTTAACGCTCGAAATCCAGGGCCAATCAATAAAATAAAAAGGAACGATGGGAAATAACAGAAGTAGACTGATGAGCAAAAATCGAAAATCACTGCTTGAGGGGGGGGGGGCTAGCAATGGATGATTACACGCGTACCAAAATGGCTTCTGCTCAGCCTGGTCCACTTGGACCAGGCTGAGCAGAAAGGTTAAACCGCTTCTGCGGGTTCCGGCTCGTACTCGAACACCAGTTCGTCGTTTTCGAGGTGGACAAACACTTCACCACCCTTCTCGGCCAATCGACCAAACAGGATCTGCTCAGCCAGCGGCCGCTTGATCTTGTCCTGAATCAACCTCGACATCGGCCTTGCCCCCATGGCCACGTCGTAGCCTTTGTCTGCTAACCACAGCTTGGAAGGCTCGTCTACGTGCAACACCACGTGCTTGTCGTCCAGCTGCGCTTGCAGTTCGGTGAGGAACTTATCCACCACGTGAGTGATGGTCTGGCGCTGCAGATCCGCGAACTGAATAATGCCATCCAAACGGTTGCGGAATTCAGGCGTAAAGGTCTTGCTGATGATTTCCATACCATCGCTACGGTGGTTTTGCTCACTGAAGCCCATGGAGCGACGGGCCATACTCTCGGCACCGGCGTTCGTCGTCATCACCAGAATGACGTGGCGGAAGTCGGCTTTGCGACCGTTGTTATCCGTCAGCGTGCCGTGGTCCATTACCTGCAGCAGCAGATTAAAAACCTCTGGGTGAGCCTTTTCAATTTCATCCAGCAGCAATACGCAGTGCGGATGCTTGTTCACCGCTTCGGTTAGCAGACCACCCTGGTCAAAACCGACGTAGCCCGGCGGCGCACCAATCAGGCGCGACACCGTATGGCGTTCCATATACTCGGACATATCAAAGCGTACCAGCTCGATGCCCAATACCTTGGCCAACTGCTTGGTGACTTCGGTTTTACCGACACCGGTGGGGCCGGCAAACAGAAACGCACCTTCCGGTTTTTCCGGTGATTTGAGTCCGGCGCGAGCCAGCTTGATCGCCATAGACAGGGATTCGATGGCCGGGTCTTGCCCGAACACCACCATTTTAAGATCCCGCTCCATAGTCCGCAGCACATCTTTATCACTGGTGGACACGCTCTTGGGTGGAATACGCGCAATATTGGCCACGACTTCCTCAATTTCTGCGACATCAATCACTTTCTTGCGTTTGTCTTCACTCATCAGGCGCTGATGGGCACCCGCCTCGTCGATTACGTCTATGGCCTTGTCAGGCAGGTGCCTGTCATTGATGTAGCGTTCAGACAGTTCAGCAGCCACCCGCAGGGCCTGATCGGTGTAGGTTAAATCGTGATGTTTCTCAAAATTCGGCTTCAGACCTTTCAGAATCAGATACGTGTCTTCGACGCTGGGTTCGTTGACATCAATTTTCTGGAATCTGCGAGCCAAGGCCGCATCCTTCTCAAATATACCGCGAAATTCTTGATAGGTGGTCGAACCAATGCAACGCAGCTCGCCCGAGCTGAGCATAGGCTTGAGTAGGTTCGACGCGTCCATCACGCCACCTGATGCCGAACCGGCACCAATAATGGTGTGAATTTCATCGATAAACAAAATCGCGTGCTTCTGCTTTTTCAGATCCGACAGCAGGCCTTTCAAACGTTTTTCAAAATCACCGCGGTACTTGGTACCCGCCAGCAGCGCTCCCAAATCCAGCGAGTAAACCACCGCATTCGCGATCACTTGCGGCACCTCAGCATCGACAATGCGCTTGGCCAGGCCTTCCGCGATGGCGGTTTTACCAACGCCGGCTTCGCCGACCAACAATGGATTGTTTTTGCGGCGACGCACCAAAATCTGCACCACACGCTCGACTTCGTGCTCGCGCCCGATCAGCGGATCGATACGGCCTTGGCGCGCTTGTTCATTCAGGTTGGTGGTGTAATTTTCCAGGGGTGTCGACTGCGTCGCTTCTTCACCGCTCTCTTCCTGGGCTGCCTCGCGGCCTTCTTGATCCTCAGCACCCTGTACTCGGGAAATGCCGTGAGAAACAAAATTGACCACATCAATGCGCGCTACGTTCTGTTTCTTAAGCAAGTAAACCGCTTGGCTTTCTTGCTCACTAAAGATGGCAACCAGAACGTTGGCGCCGGTTACTTCTTTTTTGCCGGAAGACTGTACGTGGAAAACCGCACGCTGCAGCACACGCTGAAAGCCCAGAGTTGGCTGGGTTTCGCGATCGCCGTCAGAATCCGGGATGAGTGGCGTTGTGGAATCAACAAATTCAAGCAGTTCCTGTTCCAGCGGGCCCAACTCTGCGCCACACGCTTTCAGAACTCCCACCGCCGAATCGTTGTCCAAAAGGGCCAACAGCAAGTGCTCTACTGTCATGAATTCGTGACGCTTGTCACGGGCATTCTTGAAGGCCGAATTCAATGTAAGTTCAAGATCTTTGCTCAGCATGGGCTACTCCAAAAGCTGTCAATCTACACGTTCAATTTCGCACAACAGCGGGTGATCACATTCTGACGAATACTGATTCACCTGGGCTGCTTTGGTTTCTGCGATATCCCGGGAATACACACCACATACGGCTTTGCCTTGCGTATGGACGAGAAGCATCACCTGTGTTGCCTTTTCTTCATTCATTCCGAAGAAAGTCGTTAACACCTCCACCACAAAATCCATAGGAGTGTAGTCGTCGTTTAAAAGAATCACCCGAAACTGCGCAGGCCGCTTCAGGGCTGGCTTTTCCGGCGCAACACTGAGCTGGTCGTGGCGACCCGGCTCACTTTCGTCTCCCTGATTCCATATTAGTTGAAAATTTTCAATCATTCGCATCATTCTTTACCGAAGTTACCGGTGCCTTACTAGTAATGTGGGTGTGGGTCACCGCTTTTTCAAGCAGGCCTTCTTTTATATAAGTACGCACATGATACCGGTTCCGGACTGCATTCAACCACTCAAAACCTCTACTGCAAGCAGTTGACTGCAACCCCGTATTGAACCAAAGTTCATAGTGATGTAAAAAAATGTTACCCAGCTCCAGAATTCAACAACAACAATTACTGACAGCAAAGGCACAGGGGAGTTCAACATGCCCAGCGGCAAAGTGAAATGGTTCAACAACGCCAAAGGTTACGGTTTTATTATTGAAGACGGCTGCAATGACGACCTGTTCGCTCATTTTTCCGCCATTCAAATGGATGGTTACAAAACTCTGAAAGCCGGACAAGCTGTCAATTTCGAGAAAAAACCGGTGGTTGATGGTGTTCACGCCATCAACATCACGCCGCTGCTGCAACCAAGCCACAGTGTCTCGTCTGGCTGAGCAATAAATCTACCGGATTTATGCGTATCCAAAGAGACAGGCGGTTGCGAAATCCTGCGGCTGGGGTAGTCTTTGCAGCCAGCTTCCTTTCGGTAGCAGCAGAAACCTTTAGAGAGACATTTAGAGCGACCCTTAAATGGCCGAATTGATTCTGTTCAACAAGCCGTTTCAGGTACTCAGCCAGTTTACCGATGAGCGGCAGCCTTCCAACAAGCCCCGGAGAGCCACCCTGGCTGGCTGGATCAACCAACCGGGCGTATACCCTGCCGGCCGCTTGGATTATGATTCCGAAGGCCTGCTGTTACTGACCTCAGACGGCCAGCTTCAGCATCGCATCGCATCGCCCCAGGGTAAGATGGAAAAAACCTACTGGGTGCAAGTTGAAGGCACGATAGGTCCTCAAGCTCTGCGCCAGCTGGAGCAAGGTGTGCAGCTGAAAGACGGCCTGACGCGCCCGGCCCTTGTTCGAGCTATGGGCGAACCTGTGGTTTGGTTACGCAACCCTCCTGTCCGCTTCCGCCAGAACATTCCAACCAGCTGGCTGGAACTAACCATCTGTGAAGGCCGTAATCGCCAGGTAAGACGCATGACCGCGGCGCTGGGTTTTCCTACGCTGCGGCTGATCCGCTATCGCATTGGTGACTGGAACCTGGGCTTGCTTGAACCCGGCCAGTACACCTCAACAACCGTTAATATGACCGCGACCGCAGCGCAGCGTCGCAAACCTACTGACAGCCGGCAATCACCAAAGGCAAACCGCAGCCACCGCCCTCACCGGAGTCAAACATCGTTATGACTTGGACACCCCACGCAACCGTCGCCGCCATTGTTGAAGATGAGCAAGGCCGCCTGTTAATGGTTGAGGAGTCCAGCAACGGCCAGATTGTGTTCAATCAGCCTGCCGGGCACATTGAAGAAAACGAAACCGTGCTGGATGCGGTGCGCCGGGAAACCTTGGAAGAAACCGGCTGGGAAGTAGAGCCAGAACATCTACTGGGCATTTACATTTACAAGGCGCCGGCCAACGGCGTTACTTACTACCGTTTCTGTTACAGCGCACGCGCAGTCCGCAGGGTATCAGAACAGCTTGATAGCGACATTATTGCCGCTCACTGGCTCACACCGGAACAAATAGCCGGCCTGGGTGACCAACTGCGCAGCCCGCTGGTGCTTCAGTGCATAGAAGATTACCAAAGTGGCAGGCGTTTGCCGCTGGATCTGATTCACGACCCACAGACGTGACGACTGCAAGCTGATAAAATGACCTGCTTTTACTGACACAGAGCCGTTATGACCGAGTTCCATACAGCCACAAACACCATCCCGAACACTGCACCTAACACGAGCCGGGTTATCGTCGGTATGTCTGGTGGAGTCGATTCCTCCGTCGCCGCCTGGCTATTAAAAGAACAGGGTTATCAGGTAGAAGGCCTGTTCATGAAGAACTGGGATGAAGACGACGGCACCGAATACTGCACTGCCATGACAGACCTGGCCGATGCCCAGGCAGTGGCCGACCACATCGGTATAAAGCTGCACACTGCCAGCTTTGCAGCGGAGTACTGGGACCGGGTATTCGAGCATTTTCTCAGTGAATACAAAGCCGGGCGCACCCCAAATCCAGACATTCTGTGCAACAAGGAAGTGAAATTCCGTGCTTTTCTGGATTACGCGATAACACTGGGCGCCGATTACATTGCCACCGGACACTACACCCGCCAATGCCCGCTTAATGATGGTTCCGGCAAGGCTCGGCTACTCAAAGGTCTCGACGGCAACAAAGATCAAAGCTATTTTTTGCACGCCGTATCCGGCGATCGCATTGCCCGCACTCTGTTCCCTGTGGGCGAACTTGAGAAGCCGGAAGTGCGCCGCATAGCCGAAGCGCAAGGGTTTGTTACCCATGACAAGAAAGATTCTACCGGCATTTGCTTTATTGGCGAACGCAAGTTCACTGACTTCCTGAAACAGTACTTGCCGGCCCAGCCCGGCACTATTGAAACACCGGAAGGCAACATTATTGGCCGCCATCAGGGCCTGATGTACCACACCATTGGCCAGCGCCAAGGCCTCGGTATTGGCGGATTAAACGGTTACAGCGATGAGCCCTGGTACGTAGCGGAAAAAGACCTGACGCGTAACGTGTTGATTGCAGCCCAGGGTAAAAATCACCCGCTGCTGTTTTCCCGCGGCCTGGTATCCGGTCCTGTCGATTGGGTTGGCGCTGAGGCTCCGAGCGCAACGTTCCGTTGCATGGCCAAAACCCGTTATCGCCAGCCCGATCAACTGTGCGAGGTAACCGTCATCGACGGTGGCGTCAAAGTGGTGTTCGACGACGCTCAGCGCGCAGTGACGCCTGGTCAATCGGTGGTATTTTACGATGGCGAGATTTGCTTGGGCGGCGGCGTCATTGAACAAACCTGGCGTGAAGACGAACCACTGCCAGCGCGCCTGACCACTGAACCAACCAGCGAATTGAAGTCAGGAACGCAGTCATGAGCCGCACACTGCACGACCAGACCCTGGCCCTGGCCGGCGTTTTCCAGGCCGCGAATCTGGTTACCCAGATTGCCCACGACGGCGTTTGCGATGCAACCGACCTGGAAACCTGCTTGCGCTCACTGTTCGCAACCGATCCGGCAACCACGCTGGACGTTTACGGCGGCGAGCTGCGCGACTTGAGCCTAGGGTTAAATACGTTGGTTCGTGTACTCAGCGAGCAAAGCAAGCCCACCGACATTGAAATACTGCGCTACGTGCTGAACCTGATACAACTGGAGTCCAGACTGAACAGCAGTCCGGATATGATGTCGGTGCTAGGCAGCCGGATTGAGCAGGCGCGTCACACGGCCAGTCATTTTGGTTACGTACACAGCAACCTGATTGGCAATCTGGCGTCAGTGTATACCGACACCATCAGCACCTACCGCCAGCGCATTCAAGTCGGCGGTACGCCGGCTATTCTGCAGCGGGAAGAAAACGCCGCTAAAATACGAGCGTTGCTGTTAGCCGGTATCCGCTCTGCTGTGCTCTGGCGGCAGACAGGCGGGCGCCGCTGGCAACTGATCTTTACCCGCAAAAAAGTGATTGCCCACGCCCGCGAATTACTGAAAACCGGTTAATGTCCCGTTTGACTCATTCGTAAACCGGCCAAGCTGATTCCTCCAGGCCGCTGGTGTATTATATCGCCCTTACTTTTACCGCCCCCCGCTTCAAACATTTTTGAGAGGTTTTCGATGGAACTTACCGCCCTGACCGCCATTTCCCCGGTGGACGGACGCTACGGCAACAAAGTTAGCGTTTTTCGCGACATTTTCAGTGAATATGGCCTGATCAGAAACCGCGTAACCGTCGAAATCCGCTGGTTGCAAAAACTGGCGGATCACCCACAAATTCAGGAAGTTCCGACGTTTTCTGCTGAAGCAGAGAAAGCTCTGAACACCCTCGTCAGCGAATTCGGTCTGGCCGATGCCCAACGCATAAAAGATATTGAGCGCACCACCAATCACGATGTGAAAGCGGTGGAGTACTTTATCAAAGAGAAAATCGCCGATAACGCCGAACTTCACGCAGTCACCGAATTTGTTCACTTTGCCTGCACCTCGGAAGACATCAACAACGTTTCCCACGCATTGATGCTGCGCGAAGGCCTCGACAGCGGCATGCTGCCGGCGATGACCAAAGTCATAGAGCAGATCTCCAGACTGGCCCACGACCACGCGACCCAGCCCATGCTATCGCGTACACACGGCCAAACCGCCTCGCCGACCACCGTGGGCAAAGAACTGGCTAACGTAGTGCACCGCCTGAGGCGCCAGCTAGCACAGATAAAAAACGTGGAATTGCTGGGAAAGATCAACGGCGCTGTGGGCAATTACAACGCTCACCTATCCGCCTACCCTGACATTGACTGGGCCGAAACCGCCAAAACGTTTATCGAAAGCCTTGGGCTGAATTTCAACCCGTACACCACCCAGATTGAACCCCACGATTACATCGCCGAACTGTACGACGCGATTGCCCGCTTCAACACCATTTTGATCGACTTGGATCGCGATATCTGGGGCTATGTTTCTCTGGGTTATTTCAAGCAGAAAACCGTCGAAGGCGAAGTGGGTTCGTCCACGATGCCGCACAAGGTAAATCCCATTGACTTCGAAAACTCCGAAGGCAATCTGGGCATTGCCAACGCCTTACTAAACCATTTGTCAGCCAAGCTGCCGATCTCCCGCTGGCAGCGCGATCTAACTGACTCCACTGTGCTGCGCAATCTGGGGGTGGGGTTTGCCCACAGCCTTATTGCCTATGAATCTACCCTGAAAGGCCTGAGCAAGCTGGAGCTTAACGCGGCACGCCTGGACGCCGACCTGAACCAGGCATGGGAAGTTCTGGCGGAACCGATTCAAACCGTTATGCGCCGTTACAATATTGAAAAGCCTTACGAAAAGCTGAAAGCACTTACCCGCGGCAAAGCCATGAGCGCCGAGGTTATTCAGAGTTTTGTCAGCAGTCTGGACATTCCCGAGCAGGCTAAAGCCGAATTGATGGCGATGACACCCGGCCGCTACATTGGCAACGCCGTAGATCAAGCCCGCAACATCTGAACACCGGAGTAAAACAATGTACATGCTTGGCGGAATAACCCCTGCAGAGTTTTTACGAGACTACTGGCAGAAAAAGCCCCTGGTTATCCGCCAGGCGTTTCCCAGCTTTGAAAGCCCCGTGAGTGCCGACGAGCTGGCCGGTCTGGCCTGTGAAGAAACCGTAGAATCGCGCATTGTGATCGAAAACGATGCCGGCAAACCCTGGCAAGTTCATAACGGGCCATTCAGCGAAGAGTATTTCAGCAAGCTGCCAGCGCAAAACTGGACCTTACTGGTGCAGGGCCTTGACCACTGGGTACCGGAAGTCGCCGATTTGCTGGAGCAATTCCGCTTTGTACCCAACTGGCGGCTAGACGATATTATGGCCAGCTACGCGCCGAAAGGCGGCAGCGTAGGTCCCCATTACGATCAATATGACGTTTTCCTGCTGCAGGCCCAAGGCAACAGGCGCTGGACGTTCGGCGGTGAATGCGATTCTAAGTCGCCGCGCATGGAAGGCACACCGCTGCGTATTCTAAGTGACTGGCAGGGGGAAGAAACCGTGCTTCTAGCACCGGGCGACATGCTGTACCTGCCGCCCGGCATTGGCCACCATGGCGTAGC
>JBALXR010000119.1:0-8450 GCA_036960525.1 Marinobacter sp.
TAGTGAATGGCAGCTGACCATGGACAGGCATAGCTTTGTTTAAGATAGACTTGATGATGGGCAGGCAAATGAGATCCCCGACTGCGTTGCCGCTCTCGCAACATTTACATCGCCTCGCGGCCCCAAACCGGCGCGTTAGGAGGTTTTATCGACTTCAGTACGCTGTATTCTTTTGCCGCTGACGCGATACTTATCACGCATGTATTGTTCGTAGCGTTTGTCGTTTTCGGGCTGATACTGGTTTATGCGGGCTTTTTTCTGAAGTGGCAGTGGGTGAGAAATGTGTGGTTCCGTAGTGTGCACCTGGTTGCAATCGGCGTTGTCGTTTTGCAGTCTTGGTTCGGCTTCATTTGCCCGCTTACAACCTGGGAAATGGGTCTGCGGGCGAGGGCAGGTCAAGCTGTTTACGAGGGTTCTTTCATAGCCCATTGGCTGCATCAGTTTTTGTATTTTCAAGCGTCGCCGTGGGTCTTTATTGCCTGCTATACCGCTTTTGGTGGGCTGGTGTTGCTCAGCTGGTTTCTGGTTCGGCCAAACCCTGCCTCTCGAAATTGATATTCGTAGACAGGCACTCTCCACATGCTCTCCACACGCTCTTCACAGAGGGGTTATAGAAATCGACCTAGTTATAAACGTTTTGCCAGAAAGTGCTGGATTCGAGGGGTTATTTCAAAGGCGATACGCGTGCCAATACTCTGGGATTTTCTGACAGCGGCAGTGAAATGATGATGCCCTCGTTTGACGACGGGGACACCCTCGCCAATGCGGTAATGTTCACTTGGTGCGACACCATAATTATCGGCTTTCCCGGCGCCATCGCATTCACTTGTTCAATAGTCTGCTGGGTTTGCAGGCTGCGATCACCACGCCCTTGAAAGAACGAGTTTAACGACGGCCACTCGGTTACTGGGCCCATGCCCATCCCATTCGCCGTATCCATGCACCGGCACCATTGGCTGCTAAACACCCGGGCTTCATTGATACCTCGTGCCGCCAGAAAAGGCTGCCATGCCCGCGCCTGACTGCGACCCTCTGCGTTCAGATTGCGTTGGGTGCTGCAGTCCTCCAGTTGAAAAGACTCCGGATCGCCAAAACCAGGCGCTAATGCATGACGGAGCACCAACAGCGCTTTGCCTTCCTTCAATGCCTGCCAGGCAACATTTTCATCGGGAGTAGCGTTAGTAGCCGCTGTTGGCCCGGACGTCAGCGTTAGCACCGCTGTTACAAGTAGGCAGCGTATAATTTGCTTCATGAGGTTTTTCCACCGTACAGCAATCATGGCCTGAACAGGCACCGCTCAGGATCGTTACTTCAGATTATGGACAGGCACAGCAATCTGCACAACTGTTTGGAAAAGCGCAGCAATCTCTCGGAATAGCTGTCTTTCAGGGCCGAATTGATCAATAGTTGCGTAATATACGTATGGTTCATACGTGAACAGAAACAGCTCTGCACAATTTAGTTCGCCGATACCTTTAATGTGCGCTGAAGTCACCTGATGCTGAAATCATAATTATGAACACTAAAAGAAATACAGATTGCAGTCAAAACTCAGAAGCGCAGTCAACGGCCAGCGGGAGTGACGACGTATCCGGTGCCGATTCCGGCAAAAAGACTTTCGCTCTTGCTATTTTTAAGATGATCGAGAACCTGTTGCTGATCATCGTTGTGTTGATGACGCTGGGCGGTGTGGCCTTCGAGCTTCATGCGATTTATAGCGTTCAGAAAATCAGTCTTGCGGACATCCTGCTGATTTTTCTTTACCTAGAGGTGATCGGCATGGTGGCTGTGTTTTACTCAGATCGGCGCTCTGCCTTTGTCTACCCGATTTTTATTGCGATTACAGCACTCGCCCGACTCATTATTTTGCAAGGCAAAGACATGGCGCCTGAGAATATTTTGTACGAGGCGATTGCAATCTTAATCTTGGCTTTGTCCGCGATTGTTATCATCCGTTTGAACCGAATTTGAAGAAACAATAGCAATCTGAACACGCACAGAGCCAAGTTCGATTTAACTGCTGCCATAACTGTGCAGAATTCTTTACGGCAGGGCAGGTAGCAGTCACAGGTCATTCAGATTCATTAAAGACCATAAAAATGCCTATTTCTCGCTTGTGTCGTCGTCTTCCACCTCGTCCGGATGCTCCAGCTTATAACGCTCCCAGTCTTCCCAGTCATGAGGCGTTCCGGCATGGGGTTTTTTCAGGTGCTTGGCATGCTCCTTCGCGTTATGTTGCAGGCTGTGGTCTCCCTTGTCTCCCTTGTCTCCCTTGTCTTCCTCGTCGTAGCCGTGCTTCTTTAAAAAATCGGTGGCGCTGATTGGCATCTTGAAATACCTCCGGGGTCATTTATGCGTTTCACAATATTACGCTGGCTTTTTAACGGCGGATTTGCAAGCGGTTTTGTAGATAGGATGCTAAACAGGTGCAGCCAAGATCGGTGGTCTTCCCGGGGACAGATTTTAAATCTGTCCCCTAACTGATCTTTAGCAGGCACAACCCCGCTTTAGAAAAGGTTCACACAACGAAACCAACCCGATCTCACCAAAGGTCTTTTTTGATGCTGGCCCAAAGCTGACGATAAGCACCGGCCGCCGTGCTTTTGGCATCCAGTTTTTCCAGAGGCTGGCCTTCTTCGCCCATACGCTCAACCACGCTTGCATAGGGTATGGCGACATCCAGACAGTTGGCTGTCAATTCCGGGCCACGCTCAACCAACTCCTGGTGCAGCTTCTTGCGGCGATCAACCATAGAAAAAAACGGGCGCAGTTTTTTAACACCCAATTTCTTGCTCTTGGCAAAATCGTGCAGCTGATTCCAGCTGTTCATAGACAGCCAGGTAGGCACCAGTGGCACGTAAACCTGGTCTGCCACCTCCAGCACCTGTTCGGTTAATCGTGACAGCGTAGGCGGGCAGTCCAGAATCACCAGGCTGGTTTCTTCGGAAAGTGGGGCAAGTAGCTTTTTGAGTTGGTTGCCATCGGTTTCCTGATCAAGCTTGATGTCGAAGTTGCGGAAACTCGAGTGTGCCGGGATAAAATCCAGGCGGGGATAAACATCATTGTGGATAAATTTGGCGATGGGCGATTTGCCCTCAAGCAGCTTGGAGAGCTTGTTGCCTTTGAGCGGCTCGGCACCGGAAAGATAGAAGCTGGAAGCGCCCTGAGGGTCGAGATCCCACAATAAAGTCTGACAGTTATCTTTGCTTGCAAGGTATGCGACGTTCACTGCCGCCGCTGTTTTTCCAACTCCGCCCTTGGGGCTATAGAACGCAATAATCCTCATTGCTGCCCTGTTCCTGTATTGATTCCAATGAATTAAGACTTACAGGATAGCAGGCGCTTGGTCCTGCCTGATGACACTTTTATGACACAGCCTGATCACGTACCGACACAGATCAGCCCTGCGCGGAAAAAGCGGGTCCTAGGCAGGCACAAATACGTCGTAAACCGGTGAACCACTAAATTAAAACAGTCGTATGAATTGGTGCTGAACTACAAGTCCAAAGAACCCGATTTAGGAGAGTGCTCATGAAATACCAAGCCCCGGCAAATGATCTTCGTTTTTTGTTGTTTGATGTACTGGGCGTAGACAGGCTTCATGAGCTGGAAAAATACGCCGATGCCACACCGGATCTGATTTCTGCGGTTATTGATGAAGCCGGCAAACTGGCTGCTGAGGTTATTCAGCCCACCAATCAGACCGGTGACCACGAAGGCTGCCATTACGACCCCCAAACTCACGCTGTGAAAACACCTGAAGGGTTTAAGCAGGCCTACAAAAAGCTTGTAGACGGTGGCTGGACCTCACTGGATGCGCCGGTGGAATTTGGCGGGCAGGGGCTACCGCACACACTTAAGTTTGTAGTGGATGAAATGCTCTGCTCCACCAACTTGTCTTTGGGTATGTACCCGGGGCTGACCCACGGTGCTATCAGTGCACTGTATGCCCACGGCTCCGAAGAGCTCAAACAAACTTACCTGGAAAAACTGGTGTCTGGCGAATGGACGGGCACCATGTGCCTAACCGAGCCCCAGTGTGGTACCGACTTGGGCCTGATTCGCTCCCGCGCTACGCCCAACGCAGATGGTAGCTACGCGATTGAGGGCACTAAAATCTGGATTACCGGCGGCGAACACGATCTGACCGACAACATTGTGCATCTGGTATTGGCAAAACTGCCTGGCGCGCCTGACACCACAAAAGGTATTTCTCTATTTATAGTGCCCAAGGTTTTGCCTGAGTCTGGCGAGCGCAACCCTGTTTTTTGTGGTGGTTTGGAACACAAAATGGGCATTAAGGGCTCCGCGACCTGCGTTATCAATTTTGAGAATGCTAAAGGCTGGATGGTGGGCGAACCCAACAATGGCATGCGCGCCATGTTTACGATGATGAATGAAGCGCGCTTGATGGTTGGCATGCAGGGCTTGGGTCTTGCAGAAATGGCCTATCAGGAAAGCCTCGGATTTGCCCGCGAGCGTCTGCAAGGCCGCTCTATGGGTGGCATGAAAAATCCAGACGGCCCAGCCGACCCGATTATTGTGCACCCCGATGTTCGCCGTATGTTGATGCGCCAGAAAGTTCTGAACGAAGGCATGCGAGCTCTCGCTTTGTTTGCCGGACACCAGCTTGATCTTTCGGTTGCCCATCCGGACGAGTCGGTACGGGAATCCGCCGATGATTTGGTGCAATTGCTCACGCCGGTGGTGAAAGCGTTTCTGACCGACGAAGGTTCTAACAATACGAACATCGGTCTACAGGTGTTGGGCGGTTCGGGTTTCACCACCGACTGGCCGCTCGAGCAATTGGTTCGTGATGGCCGCATCGCGCGAATCTATGAAGGCACAAACGGCATACAGGCGCTGGATTTGGTGGGCCGTAAACTGAGCCTGAAAGGCGGACGGCTTGTGCGCACCCTGTTTGGCGTTCTTACTGGCTACCTGAAGGACAACCCGGAAGCGCCCCATCGCGATGAGCTTAAAGGTGCTGTAAGTGCTTTAGAGAAGGCCACTATGTGGCTGGCAACCAACGCTCCAAAAGATCCGGAGCAGGCCGGTGCTGCTGCCACGCCATACCTGCGCCTGATGGCCCTGACCGTTATTGCTTATATGTGGTCACGCATGGCCAGCGTTGCTGGCAAGCAGATTGCAGCAGAGGAGGGCAACAAGCCTTTGCTGGAGAGCAAACTGGTGTCTGCCCGTTTCTACTTTGAAAAGCTGCTGCCGGAAATTCACTGGCTGTTAAGCGACATCGAAAGCGGCAAGGCCAGCCTGATGGATATGGGAGACGATCACTGGGCGGCGTGAGCCTCTAAATCCGGACGTTTTGAATCAAGCCACGCACTGCGTGGCTTTTTTGGTTTGGGCTTAGTCTGCTGGATTGAGAATTGGCGCCGGAGCAATCCACCAAAACCCAAAGGCGACTATATGATCACTGACTTCAGATTTGGTGATTGGCAGGCATGTCCATTCTGCAAATGAATTTCCCGCACAGCTGTCAAGCCGATAGACTCTGATGGCATTATTGGGGTATTTCTAAGAGTTGATTTTGGACGACAAATAAGTCGGAAAATAAAACCCTTTGTAATGCCTCCCCGGCATTGGAGAAGCCATGAGTGCGGAGCAGCTGGTCCATCTTGTTAACGTTCAGATCGTACCGATTTCGTTGTTTCTGATCATGCTCGGAATGGGATTATCTCTGGTTCCTGACGATTTCAGGCGGGTGCTGGCTTACCCCAAGGCTGTCGCCATTGGCCTCAGCTGCCAATTGGTACTGTTACCCCTGATTGGTTTTGGTCTCGCCAATCTGGTGCCTCTGGCGCCTGAACTTGCGGTTGGTGTGATGTTGCTGGTGGTTTGCCCGGGCGGCACTACCTCAAATCTTTACGCGCACATTGCCAAGGGTGATGTGGCACTGTCGGTTACCCTGACGGCCGTGGCGAGTGTCGTGACGGTGTTCTCCATTCCGTTTATCGTCAATGGCTCGTTGCTCCACTTTATGGGAGAAAGTGAGGCAATAAAGCTACCGATAGGCCGTACCATGGTCAGCTTGGTGTTATTGACCATTATCCCGATCTCTATTGGCATGACCGTCCGGCGTTTTAAGCCGGTGCTTGCCATCGCCGTTGAGCAAAGGGTCAAGTATTTTGCGGTGATTTTCCTGGCCTTGCTGATCGCCTTCCTGGTCTACCAACAGCGGGAGACCTTTGCTGACTCAATCATCAGTGCCGGACCGGTAGCGTTGCTGCTAAACGTTTCGACCATGCTTATTGGTTTTTACGGCGCCCGGTTGTTCGCACTTAATCGTCAGCAAAGCATTTCGATCACGTTGGAGACTGGCCTCCAGAACAGTGGCCTGTCGATGGTGTTGGCGCTGGGTATGCTGAACAATTACGCGATGTCGCTGGTGCCAGCGATTTACACTGGGGTGATGTTTATCACCGCTGGCGTGTTGGTCTACTATCTGAACCGCTCAAAACCCCGTGCAGTTGGCGTAGTAGGTGGTGATGGCGGGCCAGCCTGAAAAAATGCCTATCACCCCAACCTCCTGTGCCAGCACGTTGGGCGAAGTAGCTGAGGGCAATGAGAGAGGCAGGGAGAAACTGCACCAAGTGTTCTCCCTGACAACTGACACGGCTGATTACTGGGCAAATATATCCTGATAGAACGTCATCGTGCCTTCCCATGCTCGATTGGCGGCTTCTTCGTTATAAGCCATGGGTAACCCGAACTTTTCACCGGTGGCATCAGCCGCTTTGGATGTGAAGGAGTGCTTGACGCCGGGGAACACAGTCAGGCTAAGGTCTGCACCGGCTTTGGTCATTTCACTGACAAAACCGGTGACCTGCTCCACTGGAACGAACGGATCAGCGCCACCGGTGTAGGCCAAAATCCTAGCCGTAACTGCGCCCTGTTCGGGCTGGATGTCGCTACCCAGTGATCCGTGCAGACTGACGACGCCGTCAAGATCGAGGCCGAGCCGTGCCATGTTGAGCACGACAGCACCACCAAAACAATAACCCTGGGCCGCAATCCGGGATTCGTCGACCGTTTCATGGTCCTGCAGAATGCTCATGGCCTCGCGGAAGCGGGCTTCGAGTGCCTGTTTGTCGCCCATGGTGGCCTGCATGAATTTCTTGGCGTCGTCAGGATGTTCGGCCAGCTTACCGGTGCCATACATGTCCAGTGCAAACGCGGTATAGCCCTCTTCAGCCAGCCTTTCGGCCTGGCTGCGGACAAATTCGTTGTGGCCCCACCACTCGTGAACGACCAGTATTCCCGGGCGCTCGCCCTCAATATCGTCGTCATACACCATGTAGCCGGTGAAGGAATCACCATCGACGGAATACTCCACCGTTTCAGACACTATCTCGGCAAAGGCTGCAGTAGTGAAAACGAGAGAGGTTGCCGCGGTAAGCGCGAGCCGTTGTATCATGTTCATTGTCCGGATCCTTTTGCTTTGGTTATTGTAAGGCCTGATTGTTTACTGTTCATGAGTGGCCGCCCCGTGCCATATTGTCGGGACTGCCTGTTACCCGGTCTGGCGCTACGAGTTTAGATACAGGCACTTAATATAACAACACGATTAATTGGAGGCTCCATGAAGCTGCTTGGCTCGACCACATCCCCTTATGTCCGCCGCACCCGGCTGCTGCTGGCGGACCGTCCTTATGATTTTGTGAACCTGGATATCTACGGCGAGGGGCGAGACGAATTGCGTAAAAATAACCCGGCGCTCAAAATTCCAATGCTGGATGATGACGGCCAGGAAATATACGATTCCCGGGTTATCGCTCGCTATCTTGGGGTCAAGCTGGGAATCGCTGCCCCGAGCTGGGATCAGGAAAACCAGCTTACGTTGATTGATGCGGCCAACGATTCCTGTGTCACGATGCTGTTGTCGAAACGATCCGGCCTCGACATCGAGCAGGATGCGATGTTTTACAACATCCAGCGCGAACGCATCATGACAACCTTGCGTAAGTTGTCAGCCATGGTGGATGCGGGCGAATTCACAGACTGGCATTATCCGTCAATCTGTTTGTTCTGCCTGATCGACTGGCTGGATTTCCGGGCTCTTGTCGACTTTGAGGGCATCGAGAGTTTGTTGTTGTTCCGCGACCATAATTTGCAACAACCTATGGTCGCGGAAACGGACCCACGCAAAGCCTGACTTCTTTGCGCCCAGAGCGGCGCGACGCTTTACAGTGTCATAAAGATCTACAGTAAACATTAATCCACCAAACCCCAAAGGCTACGGTGTAATCACTCGAGTGCACCAGCCCGAGGCAGCCTGCCAATTTCCCGCTTAGTATAAAAGTGGGCAACCACAGAGCTGACCATCACCACAATCACGATGGTGTAGAACATGGAAACCATGGGATAGTCCCAAAGCACAATCAGCACGTAATTAATAACCGCAGGTATCACCAGTTGCCGCGCAATACCAA
>JBALXR010000011.1:0-35658 GCA_036960525.1 Marinobacter sp.
GCGCAATGACTTAATGACTTCCTGAGGGTGCCCCAACCCCGTTGGTTCGATGAGCAACCGGTCTGGTTTTGCGGCTATTAAGAGTCTGTTCAACGCCATTTGCATGGGCAAACCTGAAACGCAACACATGCAGCCGCCGGGTACCTCGCGGATAAAAACGCCGGTTTGAGTCCCCTGAGCTCCAGCCATTAAACCGCCGTCGATACCTATTTCACCGAACTCATTGACCAATACCGCCCAACGCTCATTGGCGGGTTTATTGGCCAAGAGGTGCAAAATGGCCGTGGTTTTGCCCACTCCCAGGAATCCAGTGATGATATTGGTTGGCACCGCTTTGGTGATTTTCATGCTGACACTCTTTGATTTGGCACTTTTCACTCCACTTCTCGGGGACCGAGCTGGCAAATACTAAGCGGCTGTTGGCAGGATACCGGCCAGCGGATCGTAGGTGTCGCCTACTCTTAATGTCTGGTACGCCGTAACTGCGTCAGCCGTGCTAACCAGTTACCCTTTTGGGAGTTCGTGCAGGCTTCCTCACTGTCGAACTGCAGGCAATTGGAAATGAGGCCTGGGTCCAGGCCGGTTTGTTCAATCGCTTCGAGAGTCCGCAAACGCGCATGCTTTTTAAGACCATCAACAAGCGCTTGCTCAAGGTTGGCTCGGGTATCAAAAATCCAGGTCACTCGAAGGCCCGCCGGAAACTGATTTACCCCGTTATCGTGGGTAAGCCAGCAAAAACCGGGTATTTCAATTTTTGCAGCTTCGCAGGCTTCGGTTAGCGCCACAACAAACTGGCGTTCTATTTGTTTAAGTTCACGTTTATTAGGCTTCATAGTGTTATACAGTAACATGGCGAACAGATCAGATTCGCATTAATCACAAACCAAGGAGCCTCTGTGTCCACCAGCGTCGAAATGAGCGGCATTTACCTTACCTATCCAACAGAATCAGGTGCTGTCGCAGTGCTCAATAACGCATCACTCAAGGTTCCACCTGGCGAGACACTGGCGATTACTGGCCCATCCGGAAGCGGGAAGACCTCCCTGCTTCTGCTGCTTTCTGGTCTTGAGCGCCCGGACAAGGGCGAGATCTTAATTGGCAGCCAGCGCCTTGGTGACATGGATTCAGATGCATTGGCCGACTGGCGCAGTAAACACCTCGGCATTATTTTCCAGTCGTTTCATTTGCTGCCCGGCCTAAGCGCGCTGGGTAACGTCAGCCTGCCGCTTGAAATTGCCGGGCAAGCCCACGCCCGCGAGCAAGCTATTGCCATGTTGGAGGCCGTTGGGCTGAGCCATCGACTGCAGCACTATCCAGCGCAACTGTCTGGCGGCGAGCAGCAGCGTGTAGCGATTGCCAGGGCACTGGTACATCAGCCGAGTTTGCTGCTGGGTGATGAGCCTACAGGCAATCTGGACCAGGAAACCGGCGAGAAAGTGCTTTCGTTGCTGTTTGACCTGCATAAGAAAAGCAAGTCTACGCTGGTGCTGGTGACCCACGACGAACGCGTCGCGGAGCGATGTCAGCACAGGGTTCGGATGGACGGTGGGCATCTCTATGAAATCTGAAACATCCGCAAGACCGTTCTGGATGCTGAAATTCGCGATCGCGGATCTGCGATCGCGCATCTCCGCACTCAAGGTTTTTCTGGTTTGCCTTATACTGGGCGTTACTTTGGTGGCTGCCACGGCCAGTCTCTACCGGGTTATCGAGCAGAGTCTGCTAGCGGACACCCGCATGCTTCTGGGCGGCGACGTCGAGCTGGAAGCCAGTGAGCCTCTGCCGGATGAAGTGCTTGCATGGGTTCGTGCTACAGGTAGCCTTTCGCTGGTTCGCGAGCTAGACACCATGGTCAGTGGTGCAAGTGAAGGCGGTGGTGCAAGCTTCGTTAGAGCCGAGATACTGATTCCTGATGCCGCCTACCCGCTATACGGCGAGCTACAACTGACGCCAAACCGACCACTGTCGGAGCTTACGGCAGCCAAGGATGATCTTTGGGGGGCCATCATTGACCCTTTGCTTGCTGAACGTCTGGGCCATTCCATTGGCGATCAGATTCAGATTGGCGCCGCAACCTTTCGCATTAGCGGCCTGATTCAGGCGCAGCCGGATCGTAGCCTGAATGCTAACTGGCGCGGTTTGCCGATCATGATTTCCGAAGCAGCGGTAGAGGCAACCGGATTGATTCGGCCCGGCAGCCGCGTTGACTACGAATACCGGGTGCAGACTGACCGCAACCTCGACGTTTGGCTGGATGAATTCGAGCAGGCGTTTCCCGATACCCGCTGGGATACCACAACTTTTGCCGAGCGTAGCGAACGCCTGTCCGAACGGCTTGACCAGATTGCAACGGCGCTCATTCTGATCGCTTTTACCACGCTGTTTATTGGCGGCCTGGGTGTCGCCAACAGCATACACGCCTACCTGGACGAAAAGCTTGGCACCATCGCCACACTGCAAACGCTGGGCTTGCGACGCAGGCCTTTGGTGGGCATTTATCTACTGCAGATTGGCCTACTGGGCAGCTTGGCCGGCATCATCGGCGGCGCCATCGGCTTGGCGCTGTCTGCGGCAGCCATTGGTCTGGCCGGCGATGCCTTTGCGCTGCCCGGGGCTGACGTCGCTGGCGGAGCTGGCCAGTGGATCGCTCTTTGGGTGGTGCCATTGCTGTTGAGCTGGCTGTTTGCTGTTCTGACGGCTTACGTGTTCGCACTGCCGGCCCTGGCTAGAGCACTTGCTGCGTCGCCGGCCGGGCTGTTCCGCGGCCGGGTTCAGGCCGCCAGTCATGAGCCTCGTAGCTGGCGGATAG
The DNA here is from genome assembly GCA_036960525.1 of Marinobacter sp. Lineage (GTDB taxonomy): Bacteria > Pseudomonadota > Gammaproteobacteria > Pseudomonadales > Oleiphilaceae > Marinobacter. The sequence continues at coordinate 2,810 of JBALXR010000011.1, forward strand.
CGAGTTATCTTCTGCTAGCGGTCTACATTGCCGCCACTCTGCTCTGGCTACCCTCCCCGCAACTCGGGTTCCTGTTCCTGCTGGCTGTCGTGCTGCTCTGGGGCTTATTGGAAGGCCTGATCAAGGGACTGCAACGCGCTGCCAGAGCTCTCGAAAGCAGTGGCTTTGCCGGTCGAAATTTTGCTCGCAGACTGGCGCTGGCCAATTTGCACAGGCCAGATTCACCATTGCGGGCAACCCTGCTCTCGCTGGGCACCGCGCTGACGCTTGTGGTGGTTTGCACTCTGCTTGTGAGCACTCTCCTTCGCGCGCTGGAATCCACGATACCGGCGGACGCACCTGCCCTGATTCTGTATGAGGTTTTTTCTGATCAGATTGACCCGCTCAAGTCTGGCCTCGAAGCCGTTGATCCGGCCAGCCGGATTGAACTTTTGCCACTGGTTCGTGGCCGCCTGGCATCGATCAACAACAAGCCAATCGCGGATGTTCTGGCAGGCAACTCGCAAGCCAGACGCGAGGCCATGGGTGATGAGTACAAGCTCAGTTATCTGTCAGGAAACCCGGAAGATTTGAAGCTCGTCAGTGGCAGCTGGTGGTCGTCACCGGCACCAGATGGTGAGCCTGCATTCATGGCGATGGAAGACCGGGAAGCCAACCAACTCGGGCTTACAGTAGGAGACCGAGTTGAGTTTCAGGCTGAGGGCCAGACAATTGCTGCCGAAATCAGAGCTATATACCAGCAAAAAGGCCTTCAAACCCGATTCTGGTTCGAAGGCGTTCTGCAAGATGGCGCGCTGGACGAATTGATTGGCAGATATGTAGGCGTGATCTATCAAACCGACGCGGCTGCAAAAACGTCACAGCAGTGGCTGGCCAGAAACATTCCGAATGTGATTACTCTGCGCACAGCCGATTGGCTCGAAACCGCCGGTGACCTGCTAAACAAAGCGGCGGCCGGCCTCGCCACCGTTGCTTTGGTCAGCTTGACGGCGAGCCTTCTTGTGCTGTCCAGCGTGGTCAGTGTCAGCCGCAGACGACAGCTCTACGAGGCCAACCTGCTTCACTGCCTTGGCGCCAGGCACCAGTCGATTCGGCAGTCCATGCTGCTGGAAACCGGGTTACTTACCTTGCTCTCTACCGTGTTCGCGACCGCACTCGGAGCGCTGATTGCTCTTCCACTGGCGAGCATGTTGCTAAAGCTTCCGGTGGGCGACCTGTGGTGGCTAGGCGCGCTGGTGGCAGGCGCTGTCAGTTCGCTTGCCCTTCTGGCCGGCCTGCTGCCAACGCTGCGGGCGCTGCGGCTGAACCCGGCCCTGCTGCTGCGGGAAGGTTGAGTGAATGAATGTTCATTGACAAAATATGAGCCTTGTTTTTCTGTGGTCAACTTGAAGCCCCTGTGTGAATTGCCGGGAAAGTAAAAGAGCCCAATGGTCAGCCGGCAATTACGCGACAATCAGGCGAATAATAATGGCGCCCACCATAACTAAAGTCAGCCATTTCACCCACTGTGCACCCCGTGGTCCAACATTGACCTTCACCGCAATAATCGCCCCGGCAATATTACCTGCGGCCAGCGTCAAACCCATCGCCCAGCGTACTTGCCCACTGCCTGCGAATATCGCCAGTGCCGGGACGGTATATAGAAGAATGATGAAAACTTTGAGCACGTTCACCTGAAGCAGGTCTATTTTCAGCATACGGTGCAGCGCGACAATAAACAGCGCCCCTACCCCCACCTGAATAAACCCACCGTAAAGACCCACCACAAACATGGCCGCGTAGATCACCGGGCCGAGTCGCTCAGGGGTCAACGGGCGAGTGTCCAGATTTGGAGCGGGCAGCAGCAGAAATGTCGAAGTGGCGATCATGGCGGCAACCAGAATGAATTCAAAAACGGCTGCGGAGACGTCTGTCGCTAGCCAAGCTCCAAGCAAGGATCCCAGCACGGCAGGCACAGCTAACCGCAAACCAATACCCAGCTGGCCGTGCCCGTTACGGAAAAAGCTGCCAACGGCGGTAATGCTCTGCAACGTTATAGCGACCCGATTGGTGCCATTTGCAACCTGAGGCGGTAGGCCCAGAAACATCAGCAAGGGCAAGGTGAGCATTGAGCCACCGGCGGAGAGTACGTTAATAAAGCCGGCGACCCCTCCCAAGGCAGCCAGCAAAACCATATCAGTGAGCGTCATTCGGTGACCGTATCAATGTTGAACCCAGGGTTTGCGAGCTGCCGCTGCAGAAGGTTTGTAACTGTTCCAAGCTTGAATGCTTAACGCAAGGCTAACGGAGGCTGCACCCGAAAAGCTAATGATAGATTTTACAAAACATCCCTGTGTCATAATTCCGTTTCATTCAAGTGTATTGCGGTCGAGTCGAAGATTAAATCTAGACCTGACTAGCCGTCGCTGCCATGCTGCAAGACGACAAACTAACGTTCAACCGACAAATCGCTAATAACGCCGCCGGCATAGACCGGTATAGCATGGCGGATTGACAAAAAATCAATGCTGCAGGAAGTTACGAATGACCTTCGCACGTATTACCGGCACCGGCTCGTACTTGCCGGACCAGATTGTGACCAATAAAGATCTAGAAAAAACCGTGGACACCACAGACCAGTGGATCCGCGAACGAACCGGCATTGAACAGCGCCATATTGCGGTGAAAGGTCAAACCACGGTTGACCTGGCCGAACAGGCAGCCTTAAGAGCCATAGAAGCCGCCGGAATAGACGCCGCGGATATTGATCTGATCGTGTTCGCGACTTCTACGCCCAATAAAGTATTTCCAAGTTCCGCCTGTATTCTGCAGGCACGCCTGGGCATTCGAGGCTGTCCCGCTTTTGACATTCAAGCTGTATGCAGCGGTTTTGTTTACGCGCTGGCCACCGCGGATAAATTCATCAAAACGGGAACCAGTAAAAAAGTGCTCGTTATTGGTGCCGAGGTATTCTCTCGTATTATCGACTGGAGCGATCGCGGCACCTGCGTGTTGTTTGGCGATGGCGCCGGAGCGGTTATTCTTGAAGCCAGTGATGAAACTGGGATTTTATCCACCCATCTGCACGCCGACGGCAGCTATGAAAAGCTTCTTCACGTGCCATGTGGAATCGCCGAAAACCCTGAAAAGTTCAAGGCAGGCCTCGGTTATGTGGAAATGAAGGGTAACGAAGTCTTCAGAATGGCGGTGAATACACTGGGTAGAATTGTTGACGAAACCCTTGCTCACAACAACATGAAAAAATCGGATATTGATTGGCTAGTGCCTCACCAGGCCAATATGCGCATTATTGCCGCGACCGCTAAAAAACTGAACATGTCGATGGATCAGGTTGTGGTAACCGTTAACAGGCATGGCAATACCTCGGCAGCATCTATTCCGCTGGCCCTTGATGAAGCTGTACGTGATGGCCGGATCAAGCGTAACGAAGTTGTTTTGCTGGAAGCTTTCGGCGGCGGTTTTACCTGGGGGTCTGCGTTATTACGTTTTTGAGTGGCAGCATATAACAAGCTGGTTTAAGCTTATTGTCGGTGTATATCAAAAACAATAAGAGGAAGCTAGAATGAATATGTCACCTCTGGATACCCAAGCTACGACAACCCAACCTGCAAGCCTGAGCCGCAGACGCTTACTGGTTGGCAGCGCCGGCGCCATGGCCTCTGTCAGCCTGTTAGGCATGGTGCCACTGGCGCGCGCCGAAGAGCCAAAAACCCTGCCCGACTTTGTGAAGTGGAAGGATCAGTCTGCGTTGGTCGTACACAGTGCGAACACCATGGAAACCCAGCGCGGTGCCATTGGTAGTGGTGTGTTAACGCCAAGCACGCATTTGTTTGTGCGCAACAACCTGCCCGCCCCCGACGGTATCACGAACAATCCGGATGCCTGGGAGGTCACCATTGAGGGTGTCGCATCACCCAAAACCTTTACGCTTGCCGACCTGAAAAAAATGAATGTAACGTCGGTTGCGTCTGTACTGCAGTGCTCGGGAAACGGCCGCGCTTTCTTTACCCACGGCCCGGGCGGAACCCAGTGGGCAACGGGCGCTGCGGGCTGTGTCGTTTGGACCGGTGTGCCACTGAGTGACGTAATAAAAGCACTTGGCGGCAATAGCGACGATGCACGTTACATAACCGCCACTGGCGGCGAGTCTCTGCCTGCAGGTTTGGATCCGAAGACCCTGATGGTTGAGCGATCAGTGCCCGTCAGAGCTCTTGACCAGGTTTTGCTGGCCTGGGAAATGAACGATCAGGCGCTGCCGTTGAGCCACGGTGGGCCATTGCGATTTGTTGTGCCGGGTTACTTCGGCGTCAACAACGTCAAGTACGTCAAAAACATCTCTTTCACAAAAGACCAGACCGACGCCAAAATTCAGGCCTCGGGCTATCGGCTTCGCGATGTTGGCGTAAAAGGCGCGCCAGACCAGCCGTCTATGTGGGAGATGCCGGTCAAATCCTGGGTCACTGCGCCACTGGAAGGTGCAAAGGCCGGTCGTAATATGATTTATGGCGTGGCCTTTGGCGGCGTTCACGATCTTGAAAAAGTAGAGGTATCTGTTGACGGTGGTAAAAACTGGAAACAGGCCCGTTTCCTGGGGCCGGATTTAGGGGCTTTTGCATGGCGCCCATTTGTACTGGGCACCGATCTGCCCGCCGGCGGGCATCGCATTGTTAGCCGTGCTACCGACGTTGAGGGCAACACTCAGCCACCTGAGCGTACTCCGAATGAACGCGGGTATGGCAACACCAGCTGGCAAGATCATGGCGTTACCGTTAACGTCGCGTGAGCATGGAAACTCATTTATGAAAACAGCGGTTTTTAGTTTTATATTGTGTCTGTGTGGCGGCACCGCTTATGCAGACGAACTTTACCAACAGGGTAAGCAGGTGTTCGAACAGTCTCAGCCTTCCTGCGCGATCTGCCACACACTGGCAGACGCCGGATCGGCTGGTGCTATCGGCCCAAACCTCAATGAACTAAAGCCTTCTGAAGAGCAGGTTTGGAAGGCTTTGAATGGCGGGGTCGGCATCATGCCCGATTTTTCGGGCAGCCTGTCACAAGAGCAAATGAAAGCGGTGGCGCATTACGTCACCGAAGCCTCCAAAAAGTAACCGCCAAACCTGGAGCCCACCATCAGTGTGAGCTCCGGTTTTTTTTGCTGTCATGCAATCAACTTAAGCACCTCCCCTCTCTTATTCCAAATATGTATATTTAAGTTATTCTTTATTCTTTCCAGTTTTAACCGCGCTTTGGTAACTTACCCTTCAACACATAATCTGTTTTAGGGGGAATGTCATGCAACGTAAACTCAAAGGCTTGGTCACCGGCCTCGCGCTCAGCGCCTCACTTTTTGCACCCGTGGCTGTTTCGGCCGATCGTGAACTGCTGAACTCATCCTATGACATCGCCCGCGAATTGTTCGCCGCTTACAACGTGCATTTCAATGAGTATTGGAATGAAAAGACCGGCGACAACGTCGACGTCAGCCAGTCACACGCAGGTTCTTCCAAGCAGGCACAAGCGATTATTCAAGGATTGAAAGCAGACGTGGTTACCTTTAATCAGGTCACCGATATCGACATTTTGCACACCCGTGGCGGCTTGATTCCTGAAAACTGGGCCGAGCGTTTACCAAATAACAGCTCCCCCTACTACTCCACCATGGCGTTCCTGGTGCGCAAGGGTAATCCGAAAAACATTCAAAATTGGGACGACCTTGTAAAAGAAGATGTCGCTTTGGTTATGCCCAATCCGAAAACCTCCGGTAACGGCCGTTATACTTACCTGGCTGCGCTGGGCTACGCTCAGGACAGCTTTGGTGACGACCAACAGAAAATCGACGGTTTCCTGCAGGACTTTTTGGGTCAGGTAAAAGTATTCGACAGCGGCGGCCGTGGCGCCACCACCACCTTTATTGAACGCGGCATTGGCGATGTACTGCTGACGTTCGAGTCGGAAGTGCTTAACCTGGCTGACCGCTACGACAACGGCGAATACGAAGTCGTCACGCCTAAGGTCAGCTTTCTCGCCGAATTCCCGGTGACCTGGATAGACGAATACGTTCAACAAAACGGTACAGAAGACCTGGCCAAAGCCTATCTTGAGCATCTTTACAGTGAAGATGCCCAGCGCCTGCTCGCCGGATTCAACTATCGCGTACACAACGACGTTGTCAAAAACGAGACGTCTGACCGCTTTCCGAGCGTAAAATTACTGCCCATCAGCGAAATTGCCGGCAGCTGGGAAAACGCAACCGAAGAGCACTTTTCCAGTGGCGGAAAACTTGACCAACTGCAGCGCCGGAAATAATTAATGTCCACTGCTAATCAGGCCAGCGCTGTGAAATTACAGCGCTGGCCTCTGACTAAGGGCCGCAGTAAGCGGGTATTGCCGGGGTTCGGTTTAAGCCTCGGCATTTCGCTGTTCTTCATCAGCCTGGTACTACTACTTCCGCTGACCGGGCTGGTCATTGAAATGTCGGCCATGACTTTCAACGAATTCTGGTTTGTGATCACTGATCCACGGGTGGTTGCCTCCTATAAGGTAACCGCACTTGCGGCATTGGCCGCGTCACTGTTTAACGGCGCTTTTGGTCTGCTGCTTGCGTGGGTATTGGTGCGCTATGAATTTCCCGGCAAACGCCTGATTGATGCGGTGGTAGATTTACCCTTTGCGCTACCTACCGCTGTTGCGGGTATTACTCTGGCAACGCTGTTCGCCGCAAACGGCTGGTACGGGCAATTTTTGACCAGGTTAGGTATAGAAGTCGCCTTTACACCTGTGGGCATTGTGGTGGCCATGGCGTTTACCAGCCTGCCGTTTGTAGTGCGTACTGTGCAGCCGGTTTTGGAAGAGCTGGCACCTGAAGATGAAGAAGCCGCCGTAAGCCTGGGCGCCAGCGACGCCCACGTGTTCCGCCGGGTCATTTTTCCGGCGTTATGGCCGGCACTGGTCACCGGTGTAGCCTTGTCGTTCACCCGCAGCCTTGGGGAGTTTGGCGCGGTTATCTTCATTGCCGGCAATATGCCTTACATCAGCGAAGTTACCAGCCTGATGATCTTTATCCGCCTGCAGGAATACGACTACGCCGCGGCCAGCGCTATCGCCTCGGTGATTCTGCTGGCATCACTGATGCTGCTGTTTGCCATTACCGTCTGGCAAGCGCGCTACCTCAAACGCCTGGAGGGACGCTAGAGCCATGGCAAGCACCCGGTCCAAGTCCACACAACATCGCCGCGTCGGCGACAGCCCGGCCGTAAAGTGGTTGCTGATTGGTATTGCCATCACGGTCACCGCCGGCCTTTTAATTATGCCGCTCGTGGTTATTTTTACCGAAGCCCTGAGCTCGGGATGGAGCACGTTCGCTGATAATCTGCTAGACCAGTACACACTGCACGCCATCGGGCTGACCTTATTTGTTGCCGCTTTGACCGTGCCGCTAAACCTGGTGTTTGGTGTCGCGCTGGCCTGGTTAGTCACTCGGTTTCGTTTTCCCGGCCGTAAACTGCTAATCACCCTGATTGATATCCCGTTTGCGGTGTCGCCAGTTGTGGCTGGTTTACTTTATCTGCTGCTGTATGGCCGTAACGGCTGGATCGGCAGCTGGCTAGCCGACTATGACATTCAACTGATGTTCTCCTGGCCCGGCATTGTGATGGTAACGGTGTTTGTTACCTGCCCGTTTGTGGCCCGAGAGCTGATTCCGCTGATGCAACAGCAAGGCAGCGAGGAAGAAGAGGCCGGCGTGGTGCTTGGCGCATCGGGTTGGAGAATATTTCGTACCATCACACTGCCTAACATCAAATGGGCACTTATTTACGGCGTTGTGCTGACCAACGCACGTGCAGTAGGCGAATTTGGCGCGGTGTCGGTGGTGGCGGGTAATATTCGCGGACAAACCAACACCCTGCCCCTGCACGTGGAATTGTTGTACCAGGATTACAACGTTGTCGGCGCGTTCACCAGCGCGTCACTATTGGCCGGCATTGCCGTGTTTACGCTCGCCGCTAAAGGTTTTGTGGAATGGCGGCAGGCTCGCACCCTGTCCCGCCTGCAAGCACAGGAGACCGTTTAATGAGCATTACCGTTGATAGCATCAACAAGCGCTTTGGCAAGTTTCAGGCGCTGAATAACGTCTCTCTGGATATTCCCGAGGGGAAACTCACCGCTTTGCTGGGCCCTTCCGGCTCGGGCAAAACGACCCTGCTGCGCATTATTGCCGGGCTGGAATCAGCTGACAGCGGGAAAATTTCATTTTCAGGCCAGGATGTTACCGGGCTTCACGTGCGCGATCGCAACATCGGTTTTGTGTTTCAGCACTATGCTCTGTTCCGTCACATGACGGTGGCACAGAACATTGCTTTCGGCCTGGATTCTTTGCCTCGCAAACAGCGCCCGGCAAAAGCGGACATTCAGAAGCGCGTTGGCGAGCTGTTAGAAATGATTCAGTTACCTCACCTGGCCCAACGCTACCCGGCACAGTTGTCTGGCGGCCAAAAACAGCGGGTGGCACTGGCCCGTTCGATTGCGACCCAACCGAAAATTCTACTGCTGGACGAGCCCTTTGGCGCACTGGACGCCAAAGTACGTAAAGACTTGCGCCGTTGGCTGCGTAATCTTCACGATGAATTTCACTTCACCAGCATTTTTGTGACCCACGATCAGGAAGAAGCCTTGGAACTGTCTGACCAGGTGGTCGTTATGAGCCAGGGCCGTGTGGAGCAGGTAAATGAGCCCATAGAGCTTTACGCTCGGCCAGAGAGCCGCTTTGTGTTCGATTTTTTGGGCCAGGTAAATGTGATCTCTGGCCAGGTGGCGCAAGGCAGTCTGAGCCAGGGTAATGCGTGGGTAACCGTACCAGGTATTGAGCACAAGGGAGACGCCCAGCTCTACCTTCGGCCCCATGAAGTGCGTCTGGCAACAGCGCCGGTGGCGCACGCCAATTTGCCGCTGCGCATTGAAGCGGTCAGCCTGATTGGCTCAGAAGTGCGGGTTGAGTTACGCCCTGAAGGCTGGCAAAGCGAAGGATCGGATAACATCTGGGAAGTGGGTATCAGCCATGCTGAATTCAATAGTCAGCGCCCGACTCGCGGCGATCTGCGTTATGCAGTGCCGGAGGTCGGGCATCTGTTTACCGGTAACGACGCTCAGCCCGCAACGGTCAACTGGGCCGAAGCGGAACTGGCACCGCGGGTTCGCTTGATTAGCTGAAGGCTGGTCATACTCAGCCATTGGTTTTTAACCAAGATGGCAAGCGCCGGGGTGCGCTCCAAAGCCAAATTAATCCGCTCTTGGGGCGCATCAACCAGAACCGTTAAACGCATGGGCTCGTGCCGCCAGTTCTTGCCGTCGTGCACAGACTGCCATGGCAAGCCAATACGCAGATCGCTGCCATCACCTTCAATTACGCCCACGTTGCCGCCGATCACCGAATGCAGCAGCTTGTTGCCTGCCCCGTAAGTTTCCGGTGCCGTCACCGAGGCGAAATACTGTAAATTAATCCAGCTGGCAACCACCACCGGGCCACCAAATATCGCGGTCAGTATATTGCCGTCCTCGTCTGCCCCGGGATCATAATCGTGCATGAACACCCGGCCTCCCAGGTCGCATCCGCGCGACAATTTGCGGCTGCCAATCAGCATCGCGGCGTTATTGGCTAAACCCCACTCAGGGCGCACCTCGGCCCAGTTCCGGGTACGTCTTTGCAGTTCGGCCAACAGCGCGTCATCGCCCAAACCGTTTAGCTGAAGCGGTGTCGCCCGCTCCCTCCGCATGCTCGTGCCAGCAATGCTCAGGGCATTTTCAAAACGCGACAGGACACCCCGATGACTGTCCGGTAAAGCGCTGCGGCGAATAATCTGCACTTGGTCAGTCACCGTGCAGTGCTGGCCGGCAACCACCCAGGTTTCCTGCGGAATAACGATACCTTCTTTTTTCAGCCCTGCACGCACCACCGGCTCGTTCAGCATATCAGCCACAATCTGCGCATTCAGGCCGCCATTGCGGCCCCCGCAGGCGCCGCATGCCAAACCCGCGTGGTGGGCGTTATTGTCTGTGTGGGCGCCATGGCCCACCAAAACCAGTAACGGGGCAAAATGTTTCGTCAGCGACAGCGACCGCAAAAAATCTGTTCCCAGGCGGATTTTGTTCGAGTCAGACAGCGGGTCTCCAGTTCCGGCATGATACATGCGCAACTGGCCTGGTTCGTGATCTTCACCTTTACTGCCATTTCCTTTATTAAGGCTGTCACGCACCAGCTTCCAAGCCCAGGCCAAGCCGGTGGTTTCCACCAAGGTAAATGTTGACAAGCTCCCATACTTGGCGCCGCGAACGGCCTGACGTACCAGTTCCTGCTGATTGGTTTTACTTCGCTGTGCATTATCACCCTGGCTGGTACCCGTGGTGTCAGCGGCTATAATCGCCGGTTCCAACAGGCCCGGAAGCTGACGCATACAGGGCTTGTCGCTGAGTGTCTGGTGAGCCAGCGCCAAGCCAAAAAAGCCGGCCATGCCCTTGGTTTGAATCCCGCCGTCCGCTTGTTCCAGGTTGCGCCGGATAACTTCCGAACGCACATCGATGCAAAATACCGCTTGAACGTCCGGCGTTACCACGGCAACCGGGCTTGCATCAAGATTCAGACTTGATAGCAACTGACGCTGCCACGCCCGCTCAAACGCCTGCTGCCACAACCAGAGTTGGCCGTCAGTGTTTGCGCCTTTATTAAGCCCGTCATCATCAAACCCACTCTTGGCGGCCAGAGACCACTGGCTACGCCAGGCTCTCTGGGTAGCGTTATCGGCCAGCGCGATCCCCGCCCATTCCCATGCCAGCAACACGGCCAGCAGCTCACGACAGATTTTACTGGACCCCCCTTGATTTTCTGCTCGCCAGTCTATTCCGCGGCACCAGGACGCCCAGCCAATCATGTCCAGCAACAATCCGTGGCAAAGCGCTTCCAACGCTGCGGGCGGCAGCGCCAGATCGCTGGTCAGTTGTGCCAGGGCCTGTTCGGTCTCTTGCGGCACGCTTGCAAGCATACGTTGTAAGCCTTTGACGCCAATCTGCTTGTCTACCAAATGGCTGATATTTACATGCTGATGCCAGGCCGTATAGAGGCTGTGTTCCTTGTCTGCAGCCCAGCGTGCCTGGCGCTGATCAAAGTAACGGGCACAGAAACGACCTGTCTGGCGCACGACGGCTTCTTGGGAATTGCCATCGCCAGCCGGGGCAAGGCCTTCATGGCTCAAAAAAATAGAGCAGGCTACCCGCGGCTGAACAGCATCACCCGCGTGCAAGTGTTTAAGCAGGTCTTCAAGCGATGGCGCAGTTTCAGGGCCAGGCGCCTGCAATACATCCTGCACGTCTTCGGGGCGAATACGCCCGCCCTCCCAGGCCGACAAGTAGAAAGACGCAGGCATTAACATGCTGATACCGCCACGGCGCTGCAACTGATCGGCCGCTTCTGCCGCCGATTGTTCCCGCATTCCCCACCAGGGATTGACGGCAATAAATTGGTCCAGCGGCCATATCGGCGCTATGGCCTCGCAAGCCGCGGTAACAGCCGCCTGTAATTCGTTTGGTACAACCTGGCTAGGGTTCATGACCGCTCTCCTGAACTCAACGGGTTAACTTTGTGTAGATTGGTCGGTTTGGCGCTGCTAAGGCTGAAGCCGCGTGTTTTTCTTGCCAATGCGGCACTAAGGCGGTTCAACGGCAAGTCCAACCCCAAGCCTTCACAGCAGTAATGGTGGAGCGCCCGGCTGATGCGGCTCAGCGGTTTAAGCAAGATCATCAGCGAGCCGGCCGCCAGAGCAGCGACAATGGCCAGGCCCGCCACTTGTGCTGAAAATGGAAGCACCAGATTGTGGGCTGAACCCAGAGCCGGCGACAGCAGCGCATGCAGTAAGCTATAAAGTGGCAACAACATCAGGGTACAAAGCAGCAGGCTGGCTCGAACCGGAGCCTTGACCCAAGCTGGAATGCCCAGCGCGGCAGCGGTGCACGCCAACACCAGCAGCGTACCCAAAACCAGTTTCCCTTCCACCAGTGCCGGCACCGCCGACAATATAACGGCGGCGACCACGGCAGCAAGCACGCCGTTTATCACCTGAACCCGCTCCACTCCGGCGTACCCTGCCAGCGAATGGCTGGCCAAAACCGTGCGGCTACTGGCCAGGAACGAATGCGCCTTGTACAGCGAGTGCGCCACCAGATGCAGGAAGGCCAGGGTGTATGCGCCTAAACCAATTTCGAACAACATAAAGCCCATTTGTGCGGACGTAGACCACGCCAGTGAGTGCTTTACTGATGACTGCGTCATCATCACCAGCGCAGCAACTACGGCGGTCACGCCGCCGACAACAAGAAGAATGCCGTGGCCCGGGGTAAAACCGTCAAGCACCGGGTATAAGCGCAGCCAAAGGAAACCACCTAAATTGATAATACCCGCGTGCAGTAGTGCCGAGACCGGCGTCGGCGCTTCCATAACCCGCAACAACCAGCCGTGAACGGGCAGCTGGGCACACTTCATCAGCGCCGCTATCGCCAGCAGCACAGACGCGGACTGCAGCGCCAACGATTGGTCCGCCCCACCGCCCGCAGAGGCCATCATTTCTGGAAGATAAAAAGTGCCGTACTGATGGTGCAGCAGCAAAACCGCGCTGAATACACACACATCGCCTACTCTGCTGATAATGAACTTCTGCAAGGCAGCCGCGTTCGCCGCGCCGCGTTCGGGGTAAAGGGTAAGCAAGTGGTGAAATGAAAGACTCACGCCCACCCAGGCACCCACAAGGATTAGCAAGTGGTTGGTCAAAACCAGAACCAGAACGCTGGCCAAAGTGATTAAGAACCAGGGGAAGAAGCGCGCACGGCCGGGGTCACCGCGCAGATAGTCGTCTGCGTAACGAATGATGACCCAGCCGATAAAGCCCACCAACATAGACATCCACAATGACAGGCCGCTGGGGAACAGGCCAAACTGGGCACCAATTTCCGGCAGGCCGGTCGTGAAGCCCGGGCTGTCAGCCAACAACATAAGGCCAATAAAACCCGTGATAGCCATCAAGGCCACGAAAAGGCTCTTGGCGACGGTCCAGCAATGGGCTAGCTTGCGTGGGTTACTGGTCCAACTGGCATAGGCCGCAAGCAGTAGCAGTGACAGCGGGATCAGTAGCCAGCTCAACAAGGCAAGCTCTGCAACGACGGTCGCGATGGGGTTCATTCAATAACTCCTTGAACAGAAAATTAAGCAACGCAGATACTATGCCCACCGTGCATACATTTAAAAAATAGTTTATAAAGAACGTAATATTCACTTTTAAAGAACGAACTCATGAGGCTGAATTACCATCATCTTTACTATTTCTGGGAAGTAGCCCGCACCGGACATCTGACCCGAGCTGCGGAATCTTTGCACATATCCCAATCGGCACTGTCAGGGCAAATACGAAAGCTGGAGGATAGTTTTGGTGAAGCGCTGTTTATTCGCGAAGGGCGGCGCCTGAAGCTTTCAGAGGCAGGCCGTGTGGCTTTCAGCTACGCCGAGGAAATATTTCGCCAAGGCGCGGAGCTGTCCGCTTTGTTTGAAAGCGGCCACCAACCGGCGCGAGAAACCTTGAAGGTAGGGGCTGTGGCAACGCTGTCGCGAAACTTTCAGGAGGGGTTTTTAGGGCCGCTGCTAGAGCAGGATGATCTGGAGTTAAGCCTGCAAAGTGGTGGGCTGGATGATTTGCTGCGACGCCTGTCGGCACACCGGCTAGACTTGGTTCTATCGAATCAGCCGGTTCAGGGCGACCCACAGAACCCCTGGCGTTCTCGGCGCATAGCGCGTCAGCCGGTGAGCATTATCGGGCCGCCCAACGCGGCCAGCAATGTGGTATTTCCCGATTTTCTTCAGGGTTTACGGCTGATTGTGCCCGGCCCCGAAAACAACATACGTCATGCTTTTGATCAGTTCTGCGACTACCATAAAGTACGGCCAAGATTGATAGCGGAGGTTGACGACATGGCCATGATGCGACTGCTGGCAAGGGACACTCGCCACTTTTCGGTGCTGCCGCCGGTCGTCGTTCGTGACGAACTGAAAGCCGGAAGCCTTGTGGATTACGGTGCCCTGCCCGGTGTTTTCGAAGAATTCTACGCCATCAGCATTCGCCGCCGGTTCGAACCTGCCATTCTGGCCAGACTGCTGGCCCAACCGGTCGGCGATTTTCTTAATCAGGTTTAAGCGGCTGGTCAGCCGCCGCCCATTCCGCCGAACAGGCTGGTTAAAATGGCCAGCCCGATAATCCAACCAATCACCGCTGGCCAAAAGTTAACCGTTTTCGGTGGCTGCTCATCCTGTTCGCCTTGGCGGCCCTGCATCTCAGGCTCGGAATCATGACGGTCGTCCGGCTGCTGCTCTTTGGCATGGGTGCCCGCGGCTTCGCGCAGACTCGGCCATTCAAACCAGTCACCCAAAAATGCAGTCACCGATGCCGGAAACACGCCGTTTTCGGCCATCGGACGCAACTGTGACTCAAGCCGGCGGGCAATCTCAGCGCGCAAAGCAGGCTGATTGGCCGGTGGTTCACACAGGATGGCCTTCCACACGTCTGCATTTTCCGCTCGAACGCTGTCATTCAGAAGGGCTTTGACCTGAATAACCACTTCTCGCGTTACTTGCGCTGAATAAGCGTCAAGCTCTCTGGGTTGTTCGGGCCCTTGCTCAGGCTGCGCCCCTGGCGTTTTTGGCGGCGTTTTCGCCTCGATATCCGAAGCGCTTGGTGCTCCACCTGTGGCTTCCAGAAAGGCTTGTTCCAGGCGCTGCACCTCATCGCTGCTGGCAAATTTCAGTTGTTTCTGGTATGCCTGTTCTACGCGCTGGCGATCGGATGTCGGTTCTATTCCAAGTAAGTCCCAGCAGTTCATTGCTACAGGTCTCCATTTATTAACAAAAATACATTTACGCGAGACAATCAAGATCTACTGCAATAACATACGCCTTACACTACATAAATCGATTGCTCAAACTGCACTTCACCGCGAGTATAGAGTTACAACCATGGCCGTTACGAATTGCTTCTGTTGCCCGAACAGTGATCGGGCGGACTCGCGTTTTGCAATAAAGCCTTTGCAAATGGCTCCACGCACGATCATTTTACGCTGTGAAACTAAAGCATTCAGCAGTTTTCGGCTATATTTTTCGGCAGCCTTGCTGGGATTTACAGCGGCGATAGCACCCGCTTGGGCCAACGGTAATGACATTCCCGACAAGGTTGAGCCTTTACCCGGCTTTTACGGTTTCAGCGATGACATCCCAGAAGTGCTGACCACAACCCGCTTGCGGCAGCCCAAAACTCGAGTGCCGGGCAGTACCACCGTCATTGAAGGTGATCTGGTGCGGCAGTTAGGCATTAACAGCTTGGTTGAGATTTTTCGTTTGGTGCCCGGCATGGTCGTAGGTGAAGTAGGCAGCGGTACACCAGTGACAACCTACCACGGCACCGTGCACTACGAACAACGGCGTATGCAGGTGCTGATTAACGGGCGCACGGCCCACCGCGCCACCCTATCGGATATGGACTGGCAAAGCATGCCGGTTGCGCTGGAGCTGATTGAGCGAATTGAAGTGAGCCGCGGGCCAAACTCTGCGGCGTATGGCATCAACGCGTTTTTGGGCAGCATCAATATTATTACCCGAGACCCGGCCGATACCGCCGGAACAGAACTCCGGGTGATGTCCGGATCCCGCGATTATCGGCGCACGTTTGCCAGCGTCGGCGATGCCAACCCCGATATGGACTGGCGCATGGCTTTCGAAAAACGCGAGTTTGGCGGTTTCGATTACCAGCGCGAAGGCGGTGAGTTTATCCCGTTTCACGACGGCCATAATCTTAACTTTCTGACCTTCGATTCACGTTTAAAACTGCAACCAGACTTTGATATAGAATTGAGAGCGGGTGTTACGGACGGCGTTAACGAAGAAGATAAATACAAAACGGGCTATTTCCCTGCACAAACCAATCCCGATATTGATGTACGCGATTATTATCTGGACAGCCGTTTCAACGTTATCCCCTCCGACGACCATTTTTTCCACGTTCAAGTAAGCTTTGAGAACTTCAAGCGGCGCCAGCGCTGGCCCGTTAAAGTCCCGAAAGATGACGTTTTGCCCTTATTACAAGGAATCTGTGCAAACCCTGGCGGCACTTCTGTCGACTGCTCCGCCTTGAGTGCTCCTGAATCGTTATCAGCTGATCTGAACGCCGATTCAGAGGATTCCCGTCTGGAGCTGGAACTGCAGGACACCTTGGTGCTGTCTGACACAATGAAAATGGTATCCGGGCTGGGTTATCGCCACGACACCTATCGTTCGGAAACCTTTTTTAACGGCCGCGGCACCAGCGAACAGTACCGGGTTTTTGGTAATGTGGAGTATAGCCCTACGAGTTGGCTGACCTTTAATGGCGGTGGCAACTGGGAGCATACGGATACGACTGGCCAGGGTTACTTCTCACCGCGCTTAGCGACCAATCTGATTTTTAATAATCAGCATGCGCTGCGGTTCGTTTACTCTGAAGCTGTACGCACCCCAGATAGCTTTGAACAAAATCCAAATTATGGTTTTGTGCTGCGGAATGTAAATGCTGCTTATGCCGGCGAACTTGAAGGTTATCGGCTGACCAGTGGCGACATAACGCCGAAGAGATATTCCGATACCCTGGGCATCGAGTTACGCGAAGAGACAATTCGATCTCATGAAATCAGCTACTTTGGTCAGTTTCCTCTGAGACCCGCCTTGCTCACTCTGGAGGTGCGAGGCTTCAAAGACGAAATGCGGGATATGATCAGTGGCGTTATCCAGTTTGAAGAATGGAATATTGATAACAGCGTAGACATAGATCAGAAAGGTTTTGAAGTAGAAGGTACGCTGGTTTTTCCACTCACAACCTTGCGGGCCAGTTATGGCTATTTGGATCAGGACACGCGATACAACGGTCCACTAAGCTACAATGGTCAAACCCTACCTGAAGGTGACGCGCCAAGGAAGGTCGTACTCCTTGAACGACTCTCTGTCAGGCACTCAGGAAGTATCGCGGCCATTCAGACCTTACCCTGGAATGTGACCGCCGCCAGTGTATTCTATTGGGCAGACGAGTTTCGAAACTCCCAATTTGAACGCCTGGATATACGCTTGGCCAAGCAGATTATTCAGCCACGCTACACAGCGGAATTTGCGTTTGTTATTCAGCACTACCTGAACCGAGAGTTTGAGCTCAGCTCTGATAACAATATCGCAGATCACAACCAGTTCTTTTTGGAAGCAGGGTTACGTTTTTGATGGATGTTAGTAGGCAATGGATCCCATAAATCGATCGCTTAACAAGGCGCGCCTGTTCCGGACGACATATTCTATCGCCTCCGGACGTTTTTTTGTTGCTGCATTCTTATGTTTTATCCTGACGCTGGCAGCCGGTGCTGCTCGTGCGGATATTATGATTCCGTTGATCTATGTGGTGGGTTCGGGTAACGATGTCTTGGACAACTATCTGCTGGATCAGGTTCGCCAAGTGGTTGGCCAAGAAGTACCCGTTATGCCGGTTAACGAGTCTGAGGCGGAATTAAATCCGGGTATACCCATAGTGACCATCGGCCACAGAGCGTTGACAACGGCGCTGGGCAAATATCCGCAGTCGCCGATACTGGCAACACTGGTTTCACGGGAATACTATCGGGCTGAAACCAGTGCAACCAGTACGCGTTCGGATAAGGAACCGGAGCGCCCTGTATCTGCCATTTACTACGACGTGCCGTTGATCAACCAAGCGCTTACCGGCAAGGCCATACTGCCCCAATCCCGCCGAATTGCCCTATTGGCTACTCCAAAGAGCTCTCATCTTTACAGTGAACTGCTGTCCCAGTTGCCGAAGTACGATCTGGAAGCGCAGATGTTTGTTGTAAACAGTAGTAGCGAGCTCATACCGGCTCTGGTGCGCGCGCTCTATTACGGCGACTTCGTGTTGGCAGCTCAGGACCCCAGCATTTACAATCCAAGCACCATTAAACACATTCTGCTGACCGCCTATCGGCGTAACATTATGGTGATTGGTCCTAGCCAAGCCTATGTCAAAGCCGGTTCGCTGGCCTCCAGTTACACGCCCTACTCTGCGGTCGCGCAAGCACTGGTTAGCGCTCTGGAACAGTGGTTTCGAGAGGGTTTCTTGCCGAAACCGGCGTACCCGACCAATTTCAATATTCGAATAAACGAGCAAGTCGGACGCTCCCTAAACATCCCCCTGCCGTCAGAGGCCAGCGTAAAAGCGCGGGTAGTACAGCAGTTGCGTGAACATGAGATGCCAACCACCAAAGACGCGGCAGCGGATGCCGCAAGCCTTGGGGTTTTGCCATGAAGTCACTTCCACAGGGCTCTCCTCCAAAGGGCGCCCCGGCGCACCGTCAACCTGTAAAACTTGCCCGCAAGCTGCTCATTCTAGGTGCCTTGCCCGCTATTCTGATGTTTGCCGCACTGATGCTGTTTTTCACCTATATGCGCTTGCAAGACGCCAACGAACGGGTGGCGGAACACAGCCAGATTGTCGCTGACAGCTTGGCTCCAGCATTGGAGTATGCGGTCGTATCCGGCAACACTAGTGTGCTTAACGACATCATTTCGGAATCTTTACGTCGCAGCCACGCTGACTGGATACGCGTAACGAGCGTTCGCGGCGACGTCCTAGGTTTTGTTAGCAACGCTAACGCCGATGCCCGCGCTCGTAAACAGGCTGATGTGGAGGCGCGACTAACGACGCGCGCAGCGCTAGCTTTGGACAAAAACATTTATACCGCCGAGATTCTGCAAAAACCGCTGAACATGAATGACTTGGATACTCCTGAATGGTTCGACCCAGGTTTGAGCTTCGTCGGCGGAGCCTTGCGGGTAGGTAACGTGTATGTAGGCGTTGATCCAGAGCTGCTGGCCAGCAAACGCCGCGGTATTGTTTGGACGTCTTTGGCTTTGAGTGCCGCCTTGTTGCTTTTCACTATGTTGCTGGTTAATTACTTTCTCACCGGTATCTTGCGCCCTATGCGCAACATCGCGCTACGAATTAAAGCTCTCAGCCACCACGATTACGAGTTGACGCCTGTGAATCAGTATCGTAATTCACAGGAACTGATCACCATAGAACTGCGCCTGAACGAGCTAGCCCAGCATCTGCAAGAACAACGGGAACTGCAGGAGCAAACTTTAGCTCAGACCCGCTCTGCCCTAGCGCAGGCTGAGCGCGACAGTCAGGCCAAATCTGAATTTATGGACATCGCGAGTCATGAGTTGCAGACCCCTCTTCGGGCTGTTTTGAGCATGGTTAAGCTCCTTGAAAGCGAAAGCCTAAGCAGCAGTCGGAGCGAATATCTGATGACCGCCAGTCGCTCTGCGCAGGACCTATTACTGGTGATAAACGATATTCTGGAGTACTCGCGTCTGGATGGCGGCACTGCGGTGCTGCGGTCTTATCCATTTGACTTGCACCAACTGATTCACAACTGCGTAGCGTCCCACGGGCAAGCTGCGCTGGAAGCCGAATTAACCCTGGACCTGAGTTTCCACCCAGACTTTCCAAGCATCGCAATGGTGCATGGCGATGCGCCAAAATTGCGCCAGATATTAGCAGGCCTCCTGGATAACTCTATTAAGGGCAGTCACGATGGCAAGGTGCAGATTGAGGCTTATTTGAAGACCGCAGATACAGCCCAATTTCGGGATCACCTAGACGCTGACAATAAACTCCCGGCGGTGGTATTACTGAGCGTTGCAGTGTCTGATACCGCCACTCAGAATTTGTCACACAGCAGGCTAGGCACTAACTTCGACGATTTTGATGAGTTCGACAAGCTGAATCAGAACAACGTGAGTGGAAGTACCGGCTTTATGGGCCTGAGCCTGCCATTGGTACAGCGCCTTATTGAACTGATGGGAGGCCAGCTAAAAGTAGAGGCCAACGCCGATGGGCATCCGGTATTGCGCTTCGAAATTCCGTTTGAACAATAAAAACGCCAGCTCCGTTCGCCAGAGCCAGCGTTTTGATTTCACCTTCACGCTCAGTCGGGATCCACCATCACCGGCTCACGCATGGTTACAAACTCTTCCGCTGACGTTGGGTGAATCCCCATCGTTGCGTCAAACTGCGCTTTGGTGGCCCCGGCCTTGATCGCAACAGCCAAGCCCTGGGTAATTTCACCGGAGTCTGTTCCTACCATATGAGCGCCCAGAACTTTGTCTGTGCGCTTATCTACCACCAGTTTCATCATGCAGCGCTCATCCCGCCCACTTAAGATGTACTTCATGGGTCTGAATTCCGAGCGGTAAACCAGCAGGCTATGCCCGGCCAAGCGCGCTTCCTGCTCAGTCAGGCCAACGGTGCCGATGTTCGGTTGGCAGAAAACCGCAGTAGGAATCGCCGCGTAGTCCATTTCGCCTTCACCGTCGCCAAACAATCTGCGTGACAGCACCATCGCCTGGGCCAAAGCGACCGGGGTTAGCTGGGGGGTGCCAATTACGTCACCCAATGCGGAGATTGAGGGTACTTCCGTCTGAAAATAATCGTTTACCACAACGTGGCCTGAGTCATTCAGCGCTACGCCAAGCTCAGCCAGCCCAAGGCCGTCAACCAGCGCCCGTCGCCCGGTTGCCGCCATAACAAGCCCGGTTTTCAGAGTTTCACCATTGCTCAAAAGCACTGAATAATCGCCAGTTGCGCCGGTTACCGATTCGATTGTGACGTTAAACTGCAAATTTACGCCCTTCTTTGCCATCTCTTGGGCTGTAAATGTGCGGATATCGTCGTCAAACCCACGAAGAAATAGATCACCTCGGTACAGCAGTGTAGTTTTAACACCAAGGCCAGCCAGAATACCGGCAAACTCCACAGCTATGTAACCACCGCCCCAAACTACTGCTTGTTGCGGAAGTTCCGGCAAGAAAAACATTTCGTTAGACGTCAGCAGGTGTTCTTTTCCGGGAATGTCAGGCACCACAGGCCAACTGCCAGTGGCAACGGTAATGTGTTTGGCATTGTAGCTTTTGTCGCCTACAACCACGGTATTTGGGCCGCTCAGGCGGGCACTGCCATCAATAATGGTTACGCCAGCATTTTCTAACAGGCTCCCATAAATGCCGTTCAGACGCTTGATCTCGGTGTTTTTATTAGCGAGCAATGTGGGCCAGTTGAATTTTACGTCGGCAATAGGCACCTGCCAGCCGTAACCGGAGGCGTCTTCCAGCTCATCATGAACATGGGCGCCGTAAACAAACAGTTTTTTGGGCACGCAACCCACATTCACGCAGGTGCCACCTAGATAACGCGATTCCACCACCGCTACTCGCGCACCGCGCTGGGCAGACATGCGGGCCAATCGAACGCCACCAGAGCCGGCACCTATCACAATCAAGTCGTAATCTTCTGAGTCAGACACAAGGTCTCCCGTCATTAATTGATTTGAAGCTGTTTTATCCCATTTAGTTTTACGCTGGCCTGGCGTTTAAAGGCCAAGTGTCAAACGGGCTGTTACCTTGCCCTCTTCGGCTGTCTTTTCCAGCGCCGCCTGATCTATCAAAACACCATTTTCAACACTCAAGGTTTCCAGCCAGGAGGCCACATCGGAAAAGGCCACGTCATCCATCCATATACGAACAGAGTTATCACCGCCAGGTTCAAAGCGCTGCAACACCAGCCCGGACTCCCGTGCCGAGCGGGTGACCAGAGCCATCAAGGCGCGGCTATCTGTTGGTTTTTCGATAGCGGTGTCTGCGTCAGTATCAATGCGGCTCGCTCCCGCTAGCGTGCTTATACTGGCAGCGTTGCCGTTCATCCAAACTAGTAGCTGGGCGGCGTTGTCACGGGATGCTTGCGTGCGATCGTGATAACGGGTGGCAGGCAGCCAGAGTGCGAAATACAAAAAACCCGCCAATACGGCAACCACCAGCCATCGCAGGGCTTTTTGGTCCCGCGGGGGGAGCTGTAGATACTGCACCTGAAGTTTGCGTACGCCGGCCTGATTTTTCAATTTTTCCAACATCGTTTAACCTCCCGAAACCGTTAAACGCCCGCGAATTTCACCCGATTCGTTCACCACTGATCCAATTTGTGCATCCAGCCCCTGAGCTGCCAGCCCATTGCGTAACCGACTCATCAAGTCGTAACTGTCTGCGCGTAAATCCACCACCAGTTCACCGCGGGCCTGGTTGTAATTCAGCGAATTGAAGCGAATACCATTGCCTCCAGAAACCGCCGCATACTGCTGGCCGGTAAATTTCATCAGGGTTATAAAATTCAGACTTGAGCCGCTGTCAGCGTTTTGTCTGAGCTGGCCCTCAACTACCCTACGCACATTGCCGGGATGGGTGCGCCTGTCGGCGGGAAATGCTTTTTGGTAAACACTCATGGCCTGTGAATTTAGATTGTTGGCCTGATGTTGATAATACCAGCCTAGCCCTGTTTCCAAAGACAGCTGAAGTACCAGCCAGGCCGCCGCTACCAGAATTAAGGATCGCCAAGGCGCCAGGGCACTTTTTTTCGTCGGGCCAGCAGCAAAATCACCCTGGCACAGATTGATGGCGTCTGTACTCTGGCGCTGGTGAGACAGCGCCAATAGCTCCACTGGCAAGCGCTCGGAATGTTCAGTCGTAATTTCTATTTCATTTTGAGCGATTCTATCCGCTAGAAGTAAAGACAGCTCACCGCCCACCGGCCTCTCAACATACAACGTCAAAGCCATAGCCTCGCCGCTGTCGGGCACTGCCAGTGTTTGCAGAAACAAGCTTAGATTGGTGGTTTGAACACTTAACCACTCACTGGCCGGGCCCAGCAACATGGTCACATCGCCATCTACGCAGACGCTCCAACCGTCAGTCCTGGGCGGGAGCAGCGATGCGTCGGCGTATATGCCACTCAAGGTAAGGGCGCGCCAACCGCTGAACACACCGAACCAGTTCGCCATGCGCTCACGATCAATCGCTGCCACGCGGTAGCCCTGGTTGCCGCGATTGCCGAGTGCCAGATGCAGGGTTTCTATGTCCTGCGCTAACTGTTCTTCAACCGCGTAAGGCAGTGCCTGAGTGATAAACCGTTGCTGTTTTGCGGGTATATTAGCCAAGCAGAACGCCGCCTCGTCACCGGGAATCAACCCAATTAGCAGGCTGTGTTCAATAGCGTTCTGCGATAGCGTCTGCTCGATGTCATCCTGGCTATCGGCTTCACCTCTGGCCTGACAATGGCCGGCACTGTCCAACAGCGCCCAACTGTAACGCCGTTCGCTTGGCTGTTGCTCTACAGCGGAAAAGCCTAAAACCGATCGCACATACAGGCGATAAGACATTGTTATCCTTCCAAAATGGTAAACGGCGCTTTGGTAATCCGGTTTTTTTGCCCTGTGTCCCGGTGCAATGTAGACACCTTGCCCTCCGGGTCGCGATAAACGGTGCTGACCATGTGCACAACCCGTTTATCGTAGGTAATTCTTGCAACAACCTCAAAAAAACGGGTTTGCAACGTAAGCCCCTCTGGCTTTAAGCCTAAACCGGAAAATTGCGGCAGCGCCAGAAAATCTTTAATGTTCTCGAAGCGCTGTTCTTTTCGCATCTCAATCACAGCATTTACCTCGGCCACGCTCAAATTCGGGTGCAGGGTTCGTAACACCTCCGCGCTGGCGGTATTTACATTAATACCCAGGCCACTGACCGGAAGCGCCGCCACGAAGGGCCGAAGCGCCTGATAGCCTTCCTCAGTCATGCCTTCAAGCAGGCGGAGTTCGGTTACGCTAGCAAACTTCTGATTGCCCGCCCGATAACCGGGCTGCGCTAGCAGATACTGGCCGTCTTCAGCTCCAAAAGAACTGATAGTCCGGTTATTTTCATCCGTCCAGTCAATAAACACATCGGTTTTCAGGCCGGTTATCTTAAGGTTCTGCAGTAATTGGTCCAAGCGTCCACGGCTCACCGGGTCTGGCTCGTTATCCGCACCAATCAGATCGTTCAGATTCAGCCTGCCTCCCAAGCCATCCAGCTGTATCTCGGCCACGCCGCCATCGTCTAACGGGAGCGCAACTGAGTTAGCCGCCCAGAATTCGTCAAGACTGTCGATCGGCGTTCCAGCTTCTTTGTCTTCTTCATAATCTTTGATCAGTATCTGACGGGCGAACGCTTCTGCACCCAAAGCCACACTCAGCCCTTGCTGCTGAGCCAAATAATGCCCTGCTTTGAACACTCGAAGGCTTTGTTGACGGGTCATACCGGTTGCCAGTATGACCACCAGTGCCATCGCCAGCAGCACCATGATTAATGCCACACCCTGCTGTTTCATGCGCTTCGAGGACGTTTTACTGTGGCGCATCACTGAACACCTGTTAGAGCCGACGCTTCATCATTATCAGCAGCGCTGTCGACGGAGCCGCCTTCAACGGCACGACTCAGGTCGGCCTGAGCCTTGCTGGCATCGAAATCCGTAAGTACGAAGAGGCGCTCCAGCGTGCCAAAACGATCGTGTTCTATGGTCAACTCCAGGCCTGCAGGCAGCGCGAGCGATTTGGCGCCGGTAGACGAATCCTGCACCGGCCAGTTGTCCTGCCATTGCAGATTTTTGTCAAGAAAACGCAGTTTGAACGTTTTTAACCCGTCCAGCACCTGCGCTTGCCTGCGATTGTCTTCCTGGCCTTGGTCCAAAGCTGGCCAGTAACTGCGCACCAGTGCACTGCCATCGTATTCCCATGCCACGCGTTGCAGTTCGCTGCGGCGCTGACCTAGAGGGTTACGCCAGCCCTGACGGGTAAAAAGCAGGTTGAAAGGCTCGCTAAGACTGGTCAGTGCGGGCTGAACGTCACCAAAAATATCTCGCGCCGGGCGATTGATAACCTGGTTCATGTCTCGTTCAAACAACAGCATGGTGCGCTGAAGCGCTGCGAACTCATCGGCCACTTCGTCTACCCGGTCACGGGCGTTGATCACGCCGCTCAAAACCTGCCAGACGCCCAAGCCAATCACCGCGGTAATGGTAACGGCTATCAACATTTCCATTAACGTGAAGCCGCGCTGGCCGGCCATCATTTTGCACCCACAAAAGCGGCCAGACTGTGCACTGTATCGGGGTCCGAAGACTCGTCGCGGTAACGGCCAACACTCACCTCTACGCGTTGAATGCTGGCGTCTGCCGTGGCGGTTATACGAGTGGTTACCTGCCAGCGATAAGGCCCGAACTCTTGATCGCTGGCGGTGTCACTGGTGGCAGGCAAACGACTCTGCAAGCGTATTTCGTTGATTTTATTTTCTGCTAGCCACGCCGCCAGAGTTTTGTCACGAACGCGCTCATAACTGGCTATGTACTGGCTGCCCACTTCTGCTGCAGCGGTTGCAATCAAACCAAAAATCAGAAGGGCCACAAGTACTTCAATTAGAGTAAAGCCCCGGGACCGTCTCATGGCCCATCCGCCTCATCGCCGGGTTTCTGCCAGTTCATGAGTGAAACACCGTCGGAATACAGTCGATGGCGAGCCGATTCCTGACCCGTAACCATCAACTCGATTTCAAAAGGCGTGGTTTCTCCGCTGGAAAAAAATACAACATCCGGTCTTAACTTATTGTTATCGTTCGTTAAGCGTGGAGCATCAGCGGCCACGGTTGTATCAACTGATAGCCAAGATGGCAAGGCATGGGCCTGAAACAGTCGTTCCTGGCTGGTTTTCCAGCCCTGGGTTTCATCATCAAAAACCACAAACTGGTAGCTGACGGTGTCAATCGCCAGGCCCGCCTCCAGATTGTTTAACACAGCCTGTTCGGACGCTACCTGCATTCTCAGATAGAGATTCTGAACCTCAACTTCCAGCTCTCGCTGCTGTGAGCTACCGCCCATAGTAAACACTGCTAACGCAGCCATAAGTCCGATAATGACCAGCACCACCAATATTTCGATCAGGGTGAAACCGTTCTGGGTGGTGTTACGTCGCACTGTTTATCAGCCTTTGGTGTTCCGTAAACTGAG
Organism: Marinobacter sp.; assembly: GCA_036960525.1. Taxonomy (GTDB): domain Bacteria; phylum Pseudomonadota; class Gammaproteobacteria; order Pseudomonadales; family Oleiphilaceae; genus Marinobacter. Next base: position 28,816 of record JBALXR010000011.1, read on the forward strand.
ATCGGCGGCATCGCCATCACCACCTTCCTGGCCGTCTGAACCCAACGAGTAAAGGTCATAAGCGCCCTCCGCTCCTGGGCTAATGTACTGGTAAGGCATGCCCCAGGGGTCTTCCGGAACGTTTTTCAGGTAGCCGTCGGGGTTCCAGTTCTTTGGCTCTGGGCTACCCGCGGGCTTGTTAACCAGGGCTTCCAGCCCTTGCTGGGTTGACGGGTAACGGTTGTTATCAAGGCGATATAAATCCAGGGCATTACCAATATTGCTAAGCTGGGTTTGCGCTACTGTGACCTTGGCTTGGTCACTACGGCCCATGATGTTGGGCGCCACAATGGCAACCAATAAACCAAGAATGACCATCACCACCATGATTTCGATAAGGGTGAAGCCTTGGCTTTGGCGAATATCGGGAGAGTTCGAACGTTTCATAATAAGACACGTATCCTTGGTTGTGGATCTATTCAGTCTACTGGGTCTGTTCGGATTGCACTTCAAGAGCCTTTATAATTTAGCCCACTAGATTACTCATATTCAGAATCGGCAGCATAATGGCCATCACGATAATCAGCACCACTCCACCCATCAGCAGCAACATCAATGGCTCAAACAGGCCGACGATCGCGGCGATTTTTGCCTGTAGAGTGTTTTCCTGCATTCTGGCCGTGCGCTCCAGCATGCTGTCTAGCTCGCCACTGGCTTCGCCGCTCGCAATCATGTGCAGCATCATCGGTGGAAAATAACCGCTTTGATCCAGAGCCCTGTGTAATGCTCCGCCCTCACTGACTTTACGCGCAGCATCTTTTAGCTCCTGGCGCAGATAATCGTTTCCGAGAACCTCACCGGCAATGCGCATGGCATCCACCAGCGGCACACCGCTGGTGGTCAGTATACTCAAGGTACTTGCATAGCGGGCTGTGTTAACGCCCCGCACCATACCCGCCAGTAGCGGTAAGTGAAGCAGGCGTTTGTGCATGCGCAAGCGAAACGCCGGTTTTCCCATCGCAAAACGAAACGCCACCAACCCAGCACCCAGAGCAATTAGCAGATAAATGCCGTAGCTCAGCAAAAAATCCGACATCGACAGCATTGCCCGCGTCAGTAATGGCAACTGCTGCCCTTGGCGAACAAACACCGCAATAATGTCCGGCACCACATAGGTGAGCAAGAAAACCACAATGGAAATGGCGACCACGCTCAGAATAATCGGGTAAATAGCCGCCAACTGAATTTTCTGGCGGGCTTCTTGGCGGCTTTCGGTGTAGTCCGCGAGCCGGTTCAATACCAGGTCAAGGTGGCCTGCATGTTCGCCAGCAGCCACGGTTGAACAGAACAGCCGCGGAAAAGCTCGCGGAAACTCGCCCAGGCTATCGGCGAAACTATGGCCTTCCATCACCTTGGCGCGAATAGCAATTAACATACTGCGAATATGCGGATTATTCGACTGTTTTGAGGTAACACTTAGGGACTGCTCTATGGGAATCCCGGACTGAATCAAAGTCGCCATCTGGCGCGTAACCAACGCCAGATCCGCTGCACTGAGGGAACCTCGGCCATTCAATGAGGGGCCTCGCCCCGGTTTTTCCACAGCCGGCTCTACCGCCAGTGGCGTCAACCCTTTTTCCCGTAGCTGCTGGCGGACCGCCCGCGGCGCATCAGCTTCAAGTACGCCTTGTGTCTGCTTTCCCCGAGCGTCCAGCGCCTTGTATTTAAAAGCCGGCATGATTTATTGGCTCCGGTGGGTAACGCGAAGCACTTCTTCCACGCTGGTGATGCCTGCCAAAATCTTGGCTACGCCGTCAGCGTGAATGCTTGGACTGCGCAAACGGGCTTCCCGTTCCAAGACCAGCTCGCCGGCGCGCTTATGAATCAGCGCACTGAGGCTTCTGGTGATTTCCACGGTTTCGTAAATGCCAATGCGGCCGCGATAGCCCAGATCGTTACAGTGTGTACAGCCTCGGCCGCGAAATATTCGCGGCGGACTGGCCGGATCCTGCTGCAGAAACTCACACTGTTCCGGCGTAGGCTCATAGGCTTCACGGCAGTATGGGCACAACAATCGCACCAAGCGCTGGGCCACAATACCCACGATACTGGATGAAATCAGAAAAGGTTCGATGCCCATGTCCATCAGCCGCGTAATCGCACCCACCGCGGAGTTGGTGTGCAAGGTAGACAGCACCAAGTGACCCGTCAAACTCGCCTGAACCGCAATTTCCGCGGTTTCAAAGTCCCGTACCTCACCGATCATCACCACGTCAGGGTCCTGCCGCAGCATTGCACGCAGGCCGCGAGCAAAGGTCATGTCCACTTTGGCATTAACCTGGGTCTGGCCAATACCCGGCAGGTTGTACTCAATGGGATCTTCCACCGTCAGGATATTGCGGCTGCGGTCATTTATTTCCTGCAAAGCCGCGTACAAAGTCGTCGATTTACCAGAGCCGGTTGGACCTGTTACCAGTATAATTCCGTAGGGACGATAGATCAGTGCGCGCAGTTTTTCCAGGTCGTATCCGCCCATTCCCAGAGATTCCAGGCGTATCGCGCCTGCATGCTTGTCGAGCAATCGCAGCACCACCCTTTCACCAACCGACGAGGGCATGGTCGACACGCGGATATCCACTTCCCTACCCGCCACTCGCAGTGCAATGCGGCCATCCTGGGGAATACGCTTTTCGGCAATATCGAGTTTGGCCATAACCTTGATACGTGACACCAACAAGGGCGCCAGCGCCCGTTTGGGCTGTACAATCTCGCGCAGAACGCCATCTACCCGGAAGCGTATGATCAATCGTGTTTCATAGGTTTCAATATGAATGTCCGAAGCACCGGTTTTCACCGCTTCAGTCAGTATCGCGTTAATCAGGCGTATAATGGGTGCGTCGTCTTCTTGTTCCAACAGGTCTTCGGTTTCTGGCACCGAATCCGCCAACGACGCCAGGTCCATATCGTCACCAATGCCCTCGACCATTTGCATGGCAGCGGTGGAGTCGTTCTGGTAAGCATCGTTCAGGGCCTGATCGAACTGATCCGCCTCAACGGTGGCAAAGCGGGCACGCCCTCCACATAGGCGGTTGGCTTCGGCCAAAGCAATGTGGGAAGAACCAGGGCGCACCAGAATAACTGTTTCCCCGTTACCTGCACGGGTCACAATCACGCCGTTGCGTTTCGCAAACGAAAACGGCAGCCTCCTAGAAAGGCTATTATTGTTGTGCGGCAGTTGTTGGTTCTTTGAACTCACGACGTTTCTCGCTGCTGGTCGGCGTGCCGATAAAACAAGTTTAAAGGTTACCACAGCGGGCAAGCCGGCTAAATAACTCGATGCTCTATACTGCCATTAATCGGCGGCTCTCTGGTAACCTGTTGGTGTTATCTGCCAAACCTGTCTTAGCCGGAACAACACATGCGCCTAGATTCGAAACATCTTATGACGGCTCCCGCCCTTGCGCTGGCAGTATTATTGCTAGCATCCATCGTCTGGCAAACTTGGGGTGTGTGGCAACAGGAGTCGGCCAGGGGCGGCATCATAGCCGCCGCCAGCACGGGCTCCACCATGGCGCAGAAGCAAATTCCACAGATTTCGTTGTCCAATCTCCATCTGTTTGGCAATACACAGACCGATGATTCGGGCGTTCAGAAAAGCACAGAGAATCTGCCCGAAACTAATCTAAAGCTAATTCTAAGGGGCGTTTTGGCCGCCAACGGCGACTTTTCTGGCAGTGCGTTGATTGAAGACGATCGCAATAACACCGACGCCTATTTGGTGGGCGACACCCTACCCGGCAACGCATTGTTACGATCGGTTCACCCTGCACGGATCATCATCGAGCGCTCAGGTAAGCTGGAAAATTTGTATTTTCCAGACGTTAACACCCGCAGTGGTTTCAGCGCGGTTGCCGATGAAACTCAAATCCTGGAGCCTACTTACACACCACCGGCACGACCGCAGTCGGCACTCTCAAAATCTGAATTCGCACAACCTACCAGCGAGCCCACTGCGCCTACAGACGAACAACGACGAACCGAAATACGCGAAAGGCTTGAGCAGTTACGCCACAGCTTGCGCAATGGGGGTTGATAAGATTGATTCTAGCGTCCCAAGACCGCGCTTCTGTACCTGCAGCCACAATGTCGGCGTTACGCCGGCATATTAATGGCCGCTCCTGTTTGTGGGCAATTTTACTGACCGCCTTTTTGGGCTCTGCCGGGAACGCGTTAGAGCTCACCGATAAATTGATGAATTATGTACGCACCGAGTTTGGTAACGAAGCCTACCAGCGCCTGCAGAATTATCAGCGCTTACAACTGCTGGCCAGTAGAGCCCCGATAGACCGACAGTTACGCCTGGTGAATTCGTTTTTCAACCAATCACGTTTTGTCAGCGACATTGAACACTGGGGGGAAGAGGATTATTGGGCCACGCCAGTGGAATTGCTGACCACCAATGCCGGTGACTGCGAAGATTTTTCCATTGCCAAATACCAGACCCTGCTTTCTATGGGTGTGCCCGACGAGCAGCTACGCATTGTGTATGTCAAAGCGCTGGAGCTAAATCAGGCGCACATGGTTCTGGCCTGGTACCCACGCCCGGATGCCGACCCACTGATTCTAGACAATTTGATAAATGACATTAAGCTTGCATCACAACGTACTGATCTTGAACCGGTTTACAGTTTCAACGGTAGCGGCCTTTGGTCCAGAAAAGCTGGCCAAGACAAACGTATTGGCGAGGCAGACAAACTCTCTCGGTGGCGCGACTTGAATCAGCGGATGCAGCAGTCCGGACAACCCTAAAACTCGACTACAAGGAACACACCAGATGCGGCGCTGGAATGGCTGGGGTGATGATTCTTTTTCACTGAAACTGCCGCGCAACAGCGAAGAGTTCTTAGCGGCGCGCATTGGGCACAGCATTGCCCTGTAAGATGTAACCCTAGCCAATGTGTGCGCCAAGGTGCCGGAAAGCCGCTTGGGCAGGAGCGACCCGCTGGCGTCGAACTCACTACCGATGCCGAAATCCGGGTACGTCACGCGCGAGGCCAAAGCCTGCCGGACTGGTTGGCAATGCGCAGCGGGCAGATTTATTGCTGCCCCGATGCTGTGGCGTTTCCGCGGTCATCGTCTGAGGTGCGCGAGCTACTGGCATTCGCCAGCGCAAACTTGTTGCACCTTATTCCTTATGGTGGCGGCACCAGCGTAGCTGGCCACATCAATCTGCTGGATCTTGGCCAACCTGTTATCACCGTCAGCATGGCAGCCATGAACCGTTTGCTGGATTTAGACCCGGCTAGTCAGATTGCCACTTTCGGCGCGGGCACGCCCGGCCCTCAAGTAGAGTCACTGCTTCGTGCCCACGGCTTTACCCTTGGCCGTTTTCCGCAGTCTTTCGAATTATCTACAATAGGCGGTTGGGTCGCCTCGCGCTTCAGCGGCCAGCAGTCTCTACGCTATGGCCGGATCGAGCAGCTGTTTGCCGGAGGAACGCTGGAGACACCCGTGGGCACTCTGGAGTTGCCGGACTTTCCCGCCTCCAGCGCCGGACCCGACTTGTGCGAGCTAGTGCTTGGGTCCGAAGGCCGTCTTGGTATTATTACCGAGGTTAAAGTTCGGGTAAGCCGGCTGCCGCAGCGCGAGCGCTTTCAGGTGGTGTTTTTCCCCAGCTGGGAGCAAGGGCGCGACGCCTGCCGCGAACTGGCGCAGCAACGCGTGCAACTGTCGATGCTGCGTTTAAGCAACACCGAAGAGACCCGCACACAGCTGGCTCTGGCCGGCCACGAACGGGCCATAAAATGGCTACAGCGCGCACTGGCTATGCGCGGGGCTGGCACGGAAAAATGCATGATGACGTTCGGGATTACCGGCAGCAGCGTGCAATGCCGCAGCGCCCTGCGCCAGGCACGCCGCATAGCCCGTCGTTTTAGTGGCGTTTACACCGGCACCCTATTGGGAAAAAGTGGGCAGCCATCCCTGGCTACTACTCTATAGAAGTAATGATTTACCGGGGCTATTGGATGGTGAGCTGGTTCAAGCGGGAATTCGGGTTGCACAAGCGGTTGCTGGCACAGCAACGTGGTATTGCGCCAGAACAGTTATTTGATGAGCTGGTGAACTCGGTCGGCGCAGACTCCATGGGCCTGATGTTGCAACCTTATTGGTCCCCCGGCGTTCGCCCTGCGGGAAGGCAAAGAACGCATTGAAAGACGCAACGGCCAGAAAATCCAGCGCCTGAGAGTGGCCGGTGGGGGCTCACAAAGCGATGCTGCCATGCAGCTGACGGCCGACATTTTCGGACTGCCCGCGGAACGCCCGCACACCAGTGAAACCCCTGGTTTGGGCGCCGCTATTACCGCTATGGTCGGCCTGGGTACACACCCGGATTTTCCGACGGCAGTTGCCAAAATGACGCGGGTAGGCGCGGTGTTTTATCCAGACCCCGCAAATAAGGCACTCTACGAGCAGCTGTACAGCGAGGTTTACCTGAAAATCTATCCGCAGCTGCAAAGCCTGTATAAAACTATTCGCCGCATTACCGGTTATCCGCGCTAATAGTCTGCCTGATAAACTGGCAATAATTTGTGGCAGATCAGCCACCGAGGGATACCAGGATTTACGCGTTTCTGCCACGGCAACACTTTCACCAGCACAATTGTCAGCGCAACTAAAGAGAAGCCGCACAAAATTCAAACCACCGGACCACCAGTCATCAAAAGACCGTGGATGTTGGCGGTAACACCTGTGTGTTCAACGGCAATTTCAGAATTCATGAGGGGAAACCTTTTTAAACTCGTAAAATATCACCGAATGATGATGCGTCCGCAAATGATAATTTTTAGCATTAAATATAAAAAT
>JBALXR010000011.1:35757-49780 GCA_036960525.1 Marinobacter sp.
GGCCTTCCCTCAATCTTTTTTCAATCAATTAGTTGACGCTCGAAAAAAGATCCGTATAATTCGGATCCGTTGTCAAGCAACAGCTTAGGGCAACATTTGCGGGAATAGCTCAGTTGGTAGAGCGCAACCTTGCCAAGGTTGAGGTCGCGAGTTCGAATCTCGTTTCCCGCTCCAATTTTTTCTGGATGAATCAGAGAAAATACTTCAAAAGTCTCTCACCCCACTAGAGAGCACAAAGCCAAATGGCTTTATCAGGCGCGGTGGCAGAGTGGTCATGCAGCGGACTGCAACTCCGTTAACGCCGGTTCGATTCCGACCCGCGCCTCCATTTTTATAAGCAATGTATTACGCAATTATCCAAAATAGCGTAACGCGTTGAAAAACCATCCGAGACTCTGGTTTCGGAACCACTCCCTGATCGACTCAAATCCTCATTTTTTGACCTCTTCACGTAAGATTTTGATCGTGGAATCGTGGACCTGATACGCTTTGATGGCTTAGTCAGTCGATAGCTATTCGCAGCCGCTTTTGTGTCCTACCCACCCTTCTCGTTTTTACCCTGTATAACATTTTTCTGCGGGTCCTTTTTGCGAGGGTAAACTCGGCGCACTTGAGTACAAGTTGAAAAAGCAGGAAGGCTGTTAGCTCAACCAACGCGGGTGTACCATCTTTATCTCAACAATATGCAATAAAGAGCCATGAAATGATTCAAAAGACGCTTGTTTCAACCGATGACGTTCGCGACCGTTTTTCAAAGGCTATGTCGGCTATGTATCAAGCGGAAGTCCCTCAGTACGGCACTTTGCTGGAACTCGTGGAATCCGTAAACCAGGAAACGCTTAACCAACAACCTGAGCTTTACCGTCGCTTGGAAACGCAGGGGGAACTTGCACGTCTTAGCGTCGAGCGCCACGGAGCAATCCGTCTGGGAACAGCGGGTGAGCTGTCTATGTTGCGACGCTTGTTTGCCGTTATGGGAATGTATCCAGTCGGTTATTATGACCTTTCTGAAGCCGGTGTACCGGTTCATTCAACCGCTTTCAGGCCCATCAACGATGATGCGCTATCCAAAAATCCGTTCCGCGTTTTTACCTCGCTACTGCGTTTGGAATTAATTGAAAGTGAGGTGCTTCGCCAGCGTACTGAAACCATTTTAGCAACTCGTGATATTTTCACATCCAAAGTACGGGAACTGATAGATCGCCATGAGTCTCAGGGTGGGCTATCCAACGAGGAAACAGACCAATTTGTATTGGAAGCCCTCGAAACATTCCGGTGGCACCAAGATGCCACCGTCGATTTGGATACCTATCATGCGTTATGTGACGAACACCGCTTGATTGCCGACGTCGTCTGCTTTCGTGGACCGCACATCAATCACCTAACGCCGCGCACATTAGATATCGATGAAGTGCAGCGCCGCATGCCGGATGTGGGTATGAATCCGAAAACAGTGATTGAAGGGCCACCACGTCGTGAATGGCCCATTTTGCTTCGCCAAACCAGCTTTAAGGCACTGGAAGAATCGATTCGCTTTGCCGGTGATGCGCGGGGTACCCATACTGCTCGCTTCGGTGAAGTTGAACAGCGAGGGGTCGCGCTTACGCCAAAAGGTCGCGAACTTTATGACCAACTCCTCAACGACGGCCGCAAGCAATCGACAGGCCTGGATAACGATGCTCACCAAACGATCATGAACAGCGTATTTGCCGCGTTTCCAGATACTGATAAGGCGATGCGTTGTGAGGGACTGGCCTACTTTCACTATCATCTGACCGAAGCTGGGCGAGCCTTTAAAGGCAGTCCGAACAAAGATATGGAAGCTTTACTCGAGCAAGGGCTAGTTGAAGCGCAGCCGATTACCTATGAAGATTTTCTACCGGTAAGTGCGGCAGGCATTTTCCAGTCAAACCTTGGGGACGCGAAAGGTGAGGCTTATGCAGGTAGTGCAAATCGCGATGCCTTTGAAGAGGCTTTAGGAGCGCAGGTAGTCAATGAATTATCTCTTTACGCAGAACGCGAAAAAGCCTCGAAAGCCAAAGTATTGGTAAGCTTTCAAGGCTAAGGGCCATCTCAGAAAAAGGCCCCATGTGCCAGGCACGGGCGCATTGTCGCTGCTGTGCCTGGATTAAATCAGTCGAACATCAATCTTCAGGCTGGTAGCCTCGCTCCGGCGCCGAAAACCCGAAGTCACGGCCGTCTGTCACCACAACGTCTTTGTCCCAAGGCAAAGCATATCGGTGATTAACCATGTCGTGCATGAAGGTGTAAAGACAGTCAATCGCCCCGCCCTTCACCGCCACATACCCGCGGCGCCCAAGCTGGTAGATATTGTTTTCTATCCCCCCAGTGAATTCGGGCCTCGTCCACCAGGTCGGGACGGACTTCGGCGGTAATGATCTTATCAGCCAACCCGTTGACCTCCACCATGGAAACGCCGTCAAATTTCACTATCATGCCTTCGCCCATAGAGTTGAAGGTACCATCGGTGCCCGCCAGACAGACGTTGGCGGTGACCATTAGGTTGTAAAAAGCGAAACATTCGGCAATTACACAACTCACGGAAAAAGACTGGCAAGTATTCCACTCCAAAGTTTCGCTTTGTCCACTGCATTATCGGCTTTTCAAAATGAGTGCTGAGCGGTTCCAATACTTTGCAATCACTCTATACAATTTTTCCTTCAACAATATCGATGATGGGCTGGGCCGCCTCATTGAATTGATTTTGAGTAATCGCTCAAATTATTATTGAACGATCACTCAATTTCAGTTACGGTTATTCCAGTTGAACCTAATCCGATAAGTTAACGCCTGAATTTAGTCGATCACTCAATTTAAGCGATAACCTCTAACTCGATGTAAGTCACATCACTTTTATCTTTACGGCAAGGAGTCATTTCATGACAAACTTTACTCTTCACAACAAAGAAAGTGCCCCACAAGAAAGCCAGAGTTTGCTCGACAACTCTATTAAAGCTTTCGGCATGGTTCCAGGCCTCCACGCTGTTATGGCCGAAGCGCCGGGACTGCTTGAAGGCTATCAACGGCTCCATCAACTCTTTCTTGATAGCAGCTTCAACGACGAAGAAACCACCGTTGTATGGCAGACCATCAACGTTGAGCATGCTTGCCATTACTGCGTGCCCGCACACACCGGCATCGCCAAGAGCATGAAAGTTGATGACTCCATCACTGAAGCTCTGCGTAACGAAACATCATTACCGACAGGCCGGCTGGAAACCCTGCGTGACTTCACCCTCGCCGTTGTGCGCGGCCGCGGCAACGTCGATGACAGCGCCGTTGCCGCATTTCTGGAGGCTGGTTTCACCAAGCGCCAGATTCTTGAGGTCGTTCTTGGCGCCGCACAGAAGGTGATGAGCAACTACACAAATCACCTCGCCGACACGCCAATAGACAAGCCGTTCCAGAAGTTTGAGTGGCATAAGGCTGACTAACATGCAAAGCAAGTCGAGCGCGGTTCTCATTGCCCGCCCTGACTTGTCTCTGCTGTATTAACGCACTATCTATTATTAAAAGAGGGGGCAGGATCATGTCGAACAGACATCAATATGAACCACCAAAGGTTTGGACCTGGGACGCTGAAAGCGGCGGAACATGGGCCAGTATTAACCGCCCCATAGCCGGCGCTACACATGAGGCGACGCTGCCGCGTGGAAAGCACCCTTTGCAGATCTATTCGATGGGAACACCCAACGGCCAGAAAGTCACCATTATGGCCGAAGAGCTGTTGGCCATCGGTGAAACCGGTGCCGAATACGATGCTCACCTGATCCAGATTGGCGAAGGCGACCAGTTTTCATCCGGCTTTGTTGACGTAAATCCAAACTCCAAAATCCCGGCTCTGTTTGATACGAAGAGCGGCAGCCGAGTTTTTGAAAGCGGTGCGATCCTTTTCTACCTGGCTGAGACTTTCGGGCACTTTCTTCCAAAGGACACGGCTGCACGCACCGAAGTACTGAACTGGCTGTTCTGGCTGCAAGGTTCAGCGCCCTATCTGGGCGGCGGATTCGGGCACTTTTACGCTTATGCACCCGAGAAGTTAGAATATCCAATTAATCGCTTCACGATGGAAGTTAAACGCCAGTTGGACGTGCTTGACCGAGAGCTAGCCGAGCATCGTTTTCTCGGCGGAGACGAGTATTCCATTGCCGACATAGCCACTTGGCCATGGTACGGCAACTTGGTGCTGGGAGAAGCCTACAGTGCGGGTGAATTCCTGCAGGTCGAATGTTACAAAAACCTGCGCCGCTGGGCACAAGAGATCTTTGATCGCCCCGCTGTTAAACGAGGCCGCAAAGTAAATCGCACTTGGGGTGAGCTTTCAGAGCAACTGCATGAGCGGCATGACGCCTCGGATTTTGATTTGAAAACCCAGGACAAAGTGGCAACTTCAGCAGCTGACTGAAGAGTCTATTTTGCAGACAGCCTGCTCCCTGCCATAAGGCAACAAGAGCAGGCAAGTATGCAAAATATTATCGTTTGCCTATAACACCGTCCTTACGCAGTGCTTCCAGGGACAGTGCCATATCTTCAGCAAGAGCATGAACGGTCGCACTGTCGACGTCGCGCTGAGCAAAAGCGCGCAGCCCCATGACGTCGGCCTGCAACCGCCGGCCGAGGCGAACAGGATCAAGCCGGCTATCCAATTCACCGATCTTCTGTGCCGCATCAAAACGGTCAATAAAACGATCTTCCATTCCTGCCAACAGATCTTCGGCCTTGCGCCAGGCCGCCTGCTCTCGTTGGCCCAGCTCCAACAGGCTCTTAACCAGCATGCAGGCTCGACTTGGCAATTCCCGATCGCGAAGGCCACCCAGCCCGCGCAAATAGGCAGCCAACCCAGCCAGTGGTGATGGGTAAGCGCTTAAAGTGCGCTCAAACTCGGCCAGTCCCAAGCGAGCATAGCGCTCCAGAGACTCCTGAAAAAGCCCATCCTTGCTACCGAAGGTTGCGTAGATACTACCCGGTCGCATGTCGAGTGCTTTCTCCAGATCCTTCAACGAGGTGGCGTGAAAGCCCTTTTTCCAGAAAAGCTGAAGAGCCCGCTCTAGAGAATCTTGCCGGTTGTGAATCATCGCGCGAGCCATGGTTGAATCCAGATTTTGATGCCAAGATAGGGCTTAAAAGAAAATTTTAAGTGACCATTCAACCTTATATTGAACAACCACTCAAGTACAGCCATAACCCATCGCATCTGCAATACCATCTAGCTTCGATCGGTGAGGTTTGAGCAATGGCGGTTTTAGTTAAACACTTTCTCCAAGGATTCGTATTCCACCGATTTTGACGCTATCTCCTATGCTGCTTTTAGTTTTAAAACGAGTCTTTGCATGTTGGTATAGTTTGTCGATTTTCAGTGTCGTCCATATTAGGCTTAGCCTGCTATACTCGCATTTCTCAACGGGGTGCCTTCAACAGGCTGAGACCATACCCGCGGAACCTGCCCCGGATAATGCCGGCGAAGGAATTGAGCTTTAATCGGCCGAAAACCGCGTGTGGTGCCCTAAAACCGGGTTTTGAGGTTTAACCACCATGACGTATTCGCTGATACAACGCATTCAAAATAGTCACACCGCCCTACTCCTTGCTAAAACTCGGATAGGTTTAGGCTTCTTTATCCTCATTTTTACCAGTTTATCCAGCGCCGCCGAAAACCCCGAATTAACGGTATACACCCACCCCTCGTTCGCAGCGGAATGGGGGCCGGGGCCGGCGGTAAAAACGGCGTTTGAGCAGCGCTGTGACTGCCAGCTTAATTATGTGGTGCTCGACAGCGGCGGAGACATTCTACAGCGACTGAGGCTAGAAGGTTCCAGCAGCTCAGCTGATCTGGTGTTGGGTCTGGACACCGGCACAATGGAACTGGCTCGCGCCACTGGGCTATTGGCGCCGCACAATGTAAACCTGGACGTTCTCGATTTACCCATTCTCTGGCAAGACCCATTGTTCGTACCCTACGACTGGGGCTACTTCGCGTTTGTTTACGACACCGAGCAGTTGGCCAACCCACCAAAAAGCCTGGCCGAGCTGATTGCAGCGCCAGACGATTTGAAGATCATCATTCAAGACCCGCGCACAAGTACCCCTGGCCTAGGCCTTTTGCTTTGGATGCGCCATGTTTACGGCGACGATGCCGGGGCCAAGTGGGAACAGCTGCAGAAAAAAATTCTAACCACTACACAAAGCTGGAGTGACGGCTATTTTTCTTTGTTCATGAACGGTGAAGCGCCAATGATTCTGTCCTACAGCACCTCACCGGCCTACCACATGGCCATCGACAAGACCGAACGCTACCAGGCAGCGGCCTTCAGTGAAGGCCATTACCTGCAAGTGGAAGTGGCGGCGGTGGTCGCCAGTTCACGACAGCAAGCGCTGGCAAGAGAATTTTTGGGCTTTATGTTAAGCGCCGACTTTCAGCGCCATATTCCGCTGAAGAACGTTATGTACCCGGCCATTGATTTGGGCGCCGAACTGCCCGATGTTTTTAACCGCCTGATACAACCGTCCCGCACCCTGTTTTTTGATCCGGCCGAAGTGGCACAGCACCGGCGCGAATGGGTCGATGAGTGGCTGGAAGCCATGACGCGCTAGCGGAGCTGGCTAATGCAAAATCCGCTGAGCTTTTGTAACGCCCTTCGCGCGCCGCTGAGCCACCCCGGCTGGCAGTTGGCACCCGGTCTTCTGGTCGCCCTGGCCGTAATCACGCTAACGGCCACAGGCGTAAGCGCCCTGCTGTGGCAAGCACCGGCGCTGAACCCGGCAGAACTCTGGCAAAGCCGTTACCTGCGCAGTGTGGTTAGTTTTACCGTTTGGCAGGCGCTGCTGTCTGTGCTTATCAGCACACTGCTTGCCATTCCGGTTGCTCGGGCGCTGGCAAGGCAACCTCGGTTTCCCGGACGCGGCCTGCTGCTTCGGCTGATGGAGCTCAGTCTGGTAATGCCCACCATTGTGGTGGTTTCTGGCCTGGTCAACGTTTACGGCCGCCAGGGTTGGTTAACCGGGGTTGTGAGTGACTTTATACCGGCGCTTCAGTGGAATCTGTACGGCTTGAACGGCATTGTGCTAGCCCATGTATTTTTTAACGCCCCGCTGATCGCGCGCATTTTACTTCAAGCTCTGGAGGCCATACCGCAAAGCCAAAAGCGCCTGGCTAGCCAAATGGGACTGCGCGGTTTCATGCTGTGGCGGGTTCTGGAGTGGCCGGCCATGAAGCCGGTTTTACCCGGGTTGCTGGCACTGGTTTTTACCCTGTGTTTTACCAGCTTTGCCATTGTAATGACCTTGGGCGGAGGGCCGGGTGCGACCACATTGGAAGTGGCTATCTACCAGGCCTTGCGTTTCGAGTTCGATTTTGGCCGCGCTGCTTTGCTGGCATTGGTGCAGCTGAGTATTTGTGGGGGCCTGTGGTGGCTGGTTATGCGCTTGGGTGAGCACGCCAAAGTGCTGTCGGAACAACGCTTCAGCCAACCACCGCCGCGGCGCGATAATCGCGGACGCGCACGATTTTGCGACGCAGCGCTAATACTGGTTTTCGCCGTTTTCCTGCTGCTGCCGCTGCTTGCCATTGTTGCCCGTGGCTATCCTGGGCTGGCCACACTGCCCATGTTTAATCCACAAACACCGCTATTCCAAGCCACTGTGAAGAGCCTGGCGATTGCCGTGCCCGCAGGCCTGCTTGCGGTCATCGCCACTCTGGCCATTGTTGCGGCCGGGCGATTTCCCCGGGCAAAAACGGTCACTCACAGCGCCGGCTACCTGCCGTTAATAGTGCCGCCACTGGTATTGGGAACCGGTCTGTTTCTGCTGTTTCGCCCTAGTCTGGGCGTAGCCGGCCCAGGAATGCTGCTGGTAGCGTTTATTAACGCCATGATGGCACTGCCCTTTATTCTGCAGCTGGTCCGCGGGCCGCTAGCGAGCCTAAACCAGTCAAGCCGGCAGCAAGCTGACCAGCTGGGAATTCTGGGCTGGTATCGCTGGCGCTGGTTGCACTGGCCGCGGCTCAAGCGACCATTAGCGTTGGCACTGGCGTACGGGGTCGGCCTCTCTCTCGGGGATTTTGGGGTGATTGCGCTGTTTGGCTCGCCTAGTGCGCCAACCCTTCCGGTGCTGCTGTACCAGCAGCTCGGCAGCTATCAACTCGTCGCGGCAGCGGCTACCGGACTTTGGCTGATTTTGCTGTTGTTGATTGTATTCAGCCTGGCTCATGTTCTTACCCGCACCGCCCGGTTACGCCCATTCGCCCGACCGCAGAACCTATCCGTTATGGACATTCGCCATGCTTGATGTTTCCGGTCTAGGTTTTCACTACCCGACTCCACCCGAACAACATGGACCGAAGTGGCAGTTTGATTTTACGCTGTCACCCGGCGAGTGCTTGGCCATTCACGGCGCCAGTGGTTCGGGAAAATCCACCTTACTCAACTTGCTGGCCGGGTTCCTGCACGCAAACAGCGGTTCTATTCGCTGGCATCAGCAGGAATTGACGCCATTGCCACCTTGGGAGCGCCCGATCACCAGCGTTTTTCAGGAGCACAATCTGTTTGAGCACCTGAATGTTGCAGATAACATCGGCCTTGGCTTTCATCCGGGATTAAAGCTGTCCGGCGCACAGAAGATAGAAATTTGCGCTGCGCTGGAGCGCGTAGGCCTGGCCGGCATGGGCAAACGCCGCCCCGCGCAGCTGTCCGGCGGCCAACGTCAGCGGGTGGCCTTACTGCGGGCTCTGCTTCGCGGCCAACCGCTGTTACTGCTGGACGAGCCCATGACCGGGCTAGATTCAGACGCCCGTCATATTTTACACGGCCTGTTGCTGGAGCAAAAACGTGACGGCGTGGCGATAATACTGGCCAGCCACGATGCGGAAGACCGCCAGGTACTGGCGGACAGGGTCTGGAGTCTTTAAGCTGCTATCCATTAATTATGATCCTGGGAGTTTAGCAACAACGTGACCAGTGCTGACATGTCGGATTACTCACAACTTGGCCAGAGCGCCGCTGGCGAACTGCTGGTTGACGGCGACCAAATAAGCGCCTGCGGCGACTGGACCCTGCCCTACTACCATACCCTCTACTCCTCCGTTGCCGCCGTTAGCCAAGACTCTGACCGCTATCAAACACTGAATTTGCAAACGTTGGGGCGCATAGACACCGCCGGTGCGTCACTGTTGGCTGAACTCATTGGGGCCCATAAACTGGAGCAATGGCTAGCAGACAACCCGCAAGCGGTTAGTCGCGAAACCGCCGCGCTTTTGAGTGTGGTCGCAACCGCCATGGCCGAACAACAACCACCAACAGCCTCACCCGGCTTTACGCTGTCTGGTATGGTGCGCGATATAGGTGCCTGGGTAGAACAGTTGTATCAACTCGTTGTTACTCTTATTGGCTTTATCGGCCAGATTATTGCAGCCCTGGCGTGGACAACACTGCACCCACGGCGCTGGCGCATGACGGCTTTTGTGGCTGCAGTTCAAGACACCGGGCTGAATGCGGTACCCATCGTGGCCCTGCTCACCTTTCTGGTGGGTGCCGTTGTCGCTTTCCTCGGGGCAACCGTGCTGGCAGATTTTGGCGCCACCATCTACACCGTTAACCTGGTGGCCTTTTCGTTCCTGCGGGAGTTTGGTGTTTTATTGGCGGCTATTCTGTTGGCTGGCCGAACAGCCAGTTCCTTCACCGCCCAGATTGGCGCCATGAAAGTGAATGAGGAGGTAGACGCGCTGCGCACGCTGGGCCTCAGCCCCATCGAACTGCTTGTGTTGCCGCGGGTGCTTGCAATGATGGTGAGCCTGCCGTTGTTGACATTTGTAGGAATGATATCCGGCATGGTGGGTGGTGCCCTAGTGTGTGCGGTGACGCTGGACATTACTCCAACACAATTTATATCGATTGTGTCGCAGGATGTCGCGTTGAAGCACTTTTTGGTGGGCTTATCCAAGGCACCCATATTCGCTTTTCTAATTGCAGCTGTGGCATGTCTTGAGGGTTTCAAAGTCAGCGGCAGCGCCCAGTCGGTAGGCGCACACACAACATCCAGCGTCGTACAGTCGATTTTTATGGTTATTCTGTTCGACTCCATCGCGGCGCTTTTTTTTATGGAGATGGGCTGGTAGATGACACAAACAATGGATGAAGAAAACAAATCCCAAACTTCAATCATCCAGGTGCGAAACCTGGAGAACCGCTTTGGCAGTCACGTTGTTCACCAACAGCTTGATTTGGACTTGTTTCGCGGTGAAATTCTGGGAGTGGTCGGCGGATCTGGAACCGGAAAATCGGTTTTGTTGCGCAGCATCGTTGGTTTAGTCAAGCCGTCAGGCGGCGGCATTCGAGTATTTGGCGAGGATTTACTAGCACTGTCTTCTCGCCAGCGCTCGCTTACCGAACAGCGCTTTGGCGTGCTGTTTCAGAACGGCGCGCTGTTTACCTCGCTCAATCTTCAGGAAAACATTGCTCTGCCGCTGATCGAGCATCGTAAACTGCCGCGATCTGAAGCCGAGCATCTTGCACGCATGAAACTGGCACTGACCGGTTTGTCGGTAAAAGCGGCTACTCAGTATCCGTCAGAGTTATCCGGCGGCATGATCAAGCGCGCGGCGCTGGCCAGAGCCCTGGCTCTGGATCCGGAAATCCTGTTTCTGGACGAGCCAACCGCCGGGCTAGACCCAATCGGCGCAGGCGCCTTTGACCAACTCATTGTTACCCTGCGTGATGCACTGGGTTTAACTGTGTTTCTGGTGACCCATGACCTGGATACGCTTTACACCAGTTGTGACCGGGTGGCGGTACTGTCGCAGAAAAAAGTTCTGGTGGCCGACAGTTTGCAAAAAGTTGTCGAAAATCCCGACCCGTGGATTCAGGAGTATTTTCTTGGGCCACGGGGCCGAGCCGCCAGCTACGCGGTTCAAACTAACCAGGAATCACAAGCACCCCATTCCCAGCAGGAGTTATCATAATGGAACCGCGGGCCCATCACTTCCTGATTGGACTGTTTACAATTATTACGGCGGCCGCCGCTCTGGTGTTCGCCTTGTGGCTTGGTAAAACCAGTAATGAGCGGGAATGGGCCTGGTATGAGGTGGCGTTTGATTACACCGTCGGTGGCCTTTCTGAAGGCAACCCAGTTCTTTACAACGGCGTCGATGTGGGCGACGTGGTGTCTTTGCGTTTGGTGCGGGAAAATCCCGGGGAAGTGCGAGTTCTGGTGCGCGTCGATGAGACCATTCCGATGCATGAAGATACCCGGGCCAGCTTGGTACTGGCGAACATCACCGGCAGTATGAGTATTGAGTTCAGCGGCGGCAGCCAGGACAGCCCGTTATTAATCGGTAGCCGTGAGAACCCCCCGATTATTGACGCCCAACGCTCCGCCCTCAGCGGCCTGCTGGACAACAGTCAGATACTGATGAATAAGGCCGACCAACTGCTTCGTAACGCCAACCAGTTATTCTCTGCGGACAATATCGAGCAGGTGTCTGCCATTCTTGGCAATACCCGTGAAGCCAGTGAAACACTGGTTCGCAAGAGCGCCGCTCTGGACGAACTGTTTGCAAACCTGAACCAGGCCAGCGCGAATGCCAGCCAGGCCGCCGCCCAAATAGCCGAAGTGTCCAGCACCGCCGATGCACTGTTGCGTAACGAGGGCCGCTCGGCGCTGCGCTCGATGGACCGCGCTCTGGGTAATTTTGACGCCGTTATGCAGAGGCTGAACACCCTCACATCCGACAATGCCGGCGCACTGGATGCAGGGCTGCAGGGCATGGGCGAGCTGGCACCGGCCCTGCGGGAGTTGCGTAACACGCTTAATAACCTGAACAACTTTACCCGCCGCCTGGATGAAAACCCAGCAGGAACACTCTGGGGCGTAGACACTATCAAGGAATTGCCACAATGATTCGTTACTCGAAGAGTTTTGTACCGGCCACCTTATGCGCACTGGTGATTACCGGCTGCACCATTTTTCCGGTTCCCGAGGCGCCACGGGTAATGGATTTCGCGCCTGCGCCTTTAATACTGGGCCGCGCCGGTGACCAGCAACCGTATAGTCTTCGGGTAAATACACCTGTGGCATCCGAGCCCATCAACAGCACCCGTATTCTGGCAAAACCCGAGGCTACAGAATTTCGCATATACGGTGGCGTACGTTGGCGCGACACAGCGCCCGTTATCATGCGCGATGCGATGACGGCGGGATTGCGCAGAAGTCAGGGTTTTGAGCGGGTAATTACGGGCGTCAGTCCGGCCGAAGCTGACCTGAGCATGGTGACCGAACTGCTGGTTTTTCAAAGCCAACCCGGAGCTAATCACAGCGATGTGGTCATCCGTCTGTACAGCGAGATCATGGAAAATCGCAGCCGCAAAACGGCGTGTTCGCAGGTTTTTAATATTAAAACCAGCGCCGCAAGTAATCGTTTGGACGATGTCATTATTGCATTTGATAGCGCCGGGCAACGGTTGGTGAGTGAGCTTGCGCTATGGGCGAGCTCCTGTGAAGGGCTATCGGCCGACCCAAAATCGGAAAACGAGTAGCCTTGATCGCTTATTTGCGCGGAAACAGGTCCGGCCAAGCCGCCTTCAAATATAACCCCATGGACCACAATGTCAGCCCAGCAGCGAGGTACAGCAAACCGATTGCAATGTCAGCCTGAACCACACCGGGTGGGAAAGCCAGCAGCCCGATAATGGCCGCCATTTGAGCAACCGTCTTAATTTTACCAATATAAGACACCGCTACGCTGGCGCGGCTGCCTATTTCTGCCATCCATTCACGCAGTGCGGAAATCACAATCTCGCGACCAATAATGATGGTTGCCGGCAACGTCAGAATCAACGCCGCATGTTCCTCAATCAGCACCGCCAGAGCTACAGCTACCATAAGCTTGTCAGCAACAGGGTCTAAAAACGCCCCGAAAGGCGTGCTCTGGTTCAGTTTGCGCGCCAGATAGCCGTCCAGCCAATCGGTCACGGCAGCCAGTGTGAAAATAGCCGAGCTGGCTAGGTAGCTCCATTGCACCGGCATATAAAAGATAAACACAAACACCGGAATCATCACGATGCGCGAAAGAGTGAGAATATTCGGTATGTTCATTCGTTGCCTACTCGTCGTGCAATGCTGCGTAAATGGTTTCAGCCAGAGCCTTGCTGATGCCAGGAATTTTAATCATTTCGTCAATGCCGGCTTTGAGCAACTCTTGTATGCCGCCAAAGTAACGTATCAGATCGCGCCGGCGCTTTGGACCTACACCTTCGATCCCCTCAAGGGTAGACTGACGGCGTTTCTTATCACGGCGGGCGCGATGGCCGGTAATCGCAAAACGGTGTGATTCGTCCCGGATATGCTGGATCAGGTGCAGCCCGGGTGAATCTGCTGGCACCCGAAACACCCGTCCGGTAACCGCATCGATCAACTGTTCCATTCCCGCCCGCCGGGCAGCGCCTTTCGCAACGCCAATCAGCGGAATGTCCTTAATTTTCAACGATTCAAAAACTTCACGGGCAATATTAAGCTGGCCTATACCACCATCAATAAACACCAATGACGGCCGTTTGCCCTCCCCCGCTACCAATCGCTTATAGCGACGGGTCAGAACTTGGCGCATTGCTGCGTAGTCATCACCGCCGGTGATACCTTCAATGTTGTAGAGCCGGTAATCGCTTTTCAATGGACCGTTTTCATCGAACACCACACAAGACGCTACGGTATTTTCGCCGTGACTGTGGCTCACATCAAAACATTCCATGCGCGCCGGCGTCTCTGCCAGGTCTAACAGGTCTTTTAGCGCCAATAAGCGACGGTATACAGTTTCCTTACTGGCCAGGTGCGTCAGCAGCGTTTGGCGGGCGTTGGTTTGCGCCAAGTCTAACCAACGCCTGCGCTCGCCGCGCACATTACCACGAATGCGGGTGTCTCGCTTGGCTGCCTCTGACAAAGCTTCGGCTAAAAGCGCCATGCCTTCGGGTTCAGAGCTCACCAAAATATCCTGGGGAATCTCGCGACGGGTGTCTCC
>JBALXR010000120.1:0-7919 GCA_036960525.1 Marinobacter sp.
TGAACAGAATAAGGAAGGAAACAAGAAAACGGGCCATAACACCACTCCACACAAGGGTTCTAACAGAATGGCATTATGGTTTCTTCATAAACGAATTAATACACGTTTATTTATTCCTTTTTAGAATAAACTAATAGTGCCTACCTTTGGCACTCGGGCAGATCCGGGTTCAGGGTATAGCTACCGGTCACTCGTGCGCTGGCCAATACGTGCCCCTTCATGGCATTACTCACGGTAGCACCGTCGAATTCTCCACCAAGCCCCAGGGTTTCTATATCCAGGGCATATACCTCGTAGTGGTAATGATGCAGCAACTCATCATTCCAGGGCGGGCACGGGCCATCGTAGCCAAAGTAGGTGCCTGCCATATCCGGATTGCCTGCCAGAAACTGGGTGAAGTTGTTCACACCTCGTACGCCTACCGGGCCACCGCCGAATTCTTTGCCCTTCGGAGTAACGCCGTCGCTGTCTTCGCCTTCCGGCAGGCAGCGCAGATGAGCAGGGATGTCTACCAGCAGCCAGTGGAAAAAGTCCACCCGTGGAATGTCTTTGGAGATGGACTTACCTTCCTGATTGGCATCGTCTGCGATGCTGGGCACGTCTGGGTCAAACATCACAATGGCAAAGCTGCGTGTGCCTTCCGGCACTTGCGCCCAGATCATTTCCGGGCTGCGATTGGCGCCAAAACTCATGTGATCGTCTTCATTGAACACGCCGAAGGCAAATTTCTCTGGTACCGGGTTACCGTTTTCAATTCCTGACACTGTCAGTTTCACGTCAAATTCTCCTTGGCCCTGACCGCGCTTGGTCAGTGATTGATCATCAACGTTTTTCGCCACCATTGTGGCAGACTTCCAGCGAATCTGTGATACAAAGGCCAACCATATCGCCTATGCCTTTTTTATCAACCACTACCCCATGGAATTATTGTCAGCCTTATGCTCAATGAAGGAGAAATTATTCACCACGTGCGCGACGCCCTGGGCAGTGTGCTGGTCATCGACGAGCGCAAACACCGGGTGCTGACGTTCAACTCCATTTTTGAACAAAGCAAGATAGACCGCCGTACACCTCATCTGCCCGTGCACGAATACAGTCGCGCCATGATGCTTCCCGCCGCCTTTCATATGCCGGCCCGGGTAACCGTTCTGGGCCTGGGCGGAGGCGCGCTGGCGAGCGCTTTTCACCACGTGAACCCCGAATGCACGGTTCACGTGGTGGAACTGCGACAGATTGTGGTGGATGTGGCGCGGGAATTTTTCAGCCTGCCACAAACCGACCGCATGCAGGTTACCGTCGCCGACGCCCGCGTTGCGCTGGAGCAATTACCCGACGCCAGCAGCGACATGATACTGGCTGACCTGTATAACGCCGACCGTATGAGCCCGGCCCAGTCACAGCGGGTTTTTATGGACAGCTGTGCCCGCGTGTTAACACACGACGGCTGGCTGGCACTGAACTACCATCGCCCGCCCGTACCCAACGACGCCTGGTTCCGCCAGCTGAAAAAACACTTTCCAGTGTTGCTGGTGTTCCGCAGCAAAACCAACAACACCGTGCTTTACGCAAGCAGGCAGCCGCTTGAAGCCATCAATGCCAAAGACCCGAAGCTGAACGTCCTGGAACGCATACTGCCCATTGGCTGGCGAAAACTGATGGCCAAAGTAAGCTACCTGGAATAAAAGTGAATCGCCTTAAATAACAGACACGGCACTTATAATGCCCTTAAAAATGCAGCAACTCAGCAACATTGCTTACACGGCGTTCATTGTTTGCTGGCCCATGGCGCGTTAATATCACACTCTTGCCATGGGTCTCAGTCACGACAACAAAGCGCTTTTATACGCCAGCAGCAAGAGCGCTTTGTTCTCTTTTCTGTAAAGGCCCAATGCGATGATTGCTCCGAAAAATAAACCCAATAATAGTAGCCCTCACCACATAGTCATCGTTGGCGGCGGTGCCGGCGGCCTTGAGCTGATCACCAGCCTTGGCAACACGCTGGGGAAAAAAGGCAAAGCCCGTATTACCCTGGTGGATGCCGGTCTGACCCACGTTTGGAAACCTCTGCTGCACGAAGTTGCCTCCGGCTCATTGGACGCCAATGCCAACGAAATCAATTACCGCGCCCACGCTCGCAAACATCATTACGAATTTCAGCTCGGCCGCATGAGCGGCCTGAACCGCGCCACAAAAACCCTGGTGGTTGCGCCTTTTATAGGCGAAGACAACATGGAAGTCGTGCCCGAAAGGGAAATTGCCTACGACACTCTGGTGATTTCCGTAGGCAGTACCGCGAACGATTTTGGCACCCCCGGGGCTCAGAAAAACTGCTTGTTTCTAGACAGTCTGATACAAGCCCGGCGTTTCCATAACCTGATGTTGAACGCATTTTTGCGCAAAAACCACGAAGCTCAGCAAGGCCGCCAACACCGCCTGCACATCAACATTATTGGCGCCGGCGCCACCGGTGTGGAGTTGGCAGCCGAATTGCGCCTGGCCTCGCGCGAACTGCCGGTATACGGCATGAACCACCTGCGCGCGTCTGACGTGTCTATTTCAGTGATTGAAGCGGCCGACCGTATCTTGCCTGCGCTGCCCACACGACTGTCTTCTGCGGCAACTCGCGAGCTGGAGCATCAGCACGTGAAAGTGCTGACGGGCCAGCCGGTCAGCGAAATAAAAGAAGACATTGTTGTGATGAAGGACGGCACCGAGCTGCCATCCGACATGACCATCTGGGCCGCTGGCATCAAGGCACCGGTGTTTCTGAGTAAACTGGACGGTATGGAAGTGAATCGTAGTAATCAATTGGTGGTGCTGCAAACCCTGCAAACCACCAATGACACAGATATTTTTGCCCTTGGCGATTGTGCCGCCTGCCCGCAACCAGGCTCCGAACGCCCGGTACCCCCTCGCGCCCAAGCTGCACACCAGCAGGCCGACGCGCTGTTCAAAACTCTGTGCAACCGCCTGCAAAGCAAAGCAGCCGTACCATTTGTCTACAACGACCACGGCTCTTTGATCAACTTCAGCCGCTACACCACCGTAGGTAACCTGATGGGTAATCTATCGGGCCGCAGCATGTACATTGAAGGCAAGGTAGCGCGACTGTTTTATGTGTCTTTGTATCGCATGCACCAAGTCGCACTGCACGGCTTCCTGCGTACCGGCGTTATCTGGCTAATGGACAAAGTCAGCCGGGCAATGCAGCCGCGTTTAAAGTTGCACTAAGGTTTTCAACGGCGGACTGTGTTGCCGAGCTGAGACCGATCAACGCTTCTGATAAGCCTCGGCCCAGGCCAGAGCAGCTATTGCAGGAAGGGGTTTGCTGTAGAAAAAACCCTGAGCCTGCTCACAACCCATTTCGATCAGTTTGTCCTGCATGGCCCGGGTTTCAATGCCCTCTGCTACGACTCGGCGATTAAAGTTTTTTGACAAACTGATGATGGATTTTACGATCATCTCGTCATCCGCATTGGTGAGCATGTCGCTCACAAACGAACGGTCGATTTTGATTTCCTGCGCCGGCAGGCGGCGAAAGTGGTCCAGCGAAGAATAGCCGGTACCAAAATCATCCAAGGATACTTGCACGCCCAGATTCCTGCATTTCAACAAAATACTCATGATTTTTACAGAATCGTTCAACGCCGTGGTTTCCAGCAATTCAATAATCAGGCGCGAGCGTACATCTGGATCGCAGTCCTGCAAAGCCGCCTGTAAATCCTCTACAAAACTATCGCTAAGAAGATGCGTCGGGCTCAGGTTAATACTCAGAGAATAAGGCAATCCCTGCTGTTCCCATTGCTGCAGTTTGGCCACCGCGTCGGTAATAACAAACTGGCCCACCGCCGCGGCGTATTCAGTGTGCTCCAATTGTGGCAAAAAGCTGATCGGCCCAAGTAACCCTTTCTTTGGGTGATTCCAGCGAATCAAGGCCTCGAAGCCTTCCACCCGATGGTTAGCCAGAACAATTTTGGGTTGCAGATACATTTCAAACTGGCTTTCGCCCAGTGCCTTGGCGGTCTGTTCTAAAATTCGCCCCTGCTCAACGCGGCTTACATACGTTTCGACATCAAAAATACTGTAGCGATTGCGACCGACATCTTTTGCCGCGTACATGGCTTGATCAGCATGCCTCAAAAGAAGATCCGGTGCGGACTGATCCCGTGGGTATAAGGTAACACCCATACTGGCCGTCAGATCAAGGGTGACATCTTGATGGTTCATCGGGCGCCGAATCGCTTCGAGCATACGCTCGTAAACCGCGTTATTTTCGACATCACGGATAATGGCTACAAATTCATCACCGCCCAAGCGGGCGATAATGTCGCACTCGCGAAGAACGTGCCTAAGCCGCGCAGCAACGGTTTTCAAAACCGCATCGCCTACTGAGTGGCCGTAGTCGTCATTTATCTCTTTAAAACCGTCCAAGTCAATGAAGCAGATGGACAGGGCGCCTTGGCGCTGATCCACGAGCGTCAGCTCCTGTTCGAACAGTTCGGTTAACCGTCTGCGATTGGGCAACCCCGTCAGAGAATCGAAATTTGCTGCCTGTTCAAGACCTTTCTGGTGTTCCTGCCGTTCCTTGTACATGCGTTTACGCTCAATCAACTGGCCCACCGTCTGCAACAGTGGTTCAAGCTCGATGGCCAATTTATTGGTGTACCCCTGCGGGCGGTTGGCAAGCCCCACCAGACCAACGCGGTTATCACCAGAAAATATGGGAACGCCCATATAACGGGTAATCTGCGGCTGGCCGGGCGGCAACCCGCCAGCCTGGCTATCACTTTCAAACCCGTCACTTATCAACACGTCGTCTGACAGCATTGATGTATCAATCAGGCTATTCAGACGTTCGAACAACAAACCCTTTGTTTTGCGCTGCTGAGAGCGATCTGCTGATTCCGGGCTCCACGAAATATCGGTTATGGCGCCTACGCGTAAATAAAGGCTATTGTCGCTATTGGTCAATACCTCGCCGATAAAGCCGAACTGGCTGTCGGTCAATACCAGCAGATCGCTTAACAAAATTTCAAACGCGGCGTCCTGATCATCATCTGTGTGGAAAGTGTTCTGGGCCCGCTGAATGGCGCGGTTCAAACGCGACACTGGAACCTGCTTCTGATACTGCGACGCGTGGTAAAAACGTTCCACTTCATCTTCAATCAGGCTGGCGAGCACTCTTAATACATCCAGCTCGTGTTCCGGAATGTAACGCGGTTTACGATCCATAATGCACAGCGTGCCCATTTTGAACCCACCAGGCTCCCGCAAGGGCATACCGGCATAAAACCGAATGTGTGGTTCACCCGTCACCAAAGGGTTATTGCAAAAGCGCTCATCTTTGGTCGCGTCAGGGACGACGAATACCGAATCTTGTCTGATGGCGTGGTCGCAAAAAGCGACGCCGCGCGGAGTCTCGCTGACATCCAGACCACGTTTAGATTTGAACCATTGCCGCTTTTCATCCAGCAGCGAAAATAGGGCAATAGGGGTATTGTAAAAACGCCGCGCCAGGTTGATCAGGCGATCAAAGCGTTCTTCTGAACCTGTATCCATGATTGCCAGCCGCTCAAGTGCAGCGAGGCGGCGTTTTTCCAGAGTTACTGGGTCCATAAGCTTCCTCCCATAGTGCCGGGTAGATAGTGCTGCGGCTGTCTAAATCGACCGTCTTGTAATTTACGACTGAACCCGATATGCCGTTCAAGATGCTCTCGGCGTCACGCATTCGCTCTAAGCACTTGCCTAAAGACTGCTTGCCATGCAGAGTGGGGCTGGCCAAGTTATGCAGGCGCCAACATGCCATCAACAATACCATGAATTTCACAGTTTGAACTCTGGGTAAGCTGAGCCAGACCGCACACTTCACCGTCTCCAATGCAAATCCACGACCATACTCACCGGCGCGCGAAGCATTAATCACCATAAATTAGCTTGCTATGCAAATGGCCATAAATCCGCTGCCTGGTAAAAGGGGATTACAACGTACGCGACGTTGTGGTGCAGCATAAAGCTAAGATACGGCTTCCAGCTTAGCGATGGTTTTTCGCGCCAACGGCGACAGCTCTGCTCCTTCACTGTTGGCATAAGCGATCACCTGCTGCTTCATACTGCGAGCCCAGAATTTCTGTAGGTGGCCGGCGGCAACGTCCGTCACTTGGTCGTCGTCACCATGGTGCAGATTATTGGCAATAATTTGATCAATCATTTTGATCAGGTTCGTTAATTGCTGGTCACTCACAATGTATTCTCCTGTGCGGTGTCATCGCTTCCGGTGTAGATGACGTGGCGGCCCGGGCGGGCAAAGCCAATAAGGTTCATGCCGCTTTCGCGGGCTTCTCGGATTGCCAGTGCCGTTGGCGCGGATACGGCCACCAATGTGCTGATGCCAACGCTGGCACTTTTCTGCACCATTTCAAAACTGGCGCGGCTGGAAATCAGCGCAAAACCGTTGTCAAAAGCGTGATCACCAACATCATGCAGCCGGGCTCCGATCAACTTATCCAATGCGTTATGACGCCCAACGTCTTCTCGAGCCTGAATAATCCGCCCGCTGCTATCGCACCAGGCCGCTGCGTGGGTGGCGCCGGTTTGCAGCTGTAATGGCTGGTGACTTTTCAAACTATGAAGCGCGGCCTGAACCGACTCGTCTGTGGGCAACGGCTGCGCAGAAACCCGGGCAATAGCCCGTGCCACGTGGGCCAAAGATTCGGTGCCGCAAAGCCCGCAACCGGTTCGCCCCACCATATTACGGCGCTGCTCGCGTAAACGCGCATAACAGTCGCCGGCAATGTGCATGTCTATTTCCACGCCGTCTGGCGTGGGTTTTATCTCGATGCTGAACAATTGTTCTGGTTTTTCAAGAATACCTTCACTGATGCTGAAACCCAGAGCAAAGTCTTCCAAATCACAGGGCGACGCCATCATCACCGCATGGGAAACGCCGTTGTAGACCATAGCCACCGGCACTTCTTCGGCGACCCGATCCTGCCCAGGGCCAAGCTCAATGCCTCCGCGCACGCTTACCGCCGCCGCACTTACCGGTGAGGGACACTCACCGGTAAGTGCGGCCATGGCATCAGGCGACCCGTTATTTGAGGGCGCTTGCATGGGCATCACCCGCATGCTCCCTGGCCGATTTTGCAAAGTCCTGCTGGCGTTTGTCAAAGTCGACAAAATTACGCTGCCAGTCAGACGGCTGGGACACTTTTTCTACCTGCACCGCAGTCACCTTGTACTCCGGGCAGTTGGTGGCCCAATCCGAGTTGTCGGTGGTAATAACGTTGGCGCCGCTGCCCGGGTGGTGGAATGTGGTGAAAACCACGCCCGGCAGCATGCGGGTGCTAAGCTTCGCACGCAGCACGGTGCGCCCTACACGGCTGCTGATGCCTAGCCAGTCGCCTTCTTTGACACCGCGCAATTCAGCATCACTGGGGTGCAGTTCCAGCAGATCTTCCTCGTGCCAATCGCTGTTCTTTGTGCGCCGTGTTTGGGCACCCACGTTGTACTGCGACAATATGCGCCCGGTGGTCAGCAGCAGTGGGAAGCGGCGGCTGGCGCGTTCTTCGGTGGCCAGGTATTCGGTTACCGCAAAGCGACCCTTGCCGATGGGAAAGTCCAGAGTGTGCATGGTCGGCGTGCCGTCTGGATGTTCAGCGTTACACGGCCACTGAATGCTGCCCAGTCGCTCCAGTTTGTCGTAATTTACGCCGGTGAATGATGGCGTCAGCGAGGCAATTTCATCCATGATTTCTGAAGGATGGTTGTAGTGCATCGGGTAACCCAGAGCGTTCGACAGCGCCACGGTGACTTCCCAGTCTTCCATACCGGCAATCGGCTCCATCACTTTGCGCACGCGGTTTATGCGGCGCTCGGCGTTGGTAAAGGTGCCATTCTTTTCCAGAAAGGTGGAACCCGGC
>JBALXR010000121.1:0-7859 GCA_036960525.1 Marinobacter sp.
CCAATCACGTCCAGACCCACAAACATCAAACCTTTGGCTTTTATCACTGGCGCCACCCGGGCACATATCTCGCGATCGCGATCGGTCAGTTGGCGGCCTTCACCGCGACCACCGGCCGCCAGATTGCCGCGGTTTTCACCGGCGGTAGGTATGCGCGCCAACGCGTAGGGTACGGGCTCACCTTCAATCATCAGAATGCGTTTGTCGCCCTGTACGATGTCGGGCACAAACTTCTGGGCCATGGCCTGCCGGGTACCGTGCTCGGTGAGGGTTTCAATAATCACACCCAGGTTGCCGTCGCTTTCTTTGATACGAAATATAGAGCTGCCGCCCATGCCATCGATTGGCTTCATGATAATGTCTTTGTGCTCAGCGTAAAACGCGCGTAAGCGCGCTGAAGAGCAAGTGACAATCAGCGGCGGCGTCAGGTCTTCAAACTGGGTGGCAAACAGCTTTTCGTTACAGTCACGCAAAGTAGCAGGCGAGTTCACCACCAGCGCGCCCTGCTCTTCAGCGGCACTCAGGATGTAGGTGGCCATCAGAAATTCACGATCGACCGGGGGATCTTGGCGCATCAGAATAACATCCAGCTCGCCCAAGGCAATATCGTCTTCCGATTCAAAGCTGTACCAGTCGTTCGGGTCCATCCGCACAGTCAGGTTGCGGCTCCGGGCTCGAGCCTGCCCCCCATTCAGATACAGGTCCTCCGGTTCCATATAAACCAACTGCCAGCCCCGTTTTTGGGCGGCCCAAAGCATGGCCAGCGAGCTGTCTTTTTTAAACTGGATCCTGTCAATGGGATCCATCACGATACCGAGTAGGACTGTCATAACGTCTCTTTCTATTGCCGGGGGTTTAAAAATATGAGCCGGTCTGCGAGCAGGCCTTTCACATAGTGCTATGCTAAGAGTTCAGATGGTATTGTACCCGAGCCACGAATGCATCTGCAGAAATCCTCAGCCCACAACGTGATGCGGCTGGCAAAAGTGCATTTATTGACGAACAAGTACTGTCTATTCGGGCACCTATACTTTATAAAGGAGCGGAGTTCATAGAACAACATTGTTGTGTGTGCTAGAACCCCGGTTTGCTAACAATACAGTCGCTGAGCGCAAGGCAGTTGGACAATGGACGACAACTTCGGGAACTTGAAAGTCATGGTAATCGACGACAGCAAAACCATTCGTCGCACTGCCGAAACCCTTTTAAAGAAAGTGGGTTGTGATGTCATAACCGCTACTGACGGTTTCGATGCTCTGGCCAAAATTGCTGATTCCAAACCCGACATCATTTTTGTTGATATCATGATGCCAAGGCTTGATGGCTACCAGACCTGTGCACTGATCAAGAATAACTCCACCTTCAAGAAAACTCCGGTGATCATGCTGTCCAGTAAAGATGGCCTGTTTGACAAGGCAAAGGGACGCATTGTGGGTTCTGACCAGTATCTGACCAAACCATTCAGCAAAGACGAATTGCTTAATACCATCCGTCACTTCCTGCCGCAGGTACAGCACTGACTCTGACGCTTTTAGAACTTACTGGGGACACCATGGCTCGAATTCTTATTGTTGACGACTCGCCCACCGAGTTGAAGAAAATTACCACCATACTGCAAAAGCACAAACACGAAGTTCTGACCGCAGACGATGGCGCCGATGGCGTTGCAAAAGCTCGATCAGAAACTCCAGATTTAATTCTGATGGATGTGGTTATGCCGGGTCTGAATGGTTTTCAGGCCACTCGTCAGCTAACCCGCGCCCCCGAAACCGCATCGATTCCGGTCATTATCGTTACCACCAAAGATCAGGAAACGGATCGGGTGTGGGGTACTCGCCAAGGCGCCAAAGGTTATCTCGTCAAGCCCATTAACGAGAATGACCTTATTGAGGTCATCAATAGCCTGCTTGGCTGATTTTCAAATACGGAGTATGTATGTCTGCCCAGGCTGCCCCTTTTGCTGTTCTGACGAGCATAGCCCTCCGTAGCCGTCAGTTATCGGCAGGCCTTCCAGAGCAGGAAAAAACTGCCGAGCAATGGAATGGAATCGGTTTTATATTAGCCGGTGAACACTACGTTGCGCCCATGGGCGAAGTTACCGAAATACTGCATGTTCCCCGTTTTACCCAGATACCAGGCGTGCGCCCGTTTCTGATGGGAGCGGCTAACGTGCGCGGCCGATTATTGCCCCTGGTGGATCTTAACGCTTTTTTTGAGCTACCCCGTTCGGCAACCAGCCTACGCCAGCGAAGGGTTCTGGTGGTTGAGAAAGATGACCTGTTTAGCGGTTTGGTCGTCGACTCGGTTTTGGGCATGCAGTATTTCGGCATAGAGAATTTCACATCCGATAACAGCGGTGTTCCGGATCGTGTTCAACCCTTTGTTGCTGGCGGCTATACGCGTAACGGGGAAACCTGGAATGTGTTCTTGGCTACCGACCTGCTTGGTGACGAGCGCTTTTTTGACGTAGCACAGCGGTAATTGCAACGCAGTGGCTGGGCCACCAACCCATGACTGCACCCATTCCAATTAAACAGACTTGTCCATTTCAGAATAAAGGCCGGGAGCCAGAAGATGAGAAACAGAGCCGGAAAACTCGGTAACAGGCAAGGTGGCAACAAACTGATTGCCGGGCTGACTACCGTGCTGATCGCACTCACCGTATTGCTGGTTGTAGTGCTGTTCATGGTTAACCGTGACAGCCAGTTCGATCGCGAATACACAAACACCACCGCTGAACTGAGAGTGCTGTCGCAGCAGATCGCCAAAAACGCCACTGAAGCCGTCAGTGGCAACGCCAGTGCTTTCGATCAGCTGAGCAACACCCGTGACAGCTTTCGCCAGCTTTGGAGCAACCTGACTGAGGGCAACCCGCAAACCGGCCTGCCCGCCAGCGACGCTGCAGCGGCCAGCGAGGTGCAGCAGCACTGGGATTCTGTGCGCGAAAATGCCGACATTATTCTGACCACCCGCAACTCGGTTATGAATATGCGAGAGGTGACCAACACTCTCAGCGAAATCATCCCGCAGATGCAGGTTGAATACGATGACGTCTCTATGGTTTTGCAAGATAGCGGTGCACCGGAAACCCAGATTGCTCTGGCGCGACGTCAGTCGTTGCTGGCTGAGCGTATGTTCCGTTCCGTGAACAACGTGCTTTCCGGTGATGAAGACGCAGTAACCGCAGCCGACCGTTTCCTGACCGACGCCACCCAGTTTGGCCGCGTACTGAATGGCCAGCTGGATGGCAACAACGCGCTGACAATCACCCGGGTTGCCAATGAAGACGCAATTTACGGACTAAAAGCGGTGGCTGAGCTGTTCGGGTTCATTGCCAGCAACGCTGATGCAGTATTGCAGGCATCTCCCGACCTGTTCAAAGTGTCCAACGCCGCCAATGACATCTTCGAAAACTCTGAAATTCTGCTCACAGAACTGTCCGAACTGGCAACAGAGCTTCGCGACCTGTCAGCGGCACGAGTCATCAGCCCTACCCTTGCCTTTGCACTGCTGGCCGCGGTGATTGCAATCGTTGTGTTCATTGGCTTGGCGGTTTATCGCGAATCCCAGACCCGGCTGACCGAAACTCAGACGCAGAATGATCAGAACCAGAACGCCATTTTGCGCCTGCTGGACGAACTGGCCGACTTGGCCGACGGTGACCTGACGGCGGAAGCTACGGTAACTGAAGACTTTACCGGCGCCATTGCCGACTCAATCAACTATGCCATAGACCAGATGCGCGGACTGGTGCAAGCCATTCGTGGCACCGCTGTGCGAGTTGCTACAGCGGCTCAGGAAAGCCAGTCTACGGCCATGCAACTGGCCGACGCATCCGAGCATCAGGCACAGGAAATTGCCGGCGCCTCGGCAGCGGTTAACGAAATGGCCGTATCGATCGACCAGGTATCGTCTAACGCCGCAGAATCGTCTGCGGTTGCGGAACGCTCGGTTGCCATCGCCAAAAAAGGCACCGACGTGGTGCAGAACACCATCCGCGGCATGGACAATATTCGCGAGCAAATTCAGGAAACCTCTAAGCGCATCAAACGCTTGGGCGAATCATCCCAGGAAATCGGCGACATCGTGTCGCTGATCAACGACATTGCCGACCAGACCAACATTTTGTCGCTGAATGCCGCTATACAGGCCTCTATGGCAGGTGACGCCGGCCGTGGATTTGCTGTGGTCGCGGACGAAGTACAGCGCCTGGCAGAGCGTTCCTCTGCCGCCACCAAGCAAATCGAAGCTTTGGTAAAAACCATCCAGTCAGATACCAACGAAGCGGTTATCTCGATGGAGCACACCACTGCAGAAGTGGTTCGTGGCGCCCGCCTGGCGCAAGACGCAGGTGTCGCCCTGGAAGAAATCGAAAACGTTTCCACGAACCTCGCGGAGTTGATTCAGAACATCTCCAACGCGGCTCGCCAACAGTCTTCTTCTGCTTCGCACATTTCCAATACCATGAACGTCATTCAGGAAATCACCTCGCAGACCTCATCGGGCACCAATGCCACGGCTTACTCGATTGGCAATCTGGCGGACATGGCCTCCGAGCTGCGTTCGTCGGTAGCAGGTTTCAAGCTTCCAGAAGAAGACGCAGTAGCAGACACCAAGATTCCACTGGTGAGCTGAGCCTGAATCAGAGGTGGGAGCAGCAATGGCAAATGCCCCGGGCAACCAGGCCGCAATGAAGGACCGCTGGACTCCACAGCGCTTTTCGGCCATGGACGATGCGCAGTTCGACCAGTGGCAAGCGCTGCTGGAGCAGCGAACCGGCATGGCGCTGGCAAGTGCACGACGCTCTTTTCTGGAAACCAACCTTGGCATACGCATGCGCGAGCTTGGCTACTCCAGCTATCAGGACTATTACCAGGCGGTGGTGTGCGGTGGCGGTGCTATCCGTGAATGGGCCACTCTGGTAGACCGGTTAACGGTTCATGAAACCCGTTTTTTTCGTGACCCGGACGCATGCCAGATGGTCGCCAATTATGTCAACGGACATTCGCGCGAACAACTGGCGCAGCAGCCACTGGAGGCCTGGAGTGTTGGCTGTTCCAGCGGTGAGGAGCCCTACACCCTGGCCATGGTACTGGCTGATTGTTTGCAAGAGCGCGGGGTAGAGCCGTTGTTCGGGATAACCGCATCGGACATCAGCCCGGTGGTGATTGAAAAAGCTCGCCATGGTTACTTCAATCTAAGCCGGCTTGAGGGCATGAAGCCGGAGTTTCAGGCCCGTTACTTCCGTTCGATTGATAGCAAACAGGTACAGGTATGCAGCAGCCTTCGCGAGCGTGTGTGCTTCCATTGTTTGAATGTGCTGGACCTGGGAAGTGCGCCGACTCACGGAATGAATATTATTTTTTGCCAGAATCTGCTGATTTATTTCCGCCGCTGGCGCCGCCGGGAGATCGTTCGACATCTGGCCGAACGCCTGGCCCCAGGCGGCCTGTTGATTTTGGGCCAGGGCGAGCTTACCGACTGGCATCCACCCGACTTGCAGCGGGTGCCCTCGAGACATGTACTGGCGTGGACCAAACGCCAGACTGACGACGAATAACCGGAGAGGTTATGGGCAATAACCATGACAGTATCGCCCTCGACTGGGTTCGGGGTGAAATACAGAATACGCTTACTCAGGGCCAGCATGCTCTGGAAAGCTTTGTGGATAACCGTAAAGATACGGCCCGTCTGCGCTTTTGCCTGAACTATCTCCACCAGGTGCACGGCACATTGCAGATGGTGGAGCTCTACGGTGCAGCCCTTCTCACTGAAGAGATGGAGAAACTGACCCAAGCCATTCTGGGCAATCAAGTTAACAGCGAAAACGAAGCCGTTGAAGTGCTGATGCAGGCCATTCTGCAATTGCCGCAGTACCTCGACCACATTGACAGCAGCAGTGATGATTTCCCCCTGGTGCTACTGCCCCTGTTGAATGACCTGCGCGCCGCTCGCGGCGAAGCATTGCTATCCGACACCTCTTTGTTTAAGCCAGATATGTCGCCAGCGCGCGCCCGCGGCAACTCGATAGACGACCGCCTGCAAGAACCGAAAGTTCTCGATCATGTGCGTAAACTGCGGCAAATGTACCAGTTTGCCCTGGCTGGAGTGGTACGTGACGCCGACCTGGAAGCCAACTTTGACTACATGCAGAAAGTCATCAAACGCCTGGTCCGACTGTGTCAGAAAACGCCGCGGGGGGAGCTTTGGAAAGCAGCCGCCGGCTTTGTCGAGACCCTTCAGCTTAGAGCCAACCCAGTTAACGCAGCGGTGAAGTCGTTGCTGCGGGAACTGGACAGCGAGATTCGCCAACTAACAGAAAACCC
Organism: Marinobacter sp.; assembly: GCA_036960525.1. Classification (GTDB taxonomy): domain Bacteria; phylum Pseudomonadota; class Gammaproteobacteria; order Pseudomonadales; family Oleiphilaceae; genus Marinobacter. Next base: position 6,327 of record JBALXR010000121.1, read on the forward strand.
CGGCACGGCCCTGGCACAAGCGGCGCCAGAGGCGCTGTTCAAAAATCTTCTGTACTACATAGCACGCGCCCGCGAACTCGATTCGCCGCGCATATTAGCGCTGCGCGCTGATTACCAGCTAGCCCAGGCACTACCTTCTGACGATGACGTAGATGCAGCACGTTCACGGGTCAGCGGCCCTAATCGCGATGCCATCCATTCTGTTGTGAACGCCCTTAACGAAGAACTAGCCAAGCTCAAAGACTCGCTGGACCTGTTCGTGCGCGCCGACCTGCGCAGCAACGACGAACTTGAAGACCTGCTGCCAGGCTTGCATCAGGTAGCCAACACCCTCGCAGTTATTGGTCTGGGCGTGCCGCGTAAAGTGGTCAGTGAACAGATTGACCTGCTGGCCCAGCTGGTACGTCAGGATCAGCGGGTAACCGATAACACGCTGATGGACATCGCCGGCGCCCTGCTTTATGTGGAAGCCAGTCTGGCCAATCTGGGCCAGGACGGTCAACATGAAGATATCAACCAGCGCGACCTGATGAACCCCGGTTCGCGGGAGCTGGGAGATGCTAACAGTGCACTGCTAAGGGAATCCCGTAACACTCTGGAACAGGCCAAATCGGCCGTCGTCAATTTTATTGCCTCACAGTGGGATACACGTGAGATTGAACATTTGCCGGCGTTGCTGCACAGCATCTGCGGTGGTCTGAGACTGATACCCCTTGAGCGCGCCAGCGAGTTGCTGGAAGCCATGGAAGGCTACATCAACGACGTGCTGCTAAGCAGTCGCGAGGTACCCGACTGGCAGCAACTGGATACCCTGGCCGATGCGGTTACCAGCATCGAGTACTACCTCGAACGCCTGAGTGACGGAATCCGTGACAACGACAGCGTATTGCGGGTGGCGGAAGCCAGTCTCGAAAGCCTGGGCTTCCCGGCAGGCCAGGTGCCTACCTGGCGTCCCAGAGCGGATATTAACGAAACCGACATTCCCTTGGTGGACGCGCCTTTGCTGGACGCCCTATCAGCGCCCACCTTAGACGCGGGAGCCCCCCCCGACGAGCTGTTGGATGACGAAATAGTTGGTATTTTCATCGAGGAAGCCGAAGAAGTTCTGGCAACCATCCAAGAATATTACCCGCGCTTACAGCGCAATCACGACGACCGTGCAGCACTGGCCGAAATGCGCCGCGCCTATCACACATTTAAAGGCAGCGGCCGCCTGGTGGGCGCCAGCAGCCTGAGCGAACTGGCCTGGGCGGTTGAAAACCTGCTGAACAAACTGATTGATCAAACCGTCAAACCCAACGATGACGTGTTTTCTCTGATCTCTGACGCCAACGCGCATCTACCGCAGCTGATCAATGAGTTCCGCGCCGGCAACCCGCAGGGCGACGTTGCCAACCTGGTTGCTCGTGCCGAAGCCATCACTACCACACGCCGCGCAGATACCAATACCAATACCAATACCAATACCAATACCAATACCAATACCAATACCAATACCAATACCAATACTGCAATCAATACGCCCGCCAGCGC